>JBJMQX010000088.1:0-41546 GCA_045802455.1 Phenylobacterium sp. | reverse complement strand
TTCAGGGTGTCGGCCATCTCGCGCAGCGCGTGCTGGGCCTGGGCGACCGCCATGCCGTAGCCGGGGACGATGATCACCTTGGACGCGTTCTTCATGATGAAGGCCGCGTCGTCCGCCGAGCCATGCTTCACCGGTCGGGTCTCGACCTTGCCGCCGGCCGCCGCGGCGCCGTCGCCGCCGAACCCGCCGAGGATCACCGAGATGAAGCTGCGGTTCATCCCCTTGCACATGATGTAGCTGAGGATCGCGCCCGAGGAGCCGACCAGCGCCCCGGTGATGATCAGGGTGGTGTTCTCCAGCGTGAAGCCCAGCGCCGCGGCCGCCCAGCCCGAGTAGCTGTTCAGCATCGAGACCACGACCGGCATGTCCGCCCCGCCGATCGGGATGATCAGGGTCACGCCGATCAGCAGGCTGAGCGCGAAGATCCCCCAGAAGGCCCACAGCGCCGCGCCGCCGCTCATCACTAGCATCACGATCAGGGCGACGATCCCCAGCCCGATGGCGACGTTGAGCAGGTGCCGCCCCGGCAGCAGGATCGGGGCGCCGCTCATGTTGCCATTCAGCTTGGCGAAGGCGATCACCGAGCCGGTGAAGGTCACCGCCCCGATGGCGAGCCCCAGCGACAGCTCGATCAGCGACTTCATCTGCACGGCGCCGTCGGCGGTGACGATCCCGTAGGCGGCGGGCGTATGGATCGCGGCCACCGCCACCAGGCAGGCGGCCATGCCCACCAGCGAGTGGAAGGCCGCCACCAGCTGCGGCATGGCGGTCATCGCCACCCGCCGCGCGATCACCGCGCCGACGACGCCGCCGATCGCGACCCCGCCGCCGATCAGGGCCAGCGTCAGCGCGTCCAGCACGCCCTGCGACCAAAGCGTGGCCAACGTCGTGCCGACCGCGATCGCCATGCCGATCATGCCGTTACGGTTGCCGGCCTGGCTCGTGGTGGGCGAGGAGAGCCCCCGCAGCGCCAGGATGAACAGGACGCCGGAGACGATGTAGAGGATGGCCGCGAGGTTGGCGTCCACCTCTAGCGGTCCTTCTTCTTGTACATGGCGAGCATTCGCCGGACGACCAGGAAGCCCCCGAAGATGTTGACCGAGGCGAAGGCTGCGGCGAGCGCGCCGGCGCCTTTCGAGACCATGATCGACGGCGTCAGCTCGCCCGCCGTCCCGTGCGCCGCGGCCGCCAGGAGCGCGCCCACGATGATCACCGAGGAAATCGCGTTGGTCACAGCCATCAAGGGCGTGTGCAGGGCCGGCGTCACGCTCCAGACCACGTAGTAGCCGACGAAGATCGCCAGCACGAAGATGGCGAAGCGGAAGACGATGGGATCGACGGCTTCCATCAGTTCGTCCCCTTCAGCGCCTCGTTCACCACCGCTCCGTCCCGGGTGACCAGGGCCGCGGCCAGGATTTCGTCCTCGTAGTTCGGGGCGAAGCCGCCCTCCTTGTCGAGGAACAGGCCCGCGAAGGCCATCAGGTTGCGCGCGTAGAGCGCCGAGGCGTCGGCCGCCACCCGGCCCGGCAGGTTCGGGATGCCCAGGATCTTGACGCCGTTCTTGGTCACCGCCACCTCGCCCAGCTTGACGCCCTCGACGTTACCGCCCTGCTCGACGGCGAGGTCGACGATCACCGAGCCCGGCTTCATCGAGGCGACCTGCGCGGCGTTGACCAGCTTCGGCGCTGGGCGGCCGGGGATCAGCGCCGTCGTGATCACCATGTCCTGCTTGGCGATGTGGCCGCTGATCAGCTCGGCCTGCTTGGCCTGGTACTCGGCGCTCATCTCCTTGGCGTAGCCGCCGGCAGTCTGGGCGTTCTTGAACTCCTCGTCCTCGACCGCCAGGAACTTCGCGCCCAGGCTCTCCACCTGCTCCTTGGTCGCCGGTCGCACGTCGGTCGCCGTGACCACTGCGCCCAACCGTCGGGCCGTGGCGATCGCCTGCAGGCCGGCGACGCCCACGCCCATCACGAAGACCTTGGCGGCCGCCACCGTGCCGGCCGCGGTCATCATCATCGGCATGGCCTTGCCGTAGGCTTCGGCGCCTTCGATCACGGCGCGATATCCGGCGAGGTTGGCCTGGGAGGACAGCACGTCCATCACCTGGGCGCGCGTGATGCGCGGCACGAACTCCATCGCAAACGCGGTCGCCTTGGCCTTGGCCAGCGCCGCCAGCGCGGCCTTGTCCTGGTACGGATTGAGCGTGGCGACGACCAGCGTGCCCGGCTTCAGCGCGGCGATCTCGGCGGCCTCGGGCGCGCGCACCTTGAAGAGGATGTCGGCCTTTGCGAGCGCCGCCTTGGCGTCCTTGGCGAGGGTCGCGCCGGCCGCGGCGTAGTCGGCGTCCGGATAGCTCGCGCCGGCGCCGGCGCCGGCCTCCACCACCACCGAGAAGCCCGACGCGATCAGCTTCTTCACCGTCTCCGGAACGGCGGCCACGCGCGTCTCGCCCGCGCGGCGCTCCTTGGTGACGGCGATAAGGGCCATTACTGAAACGCCCCCCTAGGCGCGATCGGTGCGACCTCTGAAGGTGTCGGTCAGTGCGCTGATTCCGAGCGGCCGCGCAGCAGGACGATGCCCAGGGCCAGGACCACGGCGGCAGTCACCACCCCCGAGAGGAAGCCCGCCCCGGTGCAGAACCACAGCACCAGCATCAGCAGCAGCGCCGCCAGGATCAGCGAGCCCCACTTGGTGATGTTCATGACTAGGTGGAACGTCGCCACCTGCTCGTGGATGTCCTGATCGCCACGGTGATACTCGGAAGCCTTGCCGGCCATGGAAGCGCGCTCTCCGGTCGCAGAGTTACTTGGCGCCGGTGCTACACGAGACCGCGGATGCGCTCAAGCCGCGCCATTCGCAGCCCCGTCGACGGACCAGCCGGCGAGCAGGGCGCGCAACGTCGCCACCAGCGCCAGTGGCTGGTCGATCATCACGTGGTGGTGGGAATCGGGGATCTCGATCTCAATCATCCCGGGTGGGAACGGCGAGGGCGCGCCCGACTTGCGGTGCTCCACGATCCGGCTCTTGGCGCCGTAGATGTGCACGATCGGGATGCGGACCCGTTGCGGCGTCTGCGCCTGCTGCATCATCGCCATGCCGCCGCGATCGAGCTTGGCCCACATGTTCGGGTCGAACCGCCAGGTCCAGCCTTCGGAGCCGTCCGCCGCCTTGACCTGCTTCAGCGAGCGGCGGGCGATGAAGTCGGCGATGAACGGGTTGCCCGCCGGCTGTGGCGGCATCAGCCGGAAGCGGTTCAGCGCCTCTGGCAGAGTGGCGTAGATCCGCGCCGGGCGGTCGGCGGTCGGGATGTTGCGCACCGCCTCCATCTGCGCCTGGCGCCGGGCCAGCTCTTCCGGCGGCGGACCGAAGCCGGTGTCCACCAGGATCGCCGCCCGCATCCGCTCAGGGTCGTGGGCCGCGGCGAAGAACACCTGTCCCCCGCCGAACGAGTGGCCGATGTAGATCGGCTTGACGCCGCCCTCCAGCAGGCCTGCGGCGCGCGACACCGCCGCGGCGTCCTCCGAGAAGTCCGTGAAGGCGTAGCGGTCGCGCCAGTCCGACGCGCCCATGCCGGCCAGCGACATCGACGCGACCCGATAGTCGTCAGCGAAGAATGGCGCGATGAAGCTCCACCAGTCCGCGTGCGCCGAGTTGCCGTGCACGAAGAGCAGGCCGGGCTTGCCCACCTCGCCCCAGGTCAGCACCTCGAGCTTGCTTCCCAGGCTCTCGACGAACGTCCGCTCCGGCTCGCGGGCGATCGCGTCCTTGAACCATTGCGGCGACGGCGGCTCGGCGCCCTTGAACTCGGCCAGCGGCGCCTGCACCTCCGGCGGCAGCTCGCCGGGGGTGGAAGGGAAGGGGCGGTCGTCGTAGCTGACCTCGGGGCCTTTCCCGGCTTTCTGGTCCTCGGCCATCCGCATCCTCGTCCTTCGGGACGTCGTGACTAACAAGCGTTTGAAAAATGGCAAGCGCTTCTCTCCCTCTCCACCCGCGCAGCGGAGAGGGAGAGGACAAAGGAGAGGGCGACGCCGGCCGTGACGATCCGCGGGCGATGGTCAAAAATCCTCGCCCGGGCCCCGCTTCCTATCCCACGCTCGAGCCGCCCTCTCCTTTGTCCTCTCCCTCTCTCGCTTCGCTCGGGGGAGAGGAGACGCTAGGGTCCGCACGCTGACGTGGGAGGGATCATGGGACGTTCGTTCTGGCTGGGCCTGTCGGCCGCCCTGGCGTTCGCCGGATGCGCCACAGCCGCGCCGCAAATCCTCGCGCCACCCGCAGGGCTGAGCGATGCGCTGAGGCCCTACCTCCGTGTCGAGGCCGACGTCGTCGTCCTGCGCCACGTGGGGATCATCGACGGGACGGGCGCGCCGGCCCAGGCAGACCGCACGATCATTCTCCAGCGCGGCAAGATCACCGCCGTCGGCGGCCCCGACCTGGCCCTGCCCAAGGATGCGAAGGTCTTCGACCTCCCCGGCCGCACGGTCCTGCCCGGCCTCGTCGGCCTGCACGACCACATGTACTATATCGCCCGGCCGAACCTGGACGCCGCCGGCCATTCGGAGGCCCCGCTGGTCGTCCCGCAGATGACCTTCTCGTCGCCCAGGCTCTACCTGGCGGCCGGCGTCACCACCATGCGCACCACCGGCTCGGTCGAGCCCTACGCCGACCTCAACGTGAAGGCCCAGATCGACGCCGGACAGCTGATCGGGCCCCACATGGACGTGACCGGTCCCTACCTGGAAGGCGCAGGCAGCCCCTTCATCCAGATGCACCAGCTGAAGGACGCCGAGGACGCGCGGCGCACCGTGGCCTTCTGGGCCGACCAGGGCGCGACCTCCTTCAAGGCCTACATGAACATCACCCGCCCCGAGCTGAAGGCCGCCATCGAGGAGGCCCACCGGCGCGGCCTGAAGATCACCGGCCACCTCTGCTCGGTGACCTATCCCGAAGCCGCCGAGCTCGGCATCGACGACCTGGAGCACGGCTTCTTCGTCAACACCGAGCTCGACCCCGGCAAGCAGCCGGACAAGTGTTCGGAGAGCACCGGCAATGCGACCCTGCTCAGGATGACGCCCGAGAGCCCGGAGGCCGACGCGCTGATCAAGCTGCTGGTCGCCCGCCACGTGGCGGTGACCTCCACGCTGCCGGTGTTCGCTGAACGCGCCATCTCGGGCGGAACCTACATGAATCCCAAGGCTCTCGCGGTCCTGACACCCGAGGCGCGCGAGGCGTACTTCTATTCGCGCAACTCGTTGGGGGCCCGACCCAACCAGACCTACGGCGACTTCATCAAGCAAATGGAGGAACGCAGCCGAGCCTTCGTCAATGATGTGAAGCTTGAGCGGAAATTCGTGGCGGCCGGCGGCCTGCTTCTGGCCGGGCCGGATCCCACGGGTAATGGGGGCGTGATCCCCGGTTTCGGTGATCAGCGAGAGATTGAGCTTCTGGTGAATCAAGCCGGCTTCACGCCCGTGGAGGCCATCAGGATCGCAACCCTGAACGGCGCCGTCTACCTGGGCCTCGCCGACCGCATCGGCTCCGTCGCGCCGGGCAAGAACGCCGACCTGGTGGTCGTCAAGGGCGACCCCAGCCAGCACATCGGCGACATCGAGAACGTCGAGACCGTCTTCAAGGACGGCGTCGGCTACGATGCAGCCAAGCTGCTGGATTCGGTGAAGGGCCGCTACGGCCAGTACTGAGGCGCAAAGCCCTGTTGAGCAGACGACGGTCGCCGACTAGCGTTCCCAGCCAGACGAGGGCAGGTCATGACCGCATCGAAACTCGCGCCCGGCGCGCCGCGCGGCCTCGCGCCGGCCGGCCCGTTCCCCAAGGATCATCCGTGGGATCGCAACTTCTTCCTGGCGTGGGTGGGGCTGATCTGGCTGGGCATCGGACTCGGCTTCGGCCCTGAGCTCGTCCAGCACGTCGCGAAGCATGAAAAGCCTTTCGAGCCCATCGTGCACGTCCACGGCGCCTTTTTCGTCGGCTGGCTGGTCCTGCTGACGGCTCAGGTGCTGCTGGTCCGTTCTCAGCGCATCGCTACACATCGGCGGCTCGGGTTGGCGATGGTCGGCTGGGGCGCGGCCATGCTGGTGCTGGGTCCCGCCGTGGCCTGGGTACGCCAGAGGCACGAATTCGGCACGCCGCTCAGCGATCCCGGCTTCTTCTCGATCCAGCTGATCGACATCCTTTCGTTCGCCGTGCTGGGCGGCGCGGGCGTCCTCCTGCGCAGGCACGCCAGCGCCCACAAACGGCTCATGCTGATCGCGACCCTGTGCATCGCCGACGCCGGATATGCGCGCTTCATCGGTCCTCTGCTCGAGAAGGCGTATGGCAAGGCGTTCTGGCCCGACTATGTCGGCGTCTTCGGCGTTACCGGTCTGCTGATCGTGGGGATCGGCGTCTACGACCTGATCACCCGCAGGCGGCTGCATCCCGCCTACCTCGCCGGCGCGGCGTGGGGCCTTGCAGGCCAGGCTGTGGCCGTCTTCCTGTGGTTCAACCCGGCCTGGCTCGCCTTCACCACCCGGCTGTTCCACCCCTAGCTCCAAAGCCGCCTTCCGGGCATGAAGCTGGCGACCATCGCCATGCGGGGACAAAGATGCGCATCAACCGCCTGAAGGAGCTGTGGGCCGCCGGCAAGCCGGTGATCAACGGCTGGTGCAACATGCCGGGCGCGTTCTCCGCCGAGGTGATGGCCAGCATGGGCTGGGACGCGGTGACCATCGACACGCAGCACGGCCTGATCGGCTATTCGGAGATGCTGGCCATGCTGCAGGCGGTCTCGACCACCGCCGCCGTCCCGCTGGTCCGCGTCTCGTGGAACGAGCCTGGCGAGATCATGCGGGCGCTGGACGCCGGCGCCTATGGCGTGATCTGCCCCATGGTCGGCGACCCCGTGGACGCCGCCCAGTTCGTCCAGGCCTGCCGCTATCCGCCGGCCGGCTTCCGCTCGTCGGGACCGACGCGGGCGGCGATTTACGGCGGCGCGGACTACCACGCCCACGCCAACGCCGAGATGCTGGCCTTCGCGATGATCGAGACCGCGGACGGCCTCGCCAACGTCGACGCGATCTGCGCAACGCCGGGGCTCGACGGGATCTACATCGGCCCGTCCGACCTGTCGCTGGCCATAGGCGGCCCACCGGGCCAGGACCAGACCGCCGCGGACCTGTTCGCCGCCTTCGACCGCATCCAGGCCGCCTGCAAGGCGCATGGCCTGCGCGTGGGCGTGCACACCGGCAGCCTCGCCTACGCCAAGCAGATGATCGAGCGCGGCTTCGACCTGGTCACCGCCGGCGGCGACATGCGCTACCTGATGAGCGGGCGGCGCGAGGCGGCCGACATGCGCGCTTGGCTGGAAGGCCGTTGACGCGGGAACCAAGGCGAAGCTTAGGCGCTGAAAATAAACGGCGAATGCCGTTTTGTGGGGAACCCGACATATCGAAAGACAGTTTGGCCCTCGATGTCCCGCGTTCCCGATGAAACCTCCTCCTGGAGCGAAGCCCCCGACCCGGAGGTGACCGCCCGCGAGATGCGCGAACAGCTCGACATCGCCAAGGCCCGGATGAAGGAGCACCGCGAGCAGATGCGGGCCGCGGGCCTCACCGGCAAGACGCCCGCCGAAGCTCCGAAGCCTTAGGCGCCCAACCAGCTATTTCGACGCCGCCGCCGGCGTCGGCTTCGAGCTGAACTCGGTCTCGATCGCCACGTCGACGTCGTCGCTCACACCCATGTTCGAGCCCGGCGCCGGAACCCCGAAGCCCATGCCGAAGGCCGAGCGCTTGACCACCGTGTGGGCGGAAAACCCGATCCGGGCGCCGCCCGGATCGAACGAGCTGGGCGGGTAGCCTCCATTGTAGGTGACATCCAGGATCGCGGGCTTCGTCACGCCGTGCAGGGTGAAGTCACCGGCCACCTTGGCGCTGTGCGGCCCGGTCAGCGTCACCTTCGTCGAGCGGAAGCTGATGGTCGGGTACTTGTCGGCCTCGAACCAGCTCTTGCCCATCAGGTCTTTGTAGAAGCCGGCCGGCGGCGCGTTCAGCTCCAGCGACTTGGGATCGATGGTCGCCTGGACGCTCATGGCGGTCGGATGCGCCGGATCGAATTTCAGCGTTCCGTCCACCCTGCCGAACCGCGCCGTATAACGCGAGAAGCCCATGTGGCTGACCCGGAAGGTCACCGAGGTGTGGGCCTTGTCCATGTGGTAGGTCCCGGCGGGCGGCTGCGGCGCGGGCGCGGCCTTAGCAGGGCTTTGCGCGTCCGCAGGGCTGATCAGCCCCAGCGCCAGGGCTGCGGTTGCGGCCATAAGGGTCTTCATCGGGTACTCCACTGCGCGTTCGCCCGAAGGACGCTTCACGCCCCGCTTGCCCGACATCCAAGGTGGAAATCGGGCCTGCCGCCCGCAATCGCGCAGGAAAAAAACGCGCTGTCCGGACAGGTTTTTCCTGTCGCGCCCGCCACAAATCGGCTTCCTTCACCGGCCAAGGTTCGCTGGAACTTTTCGCCCACAAGGTCACCCGCCATGTCCGCGCCCCGCAGGCTGAAGAAGAGCGAGACGCTTGAGATCCGCCTCGCCTATCCGACCAAGCAGGCCTTCATGGCCCGCTGCCAGGCCGGCGGCGTTTCGGCGAGCGAAGCCCTGCGCGGCTTCATCGACTCCGAGATCGCGCCCATCCACCCCTCCCGGGGGTGGATCGCGAAGCGATGGGGGCTCGATGCGATCTCGCATCGAGAGGCGAGGCGCATGCCCAGGCTGATGATCGGCGCCTTGATCGCAGCGGCGGTCGGCGCGGTCGCCGTCCCCTCGCTGGCCGGGCCGAGTCTGGTCAGCCGCATGGCGTTCGAGCGCATCGACGCCAACCACGACGGCGTCGTCACCTTCGCCGAGTACCGGCAAGCCCAGAAGGCCGCGCACTAACCCGCGCCGGCTTCGTCACACCAGGGCCTCGAACTCATCCACCAGCCGTTCGAGCTGCTTCATGCCCGCCGCCCAGAACGCCTTCTCGCGCGGGTTTAGGCCGAACGGCGCGAGCGCCTCGACGTAGGTCCGCGTGCCGCCGGCGGCCAGCAGCTCCTCATAGAGCGGCGCGAACGCCTTCGGGTCCTCGCGGCGCTTCTCCATCAGGCCGCGCACCAAGAGGTCCCCGAACGCGTAGGCGTAGACGTAGAACGGCGCGTGCACGAAGTGGCTTACGTAGGCCCAGTAATGCTCGTAGCCGCGGTTCAGCTTGATGGCCGGGCCCAGGCTCTCGCCCATCACCGAAAGCCACAGCCCGCCGATGTCCTCGGTCGAGAGCTCGCCCTGCGCGCGCGCGGCATGGAACTGGGTTTCGAAGCGGTGGAAGGCGATCTGGCGCACGACGGTGTTCAGCCCGTCCTCGATCTTGCCGGCCAGCAGTCCGCGGCGCTCGGCCTTCGAGGCCCGGGCGAGCAGGCGCTCGAACACCAGCCCCTCGCCGAAGATCGAGGCGGTCTCGGCCAGCGTCAGCGGCGTGTCGGCCAGCAGGGTGCCCAGCGGAGCGCACAGCGTCTGGTGCACCGCATGGCCCAGCTCGTGCGCCAGGGTCAGCACATCGCGCCGTTCGCCCATGTAGTTCAGGAAGACGTACGGATGCCGCTCCGCGGTCACCGGATGCGAATAGGCGCCCGACTGCTTGCCGGGCCGGGGCCGCGCGTCGATCCAGCGATGGGTGAAGAAGGTCTGGGCGGTGTCGGCGAACTTCGGCGCCAGGGCGGAGAAGCTTTCCAGCACCATCGCCCTGGCCTCGTCCCAGCCGTAGATGCGCGGCTGGGCCGTGTCGAGTGGGGCGTTGCGGTCCCATTGGTCGAGGTAGGTCCGCCCCATCGCCCTGGCCTTCAGCCGGTAGTAGCGGTGGCTCACCGGCTCGTAGGCCTCGACCACCGCCGCCTCCAGCGCGGCGACCGCATCGGCGTGCACCTCGTTGGCGATGTGCCGCGAGGCCGCCGGGTCGGGGTATTTCCGCCAGCGGTCCTCCACCTGCTTCTCGAAGGCGAGCGTGTTGAGGCACAGCGCCAGTGTCGAGGCGCGCTGCTCCAGCGCCTTGGCGAGCGCCTGCGCCGCTTGCTTGCGCTTGGCCCCGTCCGGGTCGCTCATCCGGTTCAGCACCTCCGGCAGCGTCAGGGTCTCGCGCCCGACCTTTGCGGTGAGCTTGGCCAGGGTTTCGTCCGACAGCCGGCTCCAGTTGGCGACCGCCGGCCCGCGGTCGATCAGCATCCGCTCCAGATCAGGCGTCAGCTCGTGCGGCCGGGAGAGGCGCACCCGCCTTAGCCATGGCCCCCAGCGCGTAACCGGCGGATGGGCGGCCAGCGCGGCCTCGATCTCGGCGTCCTCCAGCTGGTTGATCTCCAGCGTGAAGTAGAGGCTATGGGCGGCGATCTGCGAGGCGCGCGACCTGAGGTCGGCCTCGAACTTCGCCCAGGCTGGGTCGTCCCGCGCGGTCGAGGCGGCCAGCCCCGCGTAGGCGCTGACGCCCCATAGGCCGTTGGTGGTCGCCTCGTAGAGCCGGATGCCTTCGTCCAGCATCGCCCCCAGGGCAGGAGGGTCGCCGCGGAGGGCGACGAACCGGCCCTCAAGCGCCGCCAGCCTGTCATTCTGCGTCTTCGCCGCGGCTAGGTCCGCCTCGATCCTCGGATCGTCTCGGCCGGCGTAGAGGTCGTCCAGCCGCCATTCGGGCAGCGCGTCGGTCTTGAAGGGGGCGTTCATGGCCCTCCCATAGCGCTCAGAGCTTCTGGGTGGCCAGCAGGATCGAGGTCTCGGTCGAGGCGATCCCCTCGATCTGGCGGATGGCGTCCAGGGTGCGCGAGAACTGGGCGAGCGTCTCGACGTCCAGCTCCGCCACCAAGTCCCAGCGGCCGTTGGTGGTGTGGATCCTGTCCACCTCCGGAAAGCCTTTCAGCGCCCGGACCACTGCGCCGGACCGCTCGCCCTCGATGGCGATGCTCATGATCGCGCGCACACGGTTCGCCTCTGCGTTCGGCCGGGTCTTCACCGTGAACCCCTGGATCGCGCCGTCTCGGAGCAGGCGGGCGATGCGGTTCTGCACGGTGCCGCGCGAGACCTTCAGCTTGGCCGCCAAGGATGCGGCCGCCTCGCGCGAATCAGCCCGAAGGAGCGCGATCAGCTTGCGGTCGAGATCATCCATCAGAACGTCACTCATAGCTGACGATATGCCAATAATAGCTGCATACGTTAGCAGCCTGGCTGCTTTTCGCTAGCGCAACCGGGCGCGATCCTGCTGCCGACAACCTGCGCCGGAGCCGCCCATGGACCAGCGTCCGCACTTCCTTATGACCGACCCCGCGGCCTTCGAGGTCTGCTACCAGATCAATCCCTGGATGCAGCCGCAGGCTTGGCGCAGCGACCACGCCGCCGCCGCCAAGACCGCCTCGGCCGCCCTGCGCTCAGCCCTCGTCGCTGCGGGGGCGAACGTCGAGACGATCGGCGCCGTCAGCGGACTTCCCGACCTGGTGTTCCCCGCCAACGCCGCAGTCGTGCTCGACCGGCGCGTGCTGCTGGCCCGCTTCCGGCATCCGGAGCGCCAGGGCGAAGAGGCGATCTTCCTCACCGTCTTCGAACGCCTGAAGCGCCGTGGCCTCGTCGACGAGATCGTCCGCCTGTCCGAGGGCGTGATCCAGGAAGGCGCCGGCGACTGCATCTGGGACGCCGAGCGGCGGCTCTTCTGGGCCGGCTACGGCCCGCGCTCGAGCCGCTCGTCCATCGGCATCATCGAGCGCACGTTCGGCCAGGAGGTCGTCCCGCTGGAGCTCGCCAGCGAGCGCTTCTATCACCTCGACACCTGCTTCTGCCCGCTGGCCGGCGGCAAGCTGCTCTACTATCCGCCCGCCTTCACGCCCTCCGCCCAGGCCGCCATCCGCGCCCGCGTCCCGCTCGCGCAGCGCATCGCCGCCACCGACGAGGAGGCGCAGGCCTTCTGCGTCAACGCGGTAAACCTCGGCGGCCGGATCGTCATGGCCAGGGCCCCGGCCTCGCTGCGCCGCAAGCTGCAGGCCCGCGGCTTTGCGGTGACCGAGGTGGACCTCGCACCCTTCATCCTCTCCGGCGGGGCCGCCTACTGCATGACGCTGCGCCTCGACCGCGCCAGCCTTCCGCGCCGCCACCTGATTGCCGCCGAATAACGGAGCCCGCCATGAACGACGTCTCGCTCGCCCGTTCCGCGTCCCACCGGCTGATGAGCCTCGAAGCGCTCTACGGCGCGAAGAACTACAAGCCGCTCGACGTGGTGCTGACCCGTGGGCAAGGCGTCCACGTCTGGGACGTGGACGGGAACCGATATCTCGACTGCCTGTCCGCCTATTCGGCGGTGAACCAGGGCCATTGCCACCCGAGGATCCTGGCGGCCATGGTCGAGCAGGCCGGCCGCCTGACGCTGACCAGCCGCGCGTTCCGCAACGACCAGCTCGGCCTCTTCTACGAGGAGCTGTGCGCGCTGACGGGCAGCCATAAGGCGTTGCCGATGAACTCGGGCGCCGAGGCCGTCGAGAGCGCCATCAAGGTCGCCCGCAAGTGGGCCTACGAGGTGAAGGGCGTCGCCGAGGGCCAGGCCGAGATCATCGTGGCCGCCGACAACTTCCACGGCCGTACAGTGGCGATCGTGGGCTTCTCCACCGATCCGGCCTCGCGCCGCGGCTTCGGCCCCTTCGCCCCCGGCTTCAAGGTCGTTCCCTATGGCGACGCCCGGGCGCTGGAGGCCGCCATCGGCCCGAACACCGCCGCCGTCCTCCTGGAGCCGATCCAGGGCGAGGCGGGCGTGATCATCCCACCCGCAGGTTACCTGAAACGCGCCCGCGAGCTCTGCACGGAACGCAACGCGATCCTCATCCTCGACGAGATCCAGACCGGCCTCGGCCGCACCGGCAAGCTGCTGGCGGAGGAGCACGAGGGCGTCGAGGCCGACCTCACCCTGATCGGCAAGGCGCTCTCCGGCGGCTTTTATCCCGTCTCAGCCGTGCTCTCGAATTCCGAGGTCATGGACGTGCTGCACCCCGGCGAGCACGGCTCGACGTTCGGCGGCAACCCGCTGGCCTGCGCCGTCGCCCGCGCCGCCCTGAAGGTGCTGGTCGAGGAGGACATGATCGGCAACGCCCTGCGCGTCGGCGACCGCCTGCAGGCGAGCCTCGCCTCGATCCGCGCGCCCAGCGTGAAGGAGGTCCGCGGCCGGGGCCTGATGCTCGCCGTCGAGCTGCACCCCGACGCCGGCGGCGCGCGCCGGGTGTGCGAGGCCCTGCAGGCCCGCGGCCTCCTGGCCAAGGAGACCCACGACCACACCGTCCGCATCGCCCCGCCGCTGATCCTCACCCCCGACCAGGCCGACTGGATCGCCGAGCAGTTCGAGGCGGTGCTACGGTGATCTGCTCCTCTCCCGCGCGAAGCGCATAGGAGAGGAGCAGTCTCGCGCCTACCGCGCCCCGACCGCCGTCTTCGCCTGGGCCGCCGGATTCGGCAGGGGCTCGCCCTTGGCCTGGCTGATCAGGAAGGCGCGGGCGTCCTCCACGTCCTGCGGCGACAGGAACTTGGCGAAGCTGATCATGCCGTTGTGGGCGCGCACCCCCTGGATCACCACCGAGTTGAAGTTGTCCGGCGAGGTGATCATCGGCGAGCGCTTCAGGTCCGGCAGCCACGAGCCGGTGGCGTTGGCGCCGTGGCAGACCTGGCAGTTGTTGTTGAACACCACATAGCCGTGCGCCTTGTCGCCGGTCGAGCTGACGCCCGTCAGGTCGATCTGCGGCTGGGCCGGCATCACGAAGGGCGGCGCCTTGGCGGTTCCGCCCACCTTGAACACCAGCAGCCGCCCGGGCAGCCGCGGCCGGGTCGGCATCAGCGAGGGCGCCGAAACCTGGCCGCCGCCGCCGGCGCCCACCATCAGCGCCACGTACTGGGTGCCGTTCAGCTCATAGGTCATGGCCGGCGCGATCACGCCGTTGCCCGTCGGGTATGACCAGAGCTGTTTCCCGTTGGTCGCATCGTAGGCGTAGAACTGGCCTTCCGCCGCGCCCTGGAAGACCAGGTTGCCGCCCGTCGAAAGCACGCCGGCGTTCCAGAAATACGGCCGCTCGACGGTCCAGACCGCCTTCTGGTTCACCGGGTCCCAGGCGATCAGGAAGCCCTTGTAGCTCGCGGCCACGGCCTTTGCCTGCTCGGCCGTCAGCGGGCCGGCGTTGGCCAGCAGGTTGATCCCCAGGTTCCAGGCGCCGGGCTTGTAGCCGAAGTTCGTCGCGCCCTGGTAGGCGAAGGGGTCGGCCTGGGCCGGGATGTAGACCAGCCCGGTCTTCGGCGAAAACGACATCGGGTGCCAGTTGTGCCCGCCGAGCGGGCCCGGCTGCTGCAGGTCGACGTTCTGCTTGTAGCGCGCCTCCGGGTTCTCGATGGGCCGGCCGGTCGTCATGTCGATGCCCTTGGCCCAGGTCACCGGCACGTAGTTCTTTGCCGACAGCAGCTTCCCGTTGGTGCGGTCCAGCACATAGAAGAAGCCGTTCTTCGGCGCCTGCATCAGCACCTTCGTCGGCTTCCCGCCGATGTTGAGGTCCGCCAGGATCATCGGCTGGACGGCCGAATAGTCCCAGCTCTCGCCGGGGTTCACCTGGTAGTGCCAGACGTATTCGCCGGTGTCGGCGTTGATCGCCACGATCGACGACAGGAACAGGTTGTCGCCCTTGCCGCCGGAGCGCTGCTCCTGGTCCCAGGGCGTACCGTTGTCGACGCCGAAGTAGATCAGATTGAGTTGCGGGTCGTAGACGATCGAGTCCCACACGGTGCCGCCGCCGCCGACCACCTTCCACTGGCCCTCCGGCCAGGTGGCGGCCGCCTTCTCCTTCAGCACCTTGTCCGAGGGCTCGCCGTCCGGCGCGCCGGACGCGTTCGGCAGGGTGTAGAACCGCCAGAGTTTCTTGCCCGTGGCCGCGTCATAGGCCGAGAGGAAGCCACGGACGCCATATTCGGCGCCGGATTCCCCGATCAGCACCTTGTCCTTCACCACCCGCGGCGCCTGGGTGATCGTGAAGGGCTTCTGCGGGTCGGCGACCTGCGCCTGCCAGACTACGTGGCCGTCCTTGGCGTCCAGCGCGATCAGCCGCGCGTCCATGGTGCCGACGTAAACCTTGCCCTTCCACACGGCGACGCCGCGGTTGACCACGTCGCAGCAGGCGTCGAAGCCCTTCCGCCCGTCGACCTTCGGATCGAAGCTCCACAGGGGCTTGCCTGTCGCCGCATCGAACGCGAACACCTTGGACCACGCCGTCGTCGTGTAGAGCACGCCGTCGACGACCAGCGGTGTCGCCTCTTGGCCGCGGTCGGTGTCGAACTGCGCATACCAGGCGAGGCCGAGCTGGCCGACGTTGGTCGTGTTGACCTTGTCGAGCGGGCTGAACCGCTGCTCGGAATAGCCCTTGCCGTAGGAGACCCACTCGGCGTTGGTGTCGGCCGCCGCGATCCGCGCGCCATCGACGTTCGCCGTACCCCCTGTCTTTTGACAGGCCGTCAGCGTCGCGGCGATCGCCAGCGCCAAGCCGAGCTTGATCCAGTTCATGGTCGCCCTCCCAACAGCCGTAACCCTCGGCCTTGAGCGGCACTATGCGCGGTCTCGGGTCGCGGGCAAGCGCTCCGCAGCGTCAACCCAGCGGGCGGCTACTTCTTCTGGCCCGGCGCAGGCTTGGGCTTCTCCTGCTTGGGCTTGCGCACTTCCTTGTTGGACTTCTTCTGACCCTTGGCCATCGCCGGTCTCCGTTCGCGGTTCGCCGCATCCTAGCAAGCCCGCAGCCGCCGACTAGCCCGCGCCACTCACGATCCGCAGCACCTCGTCGGCGGCGCGCTCGAAGTCGGCGTCCTGCAGCCCACCCATGTCGATTTTCCCGAGCCGCGGCCGGTCGTTCTTGCGGCTGGAGCGGCGGTACGAAGGGTCGTAGTGCAGCTCCATCAGCGCCTGGGCCAGGGCCTCGACGCGGCCGGCGTCCACGTGCTCCAGCCAGGCGGCGAGGCGCTTGCGGCTGGGCGGCGTCGGCAGGCGGGCCAGCAGCGCCTCCAGCCGCTCGCGGTCCTGGACGATATCGGCGTAGGCGGCCGCCAGGTATCGGGCGCGGACGTCCGGCTCCGCCGTCAGGACGATGCAGGGCGCATCCGCCATGGCCTTCCAAAGGGCCGGCGGCAGCATCCGCTCGCCAATCTTGCTGGACTCCGCCTCCACGAACACCGGCCGGGCGGGATCCAGCGCGTCGACCAGGCCCAGAAGCCGGCTCTCGAACATCTTCTGGCTGGGTTGCCGCCGGCCGGGGAGGGCGCCGAACAGCGAGCCCCGGTGGGCGGCGAGATCCTCCAGATCAAGCACCTGGGCGCCGCGCGCCGCCAAGCGCGTCAGAACTTCGGTCTTCCCACAGCCGGTCATGCCGTCGATCAGCACGGGCCGGACGGCCAGCTCGCCATCGTAGAGCCGCTCGGTCACATGGCGCCGCCAGGTGTGGTAGCCGCCGGCCAGCACGGTCGTGCGCCAGCCCACTTCCGCCAGGATCGTCGCCATGGCGTGCGAACGCTGGCCGCCGCGCCAGCAGTAGATCAGCGGCCGGAAGCTCCCAGGCTTGTCGGCCAGCGCAGTCTCGAGGTGGTGGGCGACGTTGCGGGCGATCAGCGCGGCGCCCAGCCGCCGGGCCGTAAAGCGCGACTCCTGCACATAGATGGTCCCCACCGTCGCCCGCTCCTCGTTGGAGAGCACCGGCAGGTTGATCGCGCCCGGCGCGTGGTCGTGGGCGAACTCGGCCGGGCTGCGCACGTCGATCAGCGCGTCGAACCCGGCAAGGCTCGCTAGGTCGGCGCTCTGGAGGACTTCGATCGGCACAAACGACCTTCGGCTTGGCGGGCGGGCCGCCCTATATTGCAAACCTATGTCACTCGCCGCGTCTGAAATCAGCCCCGCCGCTCTCCGCCTCACCAGCCTCGCCCATGGCGGCGGCTGCGGCTGCAAGCTCGCGCCCGCGGTGCTGCAGGACATCCTCAAGGGCATGCCGGCCACCGCCGCCTTCGCCAACCTGATGGTGGGGACCGACACATCGGACGACGCCGCGGTCTGGCGGCTGAACGACACCCAGGCCCTGGTGGCGACGACCGACTTCTTCATGCCCGTGGTGGACGACCCCTTCGACTTCGGCCGCATCGCCGCCACCAACGCGCTCTCCGACGTCTACGCCATGGGCGCGACCCCGATCCTGGCGCTCGCCATCGTCGGCATGCCGATCGACAAGCTGGCGCCGGCGACCATCCGGGCCATCCTGGAAGGCGGCGCCTCGGTATGCGCGGGGGCCGGGGTGCCGGTGGCGGGCGGCCATTCGATCGACTCCGTCGAGCCGATCTACGGCCTGGTGGCCCTGGGCCTCGCGCATCCCGACAAGGTGCTCACCAACCGGACCGCGCGGGCAGACGACGTGCTGATCCTGACCAAGCCGCTGGGCGTCGGCGTGCTCAGCGCCGCCTTCAAGCAGGATAAGCTGGACCGCGCCGGCTACGACGCCCTGATCGCCTCGACGACGCAGCTCAACGCGGTCGGCGCTGAACTGGCGGACATCGCAGGAGTCCACGCCGTCACCGACGTCACCGGCTTCGGCCTGTTGGGACACGCCCTGGAGATATGCCGGGGGTCAGGACTCGCGGCGCAAATCGGCCCCGAGCCGCCGCTCCTGGGCGGCGTCGAGGCCCTGGCGAAGAGCGGGCTGCGCACGGGCGCGTCGGCGCGCAATTGGGCGAGCTACGGAGAGGCTGTCAGCCTGCCGGCCGACCTTCCCGACTGGCGGCGCGACCTCTTGACCGACCCGCAGACCAGCGGGGGTCTGCTGATCGCCGCCGCGCCCGAGGCTGCGGACGACGTACTCGCGCTTGTCCGCCGACGCGGCTTCGCCGACGCGGCTGTCGTGGGTGAGCTGCGGCCTGGCTCGCCGCAGGTCGAAGTCCGCTAGGCGTCCGGCGCGGCCCAGGCCGCGCGTGAACTTCTTGCGAACCCGCCGCGTTGTGCCCGGCGTCCCCGGAAGAGGGACGACTTGGAGGACACGCGATGCGGATGGCTCGGCAGGCAGCGGCGGCTGCGATTGCCGGCGTACTGGTGGGCCTTCCCACGCTCGGCGCGGCCCAGGAGATACACCCCGGCGAACAGAGTTTATTGGGACTGACCGGCCCGCAGGTTCCGGAGCTGCTCAAGGCGGTCGCGGCCGACCCCTACAAGGCTCCCGCCGCACCAGCCTGTGAGACCATTCCAGCCGAGATCCTGGCGCTCGACCGGATCCTCGGCGCCGACCTCGACCAGCCGAAGGCCCAGAAGTCCTATGTGAAGGACTTTGCCGTGCGCCAGGCCAAGGGCGCGGTGCGCGGCCTGATCCCCTATCGCGGCGCGATCCGCTTCCTGACGGGGGCCGACCACAAGGACCATGACCTGATGGCCGCGGCGCAGGCGGGCTGGGCGCGGCGCGGCTTCCTGCGCGGCCTCGAGGCCAATCTGCACTGCGCAGGACCGGCCACCCAGGTGGCGGCGGCTCCGGCCCCGGCGGCCAGGCTCGACGTCCGGCGCGTCGAGACGGCCTATGCTGCGGCGCCCGCGCAAAGCGACGAGGATAACCCGGCCGCCGGTGACACCCCCATCGACCTCCACACGGTCATGCTGGCTGGACCCAGCGTGAGCGAGCCCCGTGTGACCACGTCCGAGCAGCCCGGGCGTTAACCCCCGACTCAGCTCTCCGAAACCCCGCCTTTACGCCTCGCCTGTATCAATTCGCGACAACAGGAGCCCTCGCCCACGGAGGCGGTGGCCGGTTCGGTTGGGTGTTTTCAAATGGCTAAAACGGTCCTGGTCGTCGACGACGACCCGACACAGCGTCGGCTGATCCAGGCGGTCCTCGAGCGCGAGGGGTTCGCCGTCGCCCACGCCGAGAGCGGCGATGCGGCGATCGAGCGTCTGGGCGCGAGCGCCGGCGCCGCCGTCGATGTCGTGCTTCTCGACCTGGTGATGCCCGGGATCTCCGGCCAGGAGACGCTGGCGGAAATGCGCGCGCGCGGCTTCCACCAGCCGGTGATCGTGGTCACCGCCACCGGCGGCATCGACACGGTCGTCCAGGCCATGCAGGCCGGCGCCACCGATTTCTTCGTCAAGCCGGCCGCGCCGGAGCGGATCATCGTCTCGATCCGCAACGCGCTCTCAATGGGCGCGCTCCGCGGCGAAGTGGACCGGCTGAAGAAGCACACCACCAACCGCACCAGCTTCGACGACCTGATCGGCGGCTCGCCCGCCATGACCATGGTCAAGCGCCTGGGCGAGCGGGCGGCCAAGTCCTCGATCCCGATCCTGATCACCGGCGAAAGCGGGGTGGGCAAGGAAGTCATCGCCCGCGCCGTGCACGGCTCGTCGGACCGCGCCGGCAAGCCCTTCGTCGCCGTGAACTGCGGCGCGATCCCGGAGAACCTGGTCGAGAGCATCCTCTTCGGCCACGAGAAGGGCAGCTTCACCGGCGCCACCGACAAGCACCTTGGCAAGTTCCAGGAAGCCAACGGCGGGACCCTGTTCCTGGACGAGGTCGGCGAGCTGCCGCTCGACATCCAGGTCAAGCTGCTGCGTGCCCTGCAGGAGAGCGAGATCGACGCGGTGGGCGCCAAGCGCTCGATCAAGGTCGACGTGCGCATCGTCTCGGCCACCAACCGCGACCTCAGCCAGGCGGTTAAGGAAGGCCGGTTCCGCGAGGACCTCTACTATCGCCTGAACGTCTTCCCGATCGAGGCGCCGGCCCTGCGCGACCGCAAGGAAGACGTGCCGGCCCTGGTCGACGCCTTCGTGCGCCGCTTCAACGTCGAGGAAGGCAAGTCCGTGGTGGGCGCGAGCCCCGAGACCATGGCGTTCCTGACCAGCTTCGACTGGCCAGGCAACGTCCGCCAGCTGGAGAACGCGGTCTACCGCGCCATCGTGCTGGCCGATGCGCCCTACCTGCAGCCGCACGACTTCCCGGCGATCTCGGGCGTGGCGCCGCCCGCGCCCGCCGCCGCGAGCGGCGACGCACCCGTCTCGGCGGTCACCGCCATCGCTTCGGCCGAACAGCTGATGACCGAACCGCCGATCGGCGCGCCGGTCCGGATCCTCGACGCGCGCGGCCACCTGCGCACGCTGGAGGAGATCGAGCGCGACCTCATCCAGCTCGCCATCGAGATCTACGCCGGCCACATGAGCGAGGTGGCCCGCCGCCTCGGCATCGGCCGCTCGACGCTCTACCGCAAGGTCCGCGAGCAGGGCCTGGAGGACGTGATCAAGGGAGGCGAGGCCGATGAAGACGCCGCCGAAGGCGCCGCGGAAGGCGCCCCAGACCCTGACGCGCAGGTCGCGTGAAGCCCGCCTCGCGGCGCTGATCCGATTGGGCAAGCTCGTCACCGCCAAGCCCAAGGCGGCTTGAGCGAACGCCGTTTGACCACGCGTCGAGGCAGGGCCTAGGCTGATCTCCGGCTGGGAGGTCAGCACCATGCGCACGTCGGCAATCCTGGTACTTGGCTTGATGATCGCCGCGCCCGCCTACGCGCAGGCGCCTTGGGAACACTCGCAGCCGGGCGTGCCAACGCCCTACGTGCCCGGCGCGCCGTATGGGCCCGGCGGACCCTATGTCCCCGGGGCTCCGGGCGTTCCCGTCCCCTATGGCTATGGCGCAGAGGCCGCCCGGCAGCGGCAACTCGAGCACCAGCGGCAGGCGCACGAAGCCCACTCGGCGCAGCCCGGAGGCGGCAAGCGCCTCCTCCAGGAGGAGCCGCCCGCCGCGCCCGGCTATGAAACGCCCAGCCGGGGCGCCGCAAAGGGCTCGGCCTCAGGCGCCTCGAACGGCGGCGGAACGGCTGTCGCGGCCACGGGCTCACCGCTGGGCAGACACGCGGGCAAGGGCTCGGCCAGCGGCGCAGCCCCAGCTGGTTCGCCGCCCGCCGCCAGCGGGTGCGCCCCAGGCGCTGCGCCCTGCGGAAAGCGCGGCGCCAAGTAGCGCGCCGATGATCGCCCCGGGCGTCCTCCTCGCCGTGCTGCTGGCTTCAGGGCCGAACGGGCTGCAGGTGCTGCACAGCCCGAGCGCCGAACAGGCGCGGCAGGAGTATCTTCTCGACCGTCTGGGTGACGTCGAGCCCTTGCCGCCGCAGGCCCGCAAGGCATACGCACCTCCCACCGAAGCCGAGAAGCGCGCCGCCGCCTGGCGCGCCGACCATCTCACCTGCGCCAGCCGGAAGGGCCGCAGCCGCGAGCAGTTCGAAGCCGAATGCCGGTCTGTGCTTAATCGGTAGGCTTGGACCTCCGCCGGAACGGCCGGCGCCTGAGCTCCTTCTTCTCGCCCTTGGCTTTGGCCGAGATCTCCTTGAGCTTGACGTGCTGCAGGGCCGAAAGCGCCTCGCCCGGCGCGCCCTTCTCCGGGTCGCCGAAGGCGCGGCCGAAGGTCTTCAGCCGGTCGGCCACGGACCCCAGGAACTCGCCCTCCCACTCCGAGAGCTTGACGCCCGCCCGCTCCGCCTGGCGCCGCGCCCGTTTCAAGGCGTTGAGCGCGGCCCGCTTGGCCGCTTCCTTCCGGTCCGGTGGCTTGCGCTTCAAACCTCTCCGATCGCCGACAGGTAGAGGTCGAGGATCGCCTCCTCCTCCATCCGCTTGGCCCGGTCCTGCTTCCGGATCCGGACGACCTTGCGCAGGATCTTGGTGTCGAAGCCGTTGCCCTTGGCCTCGGCGAACACCTCCTTGATCTGCTCGGCGACCTCGGCCTTCTCCTGCTCCAGCCGCTCGATACGCTCGATGATGCTCTTCAGCTGTCCCTGGGCCGCCTGGTTCAGGATGTCGGGATGGGCGGAGGCGTCGTCGGCCATGGTCGGTCTCGCAAGCTGCAACAAGGCGGGAGTTGGTGGGCCGCGACCCTAGCGACGGGCTCCGGCCGAGTCATCGCGTCCTTGAACCATAGCTGTGGATAGGTTGTTGAGACGGATCGACGCGGAGCGCGAACCATGGATGACGCCCAGACCCGACCGGCCTCCAGACCCACCCAGGCGCAGGCCGAGGCGGCGGTGCGCACGCTTATCGAATGGGCCGGCGACGACCCGGACCGCGAAGGCCTGCTGGAGACGCCGGCCCGCGTCGCGCGCTCCTACCGCGAGCTCTTCGCCGGTTACGAGAGCGACCCGCGCGAGTACCTGGCCCGCACCTTCGAGGAGGTCGGCGGCTACGACGAGCTGGTGATCCTGAAGGACATCCCGGTGGTCAGCTTCTGCGAGCACCACATGCTGCCGTTCATCGGCAAGGCGCACGTCGGCTATCTGCCCTCGAACCGCGTGGTGGGCATCTCCAAGCTCGCCCGCGTGGTCCGCGGCTTCGGCCGCCGGCTGCAGATCCAGGAAAAGCTCACCGCCGAGATCGCCGAGGCGATCTGCGACATCCTCAAGCCCAAGGGCGTCGGCGTCGTGGTGATCTCCGAGCACAGCTGCATGACGATGCGCGGCGTCAACACGCCCGGCACGCGGCTCACCACCAGCCACCTGCTGGGCGAGGTCCGCGACGACCCTCGCACCCGCCAGGAGTTCTTCGAACTCGTCCGCAACAACGGCGGCTAGACCCTGTCCCGATTGGCTTGAATGAAGCCAAATCGGGATGAACAGGGTCGTCGCTTATATCTGGAGCCCTTCTCGTCCACTCACGATGATCCATCGTGAGTGGGAAGGGCTCTAGAGCAGCCCCAGCCCTTCAAGCGCCGGCCTGAGGGCAGCCGGGTCGGTGAAGTGGTGCGTGTGGAAGCCCAGCGCCTGCGCCGCCGCGATATTCTTCGCGCCGTCGTCGACGAACAGCGCCTCGGCCGGCGCAAAGCCATAGCGCTCGCACGCCAGCTCGAAGATCGCCGTGTCGGGCTTCATCACGCCCTCCACGCCGGAGATGATCCGGCCGTCCAGCCGCCCGAACGCCGGGCTCATCGCGAACGTGCCGTCCACCGTCTCGTGGCTCATGTTGGAAAGTGCGTATTGGGCCACGCCGCGCTCGGCCAGCACCTGGATGGCGGCCTCGGTCTCCGGGATCGCGCCGGAGAACATCTCCCACCAGCGGTGCTTCCACGCCCAGATCGCCTCGGCGTGCTCAGGGTGGCGCTCGGCCAGGGATGCGCAGTTCTCGTCGAAGGTGACGCCGCCGTCCGTCGGGCCGTGCCAGGCCATGGTGCAGACGCCGGCCAGGAACCGGTCGCGCTCGGCCGGGTCGTCGAAGATCTTCGAATAGAGCGTGCGCGGGTCCCAGCGCACGATGACGTTGCCGACGTCCCAGACGACGACTTTCGGCGCCATCGGTCGGCTCGCGGTCAGCCCTGCTTGGCTTTGAAGCGCGGGTTGGTCTTGTTGATGATGTAGACCCGGCCCTTGCGGCGCACGAGCTTGCAGTCGCGGTGACGCGTCTTGAGCGACTTGAGCGAGCTTCTGACCTTCATGGACCTATCTCGGGCGCGGACGTGGGCCCCTGAAGGGCGTCCGGGGTTACAAACAAGAGCGCGCGCATATACGGGCCGGCTCCACCGGAGTCAATCTGGCGCCGCCCCGACCGGGCGTCCCGCATCGCCGCATTGAGGCCGGACTCGACGCCCACTAGACTCCGCCAGGTGCTTCGCCGTCTTTCCCCCCTCGTGCTCTGCCTGGCGCTGGCCGCCTGCGCCAGCCAGACGCCGCGTGCGCCCGCCCCAAGGCCGGCGCCCGCACCCGCCGTCCCCCAGCCTGCGCCCCCGCCCGCCCCGGAAGCGGCGCCACCGGCGCAGCCCTCCGGCCCGATCGCCCCGCCGGTGGTCTCCGGGGACCAGGTGTTCGACGCCTGGGCCTCGCAGTTCTACGGCAAGGCGGTCAAGGCCGGTGTGCCGCGCGCCGTCCTCGACCGCGAGCTGGCCGGACTGACGCCCGATCCCCGCGTCACCGCCCGCGACAGCCGCCAGCCCGAGTTTTCCCAGCCGATCTCCGCCTATATCGCCGGCGCTGTGACCCCCGGCACCGTCTCCGGCGGCGAGCGGCGGCGCGCCGAGGTGCCCCGCCTGGCGGACATCGAGCAGCGCTTCGGCGTGCCGCGCGAGATCCTGATCGCTATCTGGTCGCGGGAGAGCGGGTTCGGGGCCATCCAGGGCGACTTCGACGTCATCCGCTCCATGGCCTCGCTGGCCGCCCAGGGCAGGCGGCGCGATTTCGCCGAGGGCGAGCTGATCGCGGCGCTGAAGATCATCGCCTCGGGCGAGGCGGCCCGCGCCCAGCTCAAAGGCTCGTGGGCCGGCGCCATGGGCCAGACCCAGTTCATCCCGACGGCTTACCTGGCGACCGCGGTCGACGGCGACGGCGACGGGCGGCGCGACATCTGGGCCTCGCCCGCCGACGCCCTGGCCTCGGCCGCCAACCTGCTGGCCAAGGGCGGCTGGCAGCGGGGCCAGAGCTGGGCGCGCGAGGTTAGCGTGCCCGCGGGCTTCGACTTTTCCATGAGCGAAGGCCCGAAGCTGACGCCGGAGGCCTGGGCTGCGCTCGGCGTCGTGCGCGCCGACGGGCTGCCCTGGAGCGACGCCGACAAGGCGGCCGAGGCCCAGCTGCTGGCGCCCGCCGGCGCCTCGGGCCCGATCTTCCTACTGTTCCCCAACCACTTCGTGATCCGCAAGTACAACAACTCGGTGGCCTATGCCCTGGCCGTCGGCCTGCTCGCCGACCGGATCGCCGGGGAGCCGCCGCTCCGGAAGGCCTGGCCGGCCGAGACGCCGCTGTCGCTGGCCGACCGCATGACCGCCCAGCGGGCGCTGGGCGCGCTCGGCTTCTACCCGGGTGCAGCCGACGGCGTGGTCGGCATCGGCACGCGCGCCGGCCTGCGCGCCTGGCAGAAGGCTCGCGGCCTTATCGCCGACGGCTACCTCTCCGGCGACATTGTCCAGCGGCTGAAAGCCGAAGCCGCGGCGGCCGTCCCCGCCAACGCAGCCTCGCCTGCGGGGGCTGGAGCGCCCGCGGCGCCGGTCGCAGCCGGCGACCCGCCGCCGGCCTAGGTCCCGCCCTCGTCGCTCTTCTCCAGGGTCGCCATGGCCGTGACCGCCCGGGTCGTGGGCTCCGGGTCGGCGTTGCGCAAAGGCCCGCTCAGGAAGGCGTAGGCCAGCATCCCCAGCATCAGCGCCATGTTGAGCAGGAACGGGGCTGCGTGCATGGCCCGGTAGAGCGCCATGAAGGCCGGCGCGAACACCGCGTTGATGCCGTTGACCGCCGCGATCGCGCCGGCGACGCGGGCCTGGTCCTTCCAGCCCACCGCCAGCGACGCGCCGGCCGTGAACCCCGGCCGGGCGAAGCCGAAGCCCAGGCTGGCCATGGCGTAGCCGGCCACCACCGTCGAATAGTCGTGCGCCAGGGCGACCATCAGGTTGCCGGCCGCCGCGCAGGCGACGCCCCAACGCAGCAGCTGACGGGGCGTCATCTCGAACATCCGGATGATGCCCCACTGCGCCAACAGGCCCGCGACCGCGCCGAACATCATCGCGATGGCGATCGGGTGCTGGGCGGCAAGCGGCGAGACGCCCAGCTTGTCGATGATCAGGAAGCCCAGGGTCTGCTGCTGGGCCGTCTGGCAGGTGGCGACCACGAACCCGTAGACCAGGAACGGGATCACCCGGCGGTCGCGCCACATCGGCTTCGTCTCGGGGGGCTCGGCGCCGTCGGCCTCGTCCTCGGGCGCTTCCTCGGCCCTGCGCGTGCTCTCCGGCAGGTAGCGCCAGACCATGAACAGCATGGCCGCCGCGATCAGGGCGAAGGTGAAGAGCGGGCCCGCCAGCCCGATCACGGGATAGATGAACACCGGCGCCAGGAACGGGCCGACCACCGTGCCGATCCCGAAGGCGCCGGCCAGCATGGCCATCGACTGGGTGCGCTGATCGCGCGGCGTGTGGTCGGCCACATAGGCCTGGGTGGCTGGGTTGGAGGCCGAGCCGAAGAGGCCGAACAGGGCGCGGCAGACCAGGAAGGCGATGAAGATCAGCAGCGGCGTCGCCAGGTGCCTCAGGCCCGCGCTCACCACGCCGCCGCACAACAGCATCGAGACCATGAAGCCGGAGAGCCCCGCCATCATCAGCGGCTTGCGCCCGAACCGGTCGGACGCCCTGGCCCAGAATGGCGAGGCGAACGCCCACATGATCGCCGACAGTGAGAAGATGGCCACGACCATCTCGTCGGGGATGCCGATGGAGCGGCCGATCGCCGGCAGCACCGAGATCAGGCCGGTATTGCCCAGCGCCGTCGCCGCCGAGACCCCGATGATTATAGCGACCGCCCGCTTGGGCAGGGTGCTCTGGGTCAGGGGCGCATCGGATGCGGCGGGGACGGCCATCGCAGGCGGATTAAGCCGCCGGGCGCGCCGGCGCAAACCGCAACATGGTCACTCGCAATTAAGCAATAACGGCGATCCTCCCGAAGCCCGCGGGAGAGCCTATGTTTCAGATTATCGGCATCGTGCTGCTGTTCGTCCTGGTGTTCGGCAGCTTCATCATCTCCGGCGGCAACATCGGGGTGATCCTGGGCGCGCTGCCGCATGAGATGATGGCTATCGCCGGCGCCGGGATCGCAAGCTACCTGATCGCCAACTCGATGACGGTGATCAAGGGAACGGGCGCGGGCTTCGGCAAGATCTTCAAGGGCCCGTCGTGGAAGGCTTCCGACTACCGCGACCTGCTCAGCCTGCTCTTCCTGCTCACCAAGACCATGAAGTCCAAGGGCGTCATCGCGCTCGAAAGCCATATCGAGACGCCGCAGGAGAGCTCGATCTTCTCGCGCTACCCGAAGATCGTGAAGGACCACTTCGCTGTCGACTTCATCTGCGACACGCTGCGGATGATGACCATGAACCTGGAGGACCCGCACCAGGTCGAGGACGCCATGGAGGCGCAGCTCGAGAAGCATCATCACGAGAGCCTGGCGCCGAGCCACGCCCTGCAGAGTCTGGCCGACGCCCTGCCGGCGCTGGGCATCGTCGCCGCCGTGCTGGGGGTTATCAAGACCATGGGCGCGATCACCGAGCCGCCGGAAGTGCTGGGCGAGATGATCGGCTCGGCCCTGGTCGGCACCTTCCTGGGCGTGTTCCTCGCCTACGGCCTCGTCGGGCCCTTTTCGACCCGGATGAGGGAGGTCGTCGAGGAGGACCACTCCTTCTACAAGATCATCCAGTCCGTCCTCGTGGCCCATCTGCACGGCAACGCCGCCCAGATCTCCGTCGAGATCGGCCGCGGCAACGTGCCCTCCGGGGCGCAGCCCAGCTTCCTCGAACTGGAAGAGGCGCTGTCGAACATCCCGACCGAGATCGCCGCCACCTAGAGCCGGCGGCTGTCCGCAGGCCGCCATCCACAGGCACGGTTAAAAAGTGATCACGAAACCGTGAACAAACCGCTTGCCCTCGCGGCAAAGCGGAGCATATTCCGCCCGGTGCGCATGGTTTCCCGACGGCGGCGTTTGCAGCTTCTGCTCGTTCCATCGGGCCGCTTGGCGCACTGACACACCACCAGAGGAAAGCTTCATGACTTCCCAATTGCTCCGCAAGCTGCTGGTCGCCGGCGTCGCCGTCGCCGCCATCTCCGTCGCCGCCTGCACCAAGACCGACAAGACCGCGGCCGACGCCAACGCCGCCGCGACTTCGGCGAACACCGCTGCGGCCGATGCGGCCACCGCGCAGAACGCGGCCGCCACCGCCGCCGACGCGGCTGCGGACGCCAACAAGGCCGGCGCGCCCGCCGCGACCACGGCTCCGGCGGCCACCACGCCTCCGGCGGACGCCTCTGCGGCCCCCGCCGCTTCGACGCCGCCCGCGAAGAAGTAGGTCCGACGCTTTCCGCGTTTGACGAAGGGCCGTCCCTCGGGGCGGCCCTTTTTCGTGCGCGGCGCCCTATCCTGCCGCCCTATCCTGCAGAAATGGCCGAGCCCGCCGACGCCGCCTCGCCAATCGCCTGGACCGCCGATGGCCAGCCGCGTTCGCGGCTCTATGGCGACGTCTACTTCTCGGCCGAGGACGGCCTGGCCGAAGCCCGCGCCGTGTTCCTCGAAGGCTGCGGCCTGCCCGAGGCGTGGCAGGGGCGCAGGCGCTTCGTGGTGGGCGAGCTCGGCTTCGGGACCGGTCTCAACGTGCTGGCCCTGCTCGATCTCTGGTCGCGCACCCGGCCGGCGGAGGGGCGGCTACATGTCGTCTCCGTCGAGGCTCATCCAATATCCGCGGAGGAGGCTCGCCGGGCGCTCGCCCGCTGGCCCGAGCTCGCGCCGCTCACGGAGCGGCTGACCGCCCATTGGCCCGGCCGTGCATGCGGTCCCCACCGCGTCGAGTTCCCCGATCTCGGCGCGACGCTGGACGTGGTCGTGGCCGAGGCGGCTGACGCCCTCGCCGGCTGGTCGGGACGGGCCGACGCCTGGTTCCTCGATGGTTTCGCGCCCGCGTTGAACCCGGCCATGTGGCGCGACGACGTGCTGTCCCTGGTGGCGCAGCGCTCGGCTCCCGGCGCGATGGCGGCCACCTTCACTGTGGCCGGCCAGGTGCGGCGCGGCCTCGCCGCCGCGGGGTTCACGGTCGAGAAGCGGCCAGGGTACGGACGCAAGCGCGAACGGCTGGTCGCGCGACTGCCGGACGCAGCGCCTGAAACCCAGGCCGGCCGCAGGGTTGCGATCATCGGCGGCGGCGTCGCCGGCGCGGCGGCGGCCCGCGCGGTCGCCGCGCTGGGCGGCCAGGCCGTGCTCGTCGAGGCCCAAGCGCTGGGCGCCGGCGGCTCGGGAAATCCCGCCGCCCTGGTGACGCCGCGGCTGGACGCGGGCCTCGGCCCCGCCGCGCGGCTGTTCGCCCAGGCTTATCGCCGCGCGCTGGCGCTCTACGCGGCCCATCCCGGCGCGATCGTCGGCCGCGGCGCGCTGCAGCTGGCGCTCACCGCGCGCGACACTGACCGCTTCGCAAAGGTCGCCGCGTCCGACCTGTTCGAGCCGGGCGTGCTTGGCATGCTCGACGCCGCCCAGACCGCCGAGTGCCTGGGCGAGCCGGGCGCGGCGGCCCTGCGCTTCCGGGACGCCCTGGTGATCGCGCCACGCGCCGTCCTGTCCGCGTGGGCGCCTGAAACCGTCCGCGCCACCGTCGCCCGGATCGAGCCGGGCCCCGCCGGGCTGGCCCTGCACGATGCAGGGGGCGGCGTGATCACGCGCGCCGACGCGGTGATCGTCGCCGCCGCGCTGGCCACCGCTGACCTGGTCCCGGGCCTGCCGCTCTCCGCGGTGCGCGGCCAGGCGAGCTGGACCGCCTGGGAGGGCGAGAAGCCGCCGGCCACGGCGTTCGGCGGCTACGTCATCCCGACCGCCGACGGGCTGCTGTTCGGCGCCACCCACGACCGCAGCGACACCGGCCGCGACGTGCGCCCGGACGACCATCTCCGCAATCTCGCGAGCCTCGCCGAGGGCCTGCCGAAGCTCGCCGCCCGCCTTGCAGGCCGCCCTCTGCAAGGCCGCGCCGCGATCCGGGTCGCGACGCCCGACCACCTGCCCGTGGCCGGCCCCGCGCCGCAGGGACCGCCCGGCGTCTACGTGCTCGCGGGCTTCGCCGCCCGCGGCTTCACTCTGGCCCCGCTGCTGGCTGAACACGTGGCGGCGCTGGCGCTGGACGCGCCCTCGCCCCTGCCGCGCTCGCTAGGCGCCATTGTCGATCCCGCACGTTTTGCTGAGCGCGCGCGGCGGCGCGGTTCATGAACCGGTCAGCCTCGTTGCGTGCATTAATGTCCGGGACGCCCCCGATCCCACTAGACTGGGACGCCATGAGACCGGGATGCCAAGAGGACTTCATGATGTTCAGCAAACTCGCCCTGGCGGCCGCTTCGCTGGCGCTGATCGCCGCTGATGCCAGCGCCGCCGACAAGCCCAGCGGACCCGAGGGCCACGGCTTCGACAGGAACCAGTGTTTCTACACCCGGATGGCCGACGGCTTCGCCGCGCCGGACGAGCACACGCTCAACGTCCGCGTCGGCGTGCGCGACGTCTATCAGTTCGAGATGTTCGGGCCCTGCCTGGACATGGACTGGGCCCAGCGCGTGGCGCTGGTCTCGCGCTCCGGCTCCTGGATCTGCAACGGCATGGACGCCGAGGTGATCAGCCACGCGACCGGGCTCGGCCGCCAGCGCTGCATGGTCAGGCACATGCGCAAGCTCACCCCCGAAGAGATCGCCGCCCTTCCGAAGCGCGCCAAGCCCTAGGCCGCGCACAAGAAAAGGGCGCCGGCTCATGGCCGACGCCCCTGTGGCGTATCGGCCGCGCGGCCGGGAGACCGCGCGGGCAACCTGCGCCTAGAAGCGCTTCTTGACGCCGATCTCGAACACCCGGCCCAGCGGGTTGCCGGTCGTGTAGTCGTAGTTGTAGTTGCTGGGCGCGTCCGGCGGATCGGTATCGAAGATGTTCTGCACGCTCAGCGTCAGCTGGGTGTCCCAGGGCAGGCCGACCTGGACCGTGATGTCGTGCTGCCAGAAGTCGTCCAGCTTGCCGATGTGCACCTGGGTGAAGCCGGTCGGGCTGGTGGAGTCGGGAATGATCTTGTCGTCGGCCGTGTTGATGGCCGCCCGCGTCCCCTCGGCGTAGCGGAGCTGGTAGCGGACGTTGATGTTGTCCCTGTGCCAGTTGACCCAGAAGTTCGCCCGGGTCCGCGGATAAGAGAAGAAGGCCGACTGCAGGTCGTGGGTGCCGGCCCGGTCGAACGGCGCGGCGAACACCACTTCGGGGTGACCCAGCAGCGAGAAGGCGCCGCGGGCGTATTCCTTCAGGTAGGTCGCCTCGACGCCGACCTGATAGCTGGCTTCGTACCAGCCGTCCCAGTCGTATGACGCCCGGAAGTCGTAGCCCGAGGTCTGCGTCGGCGGCCCGTTCACGTTGAAGGTGTCGATCCGCAGCACGTTGGCGGAATTGCAGCCGAGGTTCGAGAAGGTGAACCGCGCCTGCAGGGCGGCGAACGCGGCGTCGCCGCAGTGGCCCGCTGCGGTGGGGAACATGGCCGCGAACAGGTTGGCCGAGCCTTCGGTGGTCAGCTCGCCTTTGAACTTGAACAGGTAGTAGTCGAGCGTGGCGGCGAAACCGCCGTGCTGCACGATGGCGCCGACGCTGTAGGCGTCCGCGGTTTCCGGCTGCAGGTCCGGGTTGCCGCAGGTCTGCACCGCGCGGTAGGTGCCGCCGATGTTGGCCACGCCAATCCCGCAGTTGGGCGTGACCTGACCGGCCGTGGGCGCGCGGAAGGTGGTGCCCGCTGTGCCGCGGAACGCCAGCCAGTCGAGCGCCTGCCAGCGGATGGAGAGCTTCGGGTTGGTGGTGTCCAGCCCGTTGGAGAACTTCTCGTAGCGCACCGCGGCGGTCGCCTCGAGGGTGTCGAACAGCGGCAGCCGCACTTCGCCGAACACCGCGACGACGTCCTGGCTGACGTCCGAGTTGGCGCCCGAGCCGAAGAAGATGATCGGACCGGCCGGCGCGCCGCAGACCGGCGTCCCGTCGTCGATGGAGTCGACGCAGGGCTTGGTCTGGTTGTTGTTCAGGTCGCCGAACGTCGCGGTGTCGCGGTTGTAGCGGTACTGCGTGCCCGCCGCCCACTGGACCCCGCCGCCGGGAAGGGTGATCGGCAGAGCGCCGGTGAACACCGCTTCGGCCGTGAAGATCTCGGACGTCCCAATGTTGGTGTAGTTGCCGTAGAGGTCGCGCAGCACATCGGTGTTGTTGTTCAGCGCGGAATTCACGTTGCCACGGTAGAAGGGGTTGGCGAGGTGGTTCGTCGCGCTGACCGGGATCGCGTTGCTGAACGGGTTGAAGAAGAAGCAGCCGACGGCGGCGTTGCCGGCGTTGGCCGCGGTCCGCTCGGCGATCGTGCACTGGTCGGGGTTGCCCTTGCGGCTGCCGTAGCCGTTCAGCGCGTTCTGCACCTTGTCGACCAGGAGGTCGTTGGTGTTCACCACCGCCTCGGTCTTCATGTAGGTCAGGTTGGTGTCGAAGTGGACGCCGCCCCAGCCGATGTCGCCGGCGAAGCCGCCGGAAACCCGGTAGGCGGTCGCCTCGATCTGCTGGACGTCGGCGCCGTTGATGCCCTGCGGCGCGCCGGCGTTGGCGATGAAGCGGAACGCCGTCTGCGAGATGTCGACGCCCGCGGTGTTCAGGCCGCTGCCGCCGAGGGCGCCGTTGGTCCGGGCGGCGTTCGCGGCCGTCTGGATCGTGCTGCAGATCGCTGTCGTCAGCGGGGCGGCGCACGCGGTGTAGGTGTCGATCAGGCCCGGGTTGTTCGAGGGCACGTTGTAGCGGACGAAGAAGTTGAGCGCGCCGGGCGTCGCCTGCGAGCCCGAGAGGCCGCCCAGACTGGTCGGCGTCGGGAACTGGGTGTTGCCGTTGGCCGGCGAGATCCGCTGGTTCGGCGTGTTGTTGCGGTTCCAGGCGACTTCACCGTGGAAGCGCAGGTGGTCGCTGAAGTCGTAGTTGACCTCGCCGTAGAGCTGGTAGTGGTCCTCTTCGTTGACCAGGTCGTTGAAGTTCGTGAACTGGAAGCGGCAGGTCGTCGCCGAAGAGTTGGGCGCGGACGCCGGGCTCAGCGGGTTCACAGGCACCACCACGCCGGCCACCGTGTTGGTGAGCTGGCCGCCGAGTTCGTTACAGCCGTTGTCCCGGAACAGGTGCGCGCCGGCGACCGTGTTGTTGACGTAGTTGCCGGGGTTGGAGTTCCCCGACCAGCCGCCGTAGTTGACGCTCTCGAACGGGGTGACCGCCCAGTCGCGGTCCTTGGCGTCCAGGCGCGAGCGGTGACGGTAGCCCGCGGTCAGCAGGACGTTGCCGTTGTCGAACTTCTTGCCGTAGGCGACGCTGGCCCGGTACTCGCCGTCAGTGTCCTTGACGAAGGAGTAGTCGCCGATCACCTCGAACCCGTCGAGGTCCTTGCGGGTAATGAAGTTCACCACCCCGCCGATCGCTTCGGAGCCATAGGTCGCGGCCGCGCCGTCCTTCAGGATCTCGACGCGCCCAAGCGCGGCCTGCGGAATGAAGTTCAGGTCGGCGCCGCCGCCCTGGAATGCGGCCTGGGCGCTGTCGGACAGGCGCCGGCCGTTCATCAGGGTGAGCGTGCGCGAGGCGCCGAAGCCGCGCAGGTTGATCGAGGCCGTGCCGGCGCCGCCGTTGTAGCGGTTCGATTCGCCGAGCCCGGAGGTCGAGGCGGTGATCTGCTTGACCAGCTGGACCGGGGTCGGCGTGCCCTGCTTCTTCAGGTCCTCGACCCCGATGACGTCCACCGGCAGGGCGCCGGTCTTCGGCGTGCCGGCGATATAGGAGCCGGTGACCACGACCTCGCTGACTTCGGGGGCCGCTGCGGGCGCGGCCGCCGCTGTCGCCGCCTTGCCGGCCTGCGCCGCCGCCTGGCCGCTGAGGCCCACGGCCAGCATCACGGCCAGCACCGAGCCGCCGCAGAAATATCTGCTCTTCAACATGTCGGGTTCCTCCCCCTGGATGGCCGCTGCCTCTCGTCTGACGCGAGTGTTTCAGCCTGTAATGAAGCGGATCATCGGCGCGGTTCCGGGGGAACGCCAGTGCTTTTCGCAGCGGAAACAATCGCTCCGCCGACCGGCTGGGCGTTCGCCGGGGGACAGCGGCCGCGAGCGCTGCATACCCGATATTCAAAGGAAACGAGCGTGCGCCGATCCGGGCCGTAACGGCGTTATCGGCGATAACACAGCACCGGTCGCCGGATTGACTCATGAAATCCGCACCGAGGCCGAAGGCCGCCGAACCCTCTCACGGTCCGACCTCCGCAAGCGGCGCCATACTCCATTTTCAAATGATGGACTCCGCGGCGGCTTGTTGCACAAATGTCGCGGCGAAAAATTCGTAGGCGCCGGCGCCCATAGGTCGGCGAAACCTCCTGAGCGGCGCACGAAAAAAGCGCCGCCGGACGCGTGGCCCGGCGGCGCGAAAGACCACTGGGGGAGGAACCCCGTGGTGAACCCTGCTTAGAAGTGCTTCCGCACGCCGAGTGTGATCGTCCGCCCGAGGAAGAAGGCGTTGGTGTAGTCATAGTTGTACTGGCTGCGCGTGAACGGCGGGTCCTTGTCGAAGATGTTGTTGATCCCGACGGTGACCTGGGTGTCCCACGCGAGGTTGCCCGTATAGACGAGGTCCGAGGTGATCTCGTCGTCGGTCTTCAGGTCCGGCTGTCCGGCGATGATGTTGGTCGTGCCCTGCTTGTAGTGGGTGGTCCAGCGCAGGTTGTGCGGGCCCCGGTTCCAGTTGAAGTAGAGATTCGCGCGCGTCTTCGGGTACGAATAGAACGCGCTGAGCAGCTCGCTCTTGCCGGCCCGGTCGATCGCCGGGGCGATGGTGATTCCGTCCAGGGTCATCAGGGCGCCGCGCTTGTATTCGATCGTATAGGTCGCATCGCCGCCGATGGTCAGGTCGCCGCCGAACACCAGGTCCGGCAGGAAGTAGGTGCCGGCGAAGTCCAGGCCGGAGGTGTCGACCGACGGTCCGTTGATCAGGTTGGTCTTCACCGCCAGCAGGTTCGACGGCTTGCAGTCGTTGGTGGCCGGGTTGCCGTCGTCGGCGAAGGTGAAGCGGGATGCGAAGGCGGCGTTGCCGCACTGCCACGTCGCCGGGTTCGAGCTGGGGAACATGGTGGTCACCACGCTGGCGGCGGTCTCGGTGGTCAGCTCGTTCTTGAACTTGAACTTGAAGTAGTCGAGCGTCGCCCGGAACGGCCCCGCCTGGACGATCAGGCCCACGTTGTACGTGTCGGCCGTTTCCGCCTGCAGGTTGGGATTGTTGGCGGTGTCCACCGGCCGGTAGAGGTTGCCCACGGCCGGCGTGGTCGGGCTGTCCGCCGGCAGGTTGAACTGGGCCAGGCCGCGGTTCGATCCCGGTGTCAGCGAGGTCTGCGGCGGGGCGCGGAAGGTCGAGCCCGCCGAGCCGCGGATCGCCAGCCAATCGAGCGCCTGCCAGCGGGCGGAGACCTTCGGATTGGTCGTCGAGCCGAAGTTGCCGCCGTAGTACTCGTAGCGCACCGCCCCGGTCAGTTCGAAGGTGTCGGTCACCGGCAGCTTCACCTCGCCAAAGGCGGCGCGGACCACCCGGTCGATGTCGAAGCGCTGGATCGCCGGGTAGAAGGTGAACGCGCCGGTCCCGCCGGTGCAGACGGGCAGGCCGTCGCCATAGGGCGGGCTGTCGACGCAGGGGGTCGCAGCGATGTCGTAGTTCGGGTCGGCGTCGACCTTGTAGCGGTCATAGCGCCACTGGCCGCCCAGCGCCCAGGCGATCTCGCCGCCGGGCAGGGTGATGCCGGTCTTGCCGTTGAACACGAGGTCCGCGGTGGCCAGCTGGGTGGTGACGTCGGCGTTCAGGTACTGGTGGATCCAGTTCAGCAGCAGCGGATTGTTGTTCGACGCGTTCGCCGCGGCGAAGGGATTGGTCCCGCCGGTCGAAGGGTTGCCCGTGTAGGCGTTGGCGAACGGGTTGAAGTAGGAGCAGGCGCCGGCGCCCGGCGTGCCGGTCACCGGGTTGCATCCGGGACCGCCCAGGCCCCGCAGCGCCAGTTCCAGTCGCGTCACCGAGATGTCGGGCGTCTCCACGCGGCCGGTGTTTTCCTGGAACGTCACGCCGAAGTCCCAGCCGATGCCGTTGAAGACGTGGCCTGTGACGTCGCCTGCGATGCGGAACGCGTCCGCCTCGCGGCGTTGCAGGTCGGCCCCCGCGGCCTCCGGGAACAGCGGGTTGCCGCCGTAGCCCTCGGGCCGCCACAGGGTCTGCGAGGCGATCACCCCGTTGGCCGCAGCGTTGGTGCAGATCGAGCCCAGCGCCGGACAGTTGGCCGGGTTGGCCAGGAAGGCGATCAGGCCCGGGTTGCTGGCGGGCACATAGAATCTCGACTGCTGGTTCAGGCCGACCGCCGGATAGGGCGAGGTGCCGCCGCCGGGCGAGCCGCCCGAGGCCACGATCGGGGTCGGGAACTGGGTCGTCGACTGCGCCGGCGACACGCGTTCGCGCGGCACGTCGTGCTTGGACCAGAGCACCTCGAAGTGGGTGCGGATGTCGTCCGTGACCTCGAAGTTCAGCTCGCCATAGAGCTGGTAGTGGTACTCGTCGTTCACCAGGTTATCGAACTGGGTGAACTGGAACCGACAGCCCGAGGCCGGCGAGGCCGCGTTGGCCAGCACGCCGCCGAAGTTGGTGCAGCCGTTGTCCAGGAACGACTGGCTGAACGTGCCGGTCGCCAGCTGCGCCGCGGTGCCGGTGGTGAACACCCCCGGGTTGCCCGCCGTCGACCAGCCGCCGAAGAAGTTCTTCGCGAACGGCTGCAAGGCCCAGTCTCGGTCGGTGGTGCGCAGCTCGCTGCGCCGGCGATAGGTCGCCGTCACCAGGGCGTTGCCGCGGTCGAACTTCTTACCCCACGAGACACTGGCGTCGTAATCGCCGTCGGAGCCCCTGATGTGGGTGTAGTTGCCCTGCACCTCGAAGCCGTCGAGGTCCTTGCGGGTGATGAAGTTCACCACGCCGCCGACCGCGTCGGAGCCGTAGGTCGCCGCCGCGCCGTCGCGGAGGATCTCGATCCGCCCAATGGCGGCCTGCGGGATGAAGTTGATGTCGGTGGATTCGGCGGCCACAGCGGCGGGCGAGTTCGCCATCCGGCGGCCGTTGAACAGCACCAGCGTCCGCGACGAGCCGAAGCCGCGCAGGTTGATGGTCGCGGCGCCGGCGGCGGTGCCCAGGAAGCGGTTCGATTCGCCGATCGAGCTCTGCGCCGCGGTGATGGTCTTCACCAGGTTCACGGTGGTGGGCGAGCCCTGCTTCTTCAGGTCCTCGGCGCCGATGACGTTCACGGGCAGCGCCGCGGTCGTCGGCGTGCCGGCGATATAGGAGCCGGTGACCACGACCTCGCTGACTTCGGGGGCTGCGGGCGCCGGCGCGGCCGGGGCGGCCGCAGCCGCTTCCGCCGTTTGCCCGAGGCCAAGCGTCATGGCGACGGCCAGCGCGGAGCTGGCGCAGAAATAACTGGCTTTCATATGTCCTCCCGGTCGCGGCGTCCGCCCCTCGATGGGGACGGTTTGCGCGCGCGCAATCCGGATTTTCTGGACTGAGCGCCGCCGTTGCGGAAGCGGGAAATCGCCAAGCGCCGCGCGAACGCGGTTACACTGCGGCGTTCACGCAACACATTGAATTGTCACGAGCAATTATAACGATGTTTTTTGACGTGGCAGCGTAAATTTGTCGAAGCCTGAGTATGTCCGCAGCTCCGTTTTTGACAGCTCGGGATGCCGGCGTTACGGCAGGGCCATGAGGGCTGTTTCCTGCCTTGCCATGGTTGTGGCGCTCGCCTTCGCGCAGCCCAGCGAAGGCCGCGGCTACCGCCCGCCGCGGACAGCCCCGGGTCAGCCCGATTTGCAGGGCCTCTGGACCAGCAACTCCCTGAGCCGGCTGGAACGCCCCGACGTCTACCCGAGCGTCGTGATCAGCGAGGCCCAGGCCCGCGCCATCCCGCCGCCGCCGCTTATCGCCCCGGACGCCACGGGCCAGGCGGAGACCGAGAGCTACGATGACGGCCTGGCTCTCGCCCGCGTGCGCGGGGAGATCCGCACCGCGTGGATCGTGGACCCGACAGACGGCCGGCTCCCGTACACGCCCCAGGGCCGCGCCCGCGCGAACCGGGCCAATACTTTCGATGGGCCAGAGACCCGCACCAATCAGGAGCGCTGCCTGATGATGCCGGGCGTCGGGCCGCCGCTCGCCAACACGCTCTACAACAACGCCGTCCAGATCGTGCAGACCAAGGACAGCGTCGCGCTGTTCCTGGAGCAGAACCACGAGCTGCGGATCGTTCCCCTTGGGCGGCGGCCGCACGGCTCGGTCGCCCGATGGATGGGCGACTCGGTCGGTTGGTGGGAGGGCGACGCCCTCGTCATAGAGACCACCAACTTTGCGCCGCAGGACACCCTGCGCTCCAGTCCGCTGATCCGCCTGCAGCTCTCGCCGAACGCGGTGGTGACCGAGCGCCTGCAGCGGACCTCGGCCACGGAGATCCTCTACAGCTACTCGGTCGTCGACCCGGCGAACTATACGCGTCCATGGCGGGGCGAGATGCCGCTCCTGGCCACCAATGGCCCGATGTACGAGTACGCCTGCCACGAGGGGAATTATTCGCTGCCGAATATCCTGGCGGGCGCCCGGGTGCAGGAGCGCGCCGGCGATTCCGACGAGCGCGGCCCGGGCCACTGACCGGCCGCTGCGACGTCTGAAAGGCGATGAGGATGGTGGACGCGGCTGGGATCGAACCAGCGACCCCCTCGATGTCAACGAGGTGCTCTCCCGCTGAGCTACGCGTCCGCGTCCCCGTGGGTCAGTCGGGGAAGCTGGCGGATATACAGACGGGGTCCCACGCGCGCAAGCGCGCCCGGCCGCGACGGCCTAGAGCCCTTCCCAATCACGATGATTCATCGTGAGTGGACAAGAAGGGCTCCAGAGATAGCCGACGACCCTGTTCATCCCGGTTGGCTTGATTCAAGCCAGCCGGGACAGGGTCTAGGCGGCGATCATCCGCTCCACCTCGGAGACGATCTCGCGCAGGTGGATGGGCTTCGACAGCACCTTGGCCCCGGCCGGAGCCGCGTCGCCCGCGGCCAGCGCCACGGCGGCGAACCCGGTGATGAACATGATCCGCAGGCCCGGGTGGATGGCGGCCGCCTGGCGGGCGAGTTCGATGCCGTCCATGCCGGGCATGACGATGTCGGTCAGCAGAAGGTCCCAGGTCTGGTCCAGCACCAGCGCCGCCTCGTCGCCGTCGGCGCAGGCGGTCACCTCGTAGCCGGCGCGCTCCAGCGCGCGGGCCAGGAAGCCGCGCAGGGAGTCGTCGTCTTCGGCGAGCAGGATGCGGGACATGCGGGCTCTGACGTCTGGATGCGGACCGGTCGGGCGAAGTCTCCAAGATAGATAGTGGGCGGTTAAGGCGCGATGAACCTTTGACCCGTGAACGGGGTCGGCGTTCTATGGGCCGGATGAACGCCTGGGAGCCGATCGCCGCGCCAGACGCGCCCGTGAACGCCCTGGAGGGGGCGCTCGACGGCGCGCTCGCAGAGGCCACTGCAGCGCCGCTCTTTGCGGCGTTCGGCCTGCGCCGCGCGGTCCCCGAGGGCGAACCGCCGCCCACGCCCCTGGTGTTCGCCTCGCCGCACTCCGGCCGCTGGTACCCTGACGACATGATGGCCGCCGCGGCGCTGGACGCCCAGACCATCCGCCGGTCCGAGGACGCCCTGGTCGACGACCTGATCGGCCCGGCCCCGGAGCTGGGCGCGGCCCTGCTCAGCGCTAACTACGCCCGCGCCTACATCGACCTGAACCGGGAGGCGTTCGAGCTCGACCCCGGCATGTTCGCCGACGAGCTGCCGGAGTTCGCCAAGGCGCGCACCGCCCGCGTCGCGGCAGGGCTGGGCGCCATCGCCCGCGTGGTTTCGGAAGGCCAGGAGATCTACGCGCGCAAGCTCACCTTCGCCGAGGCCCGCCGGCGCATCGAGGGCGCGCACCGCCCCTACCACGCCGCGCTCGAGCGGCTGATCGCCGAGGCGCACAGGGCCCACGGCTTCGCGATCCTGATCGACTGGCACTCCATGCCGGCGGCCGCCGCCAGGGCCGGCGGACGGGACCGGCCGTGCGACTTCGTGCTCGGCGACCGCTTCGGCGCCGCCTGCGCCGGCGTCCTGACCCAGCGGGTCGAGCGCGAGCTGGAGGCCATGGGTTACCGCGTGGCCCGCAACACCCCGTACGCCGGCGGCTACACCACCGAGCACTACGGCCGGCCGCTCCGCCGCACCCACGCGCTGCAGATCGAGATCAACCGCGGCCTCTACCTCGACGAGGCCAGGCTCCTGCCCACGGCGGGGTTCGAGCGCCTGAAGGCCGACATCGCCCGCCTCACCGCCGCTCTCGCCACCGCCGACTGGCGCGCCCTGAGGCCAGGCTGAAAAAAAAGCGGCTCCCGAAGGAGCCGCAGTTCATAGGGAGGAAACGCCCAGGAAGGGCAGAGGCGTCAGCGACGCCTCACGGACACAATGTACGGTGCAGTGCACAATGGCGCAAGCGCCTCGTGCGAAGAATTTGCATTCGCGCCCTCTGCACGAAGAAAGCGCCTGATATTCAAAGACTTGTAAGTGGCGCGCGCGTCATTATTTTGGGTGCACCGCACAACAACCGCGCTCGGCGAACGGCAGGTGAGGCGATTACGCCCTGGCGGTGAAGCCCCGCCTCGCCTACAAGCCCGCCTTCCCGCGCCGCCGCTTCCCGAAGACCTTCCCGCTCCATGTCGCTCCGCAACATCGCCATCATCGCCCACGTCGACCATGGCAAGACCACGCTGGTGGACCAGCTGCTCGCCCAGTCCGGCGTCTTCCGGGCCAACGAGGCGCACGCCGAGCGGGCCATGGACTCCAACGACCAGGAGCGGGAGCGCGGCATCACCATCCTGGCGAAGGCCACCTCGGTGCTGTGGCACGGGGCGGCCGGCGACACCCGGATCAACATCATCGACACCCCCGGCCACGCCGACTTCGGGGGCGAGGTGGAGCGGATCCTGGGCATGGTCGACGGCTGCCTGCTGCTGGTCGACGCCGAGGAAGGCGTCATGCCGCAGACCAAGTTCGTGCTCGGCAAGGCGCTGAAGCTGGGCTTGCGCCCGATCCTGGTGCTCAACAAGGCCGACCGCCCGCATGCCGACCCGGACCGGGTGCTGAACGACGCCTTCGACCTCTTCGCCGCCATTGGGGCTACCGACGAGCAGCTCGATTTCCCGCACCTCTACGCCTCCGGCAAGCAGGGCTGGGCGGTCACCGACCTGGCCAAGGACGAGAAGAAGGACCTGGCGCCGCTCTTCGACCTGATCGTCGCCCATGTGCCGCCGCCGGCCGCCGAGGCGCGCGTGGACGAGCCCTTCCAACTGCTCAGCGTGCTGATCGAGAGCGACCCCTTTCTCGGCCGCCTGCTCACCGGCCGCATCGAGGCCGGCCGCGCCGTCCCCGGCGCGCCGATCCGCGCCCTCGACCGCGACGGCAAGGAGGTCGAGCGCGGCCGGATCACCAAGGTGCTGGCCTTCCGCGGCCTGAAGCGCACCGCCATCGACGCGGCGGACGCGGGCGACATTGTCGCCATCGCCGGCCTCTCCAAGGCCACCGTCGCCGACACCCTGGGCGCGCCGGAGCTGACCGAGGCGCTGCCGGCCCAGCCGATCGACCCGCCGACCATCGCCATCACCGTTTCGGTCAACGACAGCCCGCTGGCCGGCCGCGAGGGCGACAAGGTGCAGAGCCGGGTGATCGCCGCGCGCCTCCTGAAGGAGGCCGAGGCCAACGTCGCGATCCGCGTCTCCGAGACCGCCCAGAAGGACGCCTACGAGGTCGCCGGCCGCGGCGAGCTGCAGCTCGGCGTGCTGATCGAGACCATGCGCCGCGAAGGCTTCGAGCTGTCGATCAGCCGGCCGCGCGTGCTGTTCCGCGACGGCCCGAACGGCCGCGAGGAGCCGTACGAGACG
>JBJMQX010000087.1:0-46318 GCA_045802455.1 Phenylobacterium sp. | reverse complement strand
GGAGTCCGCGGGAGGCTGGGTGTGGCCGTTGGGTTTGGGGGTGGGGCTTGCCCCCTCCACCATCGGCTCTCCGGCCGATGGTCCCCCTCCCGCCAATGCTGCCGCATTGGGGGAGGTAGGGGTCGCGTCGGGCCATTCGAGGTCGAGCTGGCGGGCGAGGCGGGGGACGAGGACTTCGATGGGGGTTTGCAGGAACGCGGGGTCGCAGGATTCCTCGTCGACCAGCCAGTCTAAGGATTCGATCAGCATCTCGGCCTCGTCGCTCTCGCGCTCGTGCTCGCTCCAGATCAGCTTGCGCAGCGGAAAGCAGACCCGCTCCTGGTGGCGGTCGAGGCGGGCGCGGGCCGCGGCGGTGCGGTCCCCTTCTTCGACCCTGGCGTCGCCGCGCGCCTCGCGGGCGAGCTTGGACTGCAGCGCTATGGTCTGGCGGACGCCCCGGGCGAGCTTGGCGGCGACTTCGCCAAGCCTGGCCTTCTCCGCCCGGTCGTCGGAGGCCTCGCCTTCGTCCAGCAGATGGCAGGCGTACTTCAGCATCCGGTCAGCCAACCGGCCGAGCGCCTGCTCGTGGGCTTCTGACATGATCGCCGCGTCCATGAACAAAACAAGAACATAAGGTCCGCCGAGTGTCAAGCTTTTTCGGCACGGAGACCCGGGAGGTGTCGCGGTCGCGACGGAGAGGTCACGGGGCTGCAACCCCCTCCGTCACGCCGCTGCGCGCCGCGACACCTCCCCCTCTATCGGGCTTCGCCCTGGTGGAGGATCGGAAAAAGGGCTCACACGCTGAAGCTCCTCGGTGTTCCACCGGGCGGGACCTAGGCGGTTACCCGACTATCCGCGGCAGGCGGTGGAGCTAGCGTCAGCCTGGCAGAACGTCCGCCATCGGCGCGGACGTAAGGACCGGCTGACGACATGAAGATTAGAACACTGATCATCGCGGCGGCGCTGGGATGCGGCGCGGCGGGCGCGCAGGCGGCGCCCGTACAGGTCGAGCCGACGGCCGTCGACGCCCTGGCCAGGATGGGCGCCTACCTGCGCTCGATCCCGGCGTTCCAGATCATCCTCAGGACGCAGCGCGACGACGTCGACGCCTACGGCCAGCTGATCACGCTGGGCGGCGGGGCGGTCTACCGGGTGCGCCGTCCGGACGCCTTCAACATCAACCTGTCGTTGCCGGGGCAGACGGCGCAGTACGTCTATGACGGCAGGACCGTGACGGTCTACGACAGCCGGACCAGCGCTTACGCCAAGGTCGAGGCCCCGCCCACGATCCGCGCCACCCTGGAGCTCGCGCAGCAGAGCTATGGGGTCACGGTGCCCCTGGATGACCTCTTCAGCTGGAGCGAGGGCGACATCAAGGCCAAGGCGCTGACCTCGGCGCACTATATCGGCAAGGCGCAGGTCGCCGGCCAGATCACCGACCACTACGCCTATCGCCAGGCGGGCAGGGACTGGCAGATCTGGATCGCCGAGGGCGACCGGCCGACGCCTCTGCGGGTCAGCATCGTGGCCACCGACGACCCGGCCCGGCCCAAGTTCCAGGCCGACCTCGCCTGGGACACGTCGGCGAAGTTCGCCGCCAACGTCTTCGCCTTCGCGCCGCCGCCGAACGCGCACCTCGTCGACGCCCATCCGATCCGCTGAGGGGACCGCAGATGCCGCACCGTAACGTCGCCAAGGCCCTGCTCCTCGCCGGAGCGTTGTCGCTGGTCTCGGCCAGCATCGCCGACGCGCAGCGCGGCGGCGGCTCCCGTGGCGGCGGGGGCGGGGGCGCCGCACGCAGCGGCGGAGGCGGAGGCGGCGGGGCGCGCAGCGCGCCCACCAGCGTCAACGGCGGCAATCGCGGGGCCGCCTCGGCCCGCAGCACCAACGTCAACGCCAGCCGCAACACCAACGTCAACGTCAACGGCGGCGGCTATAACAACGGCTGCTGCAACGGCGGCTACAATGGCGGCGTCTACCATCCGGTGGCCGCCGCGGTGGTGGTGGGCGCGACGGTCGGAGCCGTCGCCAACGCGACCGCGCCGCCGCCCCCGCCGCCTCCGCCGTACTGATCGGCGCCCAGCGCCTTCTCCAGGTGTCCGACCTAGTAGACGTCCAGATCCCTGCCGATCGCCACGGGGCCTGCGTAGCGCGCGCCGATTTCCCGAAGCATTTCTCCCGGCGAGGATGCGTCGGGATTCATCTCCGGCCGAAGTGCGATGGCGTGGTGATAGACGATGAGCAGGTGCGGCCTGGCCCGCGTGGCCAATTCAGCGAGCTGTGCGGTCGTCGTGTGGTAGCGGGCGGCGAAGCGCTGGAAGGCGGGCGGACGCTTTGCGAGCCATGCCAACGCGTGCGCCTCGTGGATCAGCACGTCGCAGCCGTGGCAAGCGTCGATCGTGGCCTGGGTCGGACTGGTGTCGCCGGAGATGACGATGCTGCGGTCGGCCGTGTCGAACCTATAGCCGAAGCTTTCCATCGCATGCTGCGTGCGGAAGGCCGTCACCGTGACGTTGGCGTCCTTGTAGACCAAGCCCGGCCCGATCTCGTGGGCGTTGACCGCGTGGCCAGCGGCCGTTTGGCCGCCACTGGCGGTCTCCGGACGCGTCCGGGTCTCGAAGTCGGCGCGATAGGCTTCGAGCAGGTGGTCGGTCATGGCCTTGATGCCCGGCGGACCGTAGACCTCGAGCGGAACACGCCGCCCCAGCACCCACGGCGTCAGGATCAGGTCCGGGTAGCCCACCGTGTGGTCGGAATGCAGATGCGTGACAAAGGCCACGCGCAGGTTGGTCGGCTCCAACGCCCTGACGCCCCGGTCTACCGCGGCGGCCTTGGCGCGGCGCACGACGCCGGCGCCGAAATCGACCAGATAGGCTTGGCCGTTCACGACGATGGCGGTCGCAGGGCCGGACTGGTCGGGATCGGCGGCCGGATCGCCCGTACCCAGCAGCACGACCTGGGTATGGCTGGTGGTCGCCGCCGGCTGAGCGACGGCGGCAGGCGCGAGGGCGAGCCACGCGGCGAGGGCGATCGAGCTTGAGGCTGTGGTGACCCGGGCCATGCCTCCGATCCTAACCCAGCGCCTGCTCCAGATCAGCGATGAGGTCGTCGGCGGCTTCGACGCCGACGGAGAGGCGGATCAGGCTGTCGGCGATGCCGATACGGTCGCGGGTGTCGGCCGGGATCGAGGCGTGGGTCATGATCGCCGGGTGCTCGATCAGGCTTTCGACGCCGCCCAGGCTCTCGGCGAGGGTGAAGATCCGGGTGCGCTCCAGCATCTCGCGGGTGCCGGCGAGGTTGCGGTCGAGGATGGCGGTGATCATGCCGCCGAAGCCGTGCATCTGGCGCTTCGCCAGGTCGTGCTGCGGATGGCTGGGCAGGCCCGGGTAGATCACCTGCTTCACCCCCGGCTGGGCGGCCAGCCATTCCGCGACGGCCATGCCGTTCTCGCAATGGCGCTGCATGCGGAGCGCCAGGGTCTTCAAGCCCCGCAGGGTCAGGTAGGCGTCGAACGGGCCGGCGATGGCGCCCACCGCGTTCTGCAGGAAGGTGAGCTTGTCGCGGAGCTCGGCGTTCTCGCCCACCACCAGGGCGCCGCCGACCACGTCGGAATGGCCGCCGATGTACTTGGTGGTGGAATGCATGACGAGGTCGAAGCCCAACTCCAGCGGCCGCTGGACGTAGGGGCTGGCGAAGGTGTTGTCGGCCGCCGAGATCACGCCGCGGCGCCTGGCGAGGTCGGCGATGGCTTCGAGGTCGGCCAGCCGCAGCATGGGGTTGGTCGGGGTCTCGGCCCAGATCAGCCGGGTCCTGGGCGTGATCGCCGCCTCGATGGCCGAGACATCGGCGAGGTCGACGAAGGTGAAGTCGAGGCCCGCCGAGCGCTTGCGCACCTTGTCGAAGAGGCGGAACGAGCCGCCGTAGAGGTCCTCAGAGGCGATCACGTGGTCGCCGGCGTCGAGCGCGTCCAGGAGCGTGGCGATGGCGGCCAGGCCCGAGGCGAAGGCGTAGCCCTTGGTCCCGCTCTCCAGGTCGGCGAGGGCGCGTTCCAGGGCGAAGCGGGTGGGGTTCTGGCTGCGGGAATATTCGAAGCCCTGGTGCACGCCGGGGGAAGACTGGGCGTAGGTCGAGGTGGCGTAGATCGGCACCATCACCGCGCCGGTCGAGGGATCGTGCTGCTGGCCGCCGTGGATGGCGCGGGTGGCGAAGTCGAGCCGGTTCTTGCCGGGTTCCTTGGTCACGTCGCGCGCCTCAGGTGGTTGATCAGGTCGATGCGGGTGATCAGGCCCAGGAACTCCAGGCCGTCCATGACGATCGCCACCTCGTCACGTTCGAAGATGGGGAGCAGGGCGTCCAGCGGCTCGTTGGCCTGCAGGGTGTGCAGCCGCGCGGTCATGGCGGTGGCGACGGGCTGGCGGAAGCGGGCGGTCTGGTTGCGGTCCTCGATGGCTTCCAGGAGGTCGCTCTCGTCGATCAGGCCGATGAGCCGGCCCTCGTCCATCACCGGCAGCTGCGAGACGTCGGCCTGGCGCATGCGGTTGTAGGCGGTGAGCAGGGTGTCGTCGGGGCCGACGGTGACGGTGTCGCCGGCGTTGGCGGCGCGGGCGATCAGGTCGCGCAAGTCGCCGTGCAGCGTGCGGTGGGCGAGGCCCTGCTCCAGCACCCAGCTGTCGTTGTAGACCTTGGAGAGGTAGCGGGAGCCGGTGTCGCAGACGAGGGTGACGACGCGCTTCGGCTCGGTCTGCTCGCGGCAATAGCGCAGGGCGGCGGCCAGCAGGGTGCCGGAGGAGGAGCCCGCCAGGATGCCGGCCCGGGTGAGCAGCTCGCGGGCGGTGGCGATGCTCTCCGCGTCGCTGATCTCGTAGGCCTTGCCGACCAGCTTGAGGTCGCAGTTGGCGGGGATGAAATCCTCGCCGATGCCCTCGACCACCCAGGAGCCGGGCTCGACCTTTTCGCCGCGCTCGACCAGCGGGGCCAGGATCGAGCCGACGGGATCGGCCAGCACCATCTCAGTCTTCGGGGAGGCCTTGGCGAAGAACCGGCCGAGGCCGGTCAGCGTGCCGCCCGAGCCCACGCCCACCACCATGGCGTCGAGGTCGCCCTCCATTTGCTCCAGGATCTCCGGGCCGGTGGTGGTCTCGTGCGCCTTGGGGTTCGCCGGGTTCTCGAACTGGTTGACGTAGAGGGCGTTGTTGAGCCGCGCGGCGATCGCGGCGGCCATGTCCTGGTAGTACTCCGGGTGGCCCTTGCCGACGTCGGAGCGGGTGATGCGCACGTCGACGCCCATGGCGCGCAGGTGCTGGATCTTCTCGCGGGCCATCTTGTCGGGCACCACCAGCAGGAGCTTGTAGCCCTTCAGCAAGCCGACCTGGGCCAGGCCCAGACCGGTGTTGCCGGCGGTGGCCTCGACGAGCGTGCCGCCGGGCTGCAGCCGGCCGTCGGCCTCGGCCGCCTCGATCATCGAGCGGGCGATGCGGTCTTTGATCGAGCCGCCGGGATTGGCGCTCTCCAGCTTGACGAACAGGCGGCAGGGCCCGGTGTCGAAGCCGGTGAGCTCGACCATCGGCGTCTTGCCGATCAGGTCGAGGGCGGAGGTCACGGCCGGCGGGGTCGGCGGTGTGGTCGGCCGTGGGGTCATGCGGGCGCCTCCGAACGGCGGGCTGGCGGCAGAATCGGGAGCGATCTTGCGCTGGGACAGGCGCTGGAGAGGTAGTCCTTGCGGAAACGGCGGCGCAAGGCGGAATTTATTGCAGCGCCAGGGCTTAGTGCGGCGGCGGCTGGCGCGCGCGACGACGGCCAAGGCGGCGGCGCGTCAGCGCCGTCAGGATTCAACCACGAACCCACGCAAACGCACGCGAACGCTCCGCGGGCGTGGAGAGGTCGCAGCCCAGGTCCTGAGGCGCTGGCGGGCTCTGGCGAACCGGTCGCTCCGCGAGCACGGCGCGTTCGCGTGCGTTTGCGTGGGTTCGTGGTTTGAAATTGCAGCGCCTGCGGCGCGCTGATCGCTGGCCTAGATGTCCGGAAGGGCGGCGTAGGCGGTCTCTAGCGCGTGGCGAAAGCTTGGCTCCGCGGCTAGCGGGGTGGGGAAGACCGCGGTCAGCGACAGGAAGAGGGCGACGTCGTGGGCGGGTTCGCCGGTGGCCGCGCGGCCGAGGCGCGTGAGCTCGGGCGCCAGCGGGTCGACGATTTCGGCCTCCGCCCTGGCCTGGCGGCGGATGAAGGCCATCCAGGCGGCGACGCCGACCGCCAGCCGGTCGAGGGGACGCCCGGCCGCGAGGGTGTCCTCGATGGTGGCGAAGAGGCGGATGGGCAGCTTCTGGGAGCCGTCCCAGGCGATCTGGGAGAGGCGGTGGGCGATGGCCGGGTTGCGGAAGCGGGCGAGGATGTCGCCGATGTAGCGGTCGAGGTCGAGGCCGGCTGTCGGACGCAGGGTCGGGGCGATGTCGCGGGGCATCAGGGTCTCGACGAAGGCGGCGAGCGGCGGGTCGGCCATGGCCTGGGCGACCGTGTCGTGGCCGCGCAGGAGGCCCACGTAGGCGAGCGTTGAGTGGGCGCCGTTCAGCAGCCGCAGCTTGGCGCGCTCGTGGGCGGCGACGTCGCTGGTGATCGTGACGCCGGCCTCGGCGAAGGTTGGCGCGTCTGGGCCAAGTACGTCCTCGACCACCCACTGGCAGAACCGCTCGCGCTGGATGGGCCAGGCGTCGTCGAGGCCCAGGCGCCGGGCGGCCTCGGCGCGCACGGCCTCGTCGGTGGCCGGGGTGATCGCGTCGACCATGCTGTCGGGGAAGCGCGCCTCGCCGGCGATCCAGCGGGCGAGTTCCGGCTGCCCGCGGGCATCGGCGAAGGCCAGCACGGCGCCGCGCAGCTTGCGGCCATTGCCCGAGAGGTTGTCGCAGCTCAGCACGGCGGGGGCGGCGAGGCCCGCGGCCTGGCGCAATCGCAAGCCCTCGACCAGCCAGCCGACCAGCGTCTGCGGCGTCTCCGGAGCGGCGAGGTCGGCGCGAATGTCGGGGTGATCGAGGTCGAGGTCGCCGTCGGACGTGAGGCCATAGCCCTTTTCGGTGACCGTGGCGGTGACGTAGCGGACGGCTGGGTCGGCGAGCCGCGCGAAAACCGCCGCCGGGTCGCGGGGCGCGGTCAGGACTTCGCGGATTGACCCAACAATGCGGATGGTGGGCTCGGCCTCGCGCTCGGTCAGGCTGTAGAGACCCTGCTGCGGCTCCAGGGCGGCGCGTACGGCGTCGCTGCGCAGCGAGACGGCGCTGATCGCGAGACCAGGGTCCTTGGCCAGCATGCGGTCGAAGAAGAAGGCCTGGTGCGCTCGGTGGAAGGCGCCGGGGCCGAAGTGGACGACGCCGACCCGCGTGGCGGCCCGGTCGTAGGCGGGGCGAAGGACGCCGGGCGGCAGGGCGCCGAGGGTTGCGTCTGAAAGCCGTCCGCGCGTCATTGGGCTTAGAGTAACCGGTGTCATGCTTTGGGCCTATGCCCGCGGGCGTGGCCGAGGCTATGAACGGCGGGGAGCTCAAGGGACGGGGATGGCGCAACGCGACAGGCCGAAAGCGGGGGGCGAACCGGGCGGGTCAGCGAGCGCGGGCGGGCCGGGCGAGGGGCCCCGCAAGCGGCCGACGATCAACGACATCGCGCGCCTGGCCGGGGTATCCAAGAAGACCGTCAGCCGGGTGATCAACGCCAGCCCCTACGTCCAGAAGGAGACCCGCGAGCGCATCCAGGCGGTGATCGCCGAGCATGGCTATGCGCCGGATCCGCAGGCCCGGGGCCTGGCCTTCCGCCGCTCGTTCCTGATCGGCCTCGTCTACGACAACCCGAACCCGCAGTACGTGGTCAACATGCAGCTGGGCCTGCTGGACGGCATGAAGGGCACGGGGTTCGAGCTGGTGGTGCATCCCTGCGACCGGGCGAGCCCGACGTTCCTGGCCGACATGCGGGCATTCGTGGAGCGGCAGAAGCTGTCGGGCGTGGTGCTGACGCCGTCGGTTTCCGAGGACGAGCGGGCCGCGGCGCTGCTGGCCGAGATTGGCTGCGACTATGTCCGCGTGGCCTCGGTGAGCGTCGATGCGCCCGAGCGGATGATCGAGACCCGCGACCGGCTGGGCGGGATGGCCGCGGCGGGCCACCTGGCCGACCTGGGGCACAGCCGGGTGGCGCACATCAGCGGGCCGCCGACCTTCCGCTCGTCGCGCGAGCGGCGCGAGGGGTTCGCCGAGGGGCTGAGCGGGCGCGGGCTGACGCTGGCGGCGCACTACACCCGCGAGGGCGCCTACACGTTCGAGTCGGGGATCGCGTGCGCGCTGGAGCTGCTGCGGCTGGAGCCCCGGCCCACGGCGATCTTCGCCGGCAACGACGAGATGGCGGCCGGCGTCCTGCAGGCGGCGCGGCAGCTGAAGCTCTCCGTGCCCGAGGACCTCTCGGTGGTGGGATTCGACGACTTCGAGATCGCCCGGCGGCTGTGGCCCAGCCTGACCACCATCCGAACCCCGACCCGCGAGATCGGCCGCCTCGCCGTCGAGCGCCTGCTGGGCCGCGAAGCCGAAGGCCGCGCCGAGCAGGACCGGCTCCCGTCGCTGGTGGTGCGGGAGTCGACCGGGCCGGCGCGCTAGAGCTTCACCGGCTCCATCTTGGGCGTGAGCAGGTGGATGGCGCCTAGGGCCAGGATGTAGGCGCTGGCGGCGACGATGAAGATCGGGGTGTAGGTCCCGAGCTTGTCCAGCACGAAGCCGGCGTACTTGCTCATCACCATGCCGCCGATGGCGCCGATCATGCCGCCGATGCCCACGACGGAGCCCACCGCCGACCTTGGAAACACGTCGCCGGGGAGGGTGTAGAGGTTGGCGGAGAAGCCCTGGTGGGCGGCGGTGGCCAGGCCGATGATGCCGACCGCCAGCCAGAGGTTGTCGGCGAGCGCGGCGAAGGCCACGGGCATGGCGCAAAGGGCGCAGATCAGCATGGTGGTCTTGCGCGCGCGGTTGATGCTCCAGCCGGCGCGGATCAGGCGCGACGAGAGCCAGCCGCCGGCGACGCTGCCCACGTCCGAGAACAGGTAGATGGCGATCACCGGCGGGCCGAAGGTCTTCAGGTCCAGGCCGTGGCGCTTCTGCAGGAAATCCGGCAGCCAGAAGAGGAACATCCACCAGATGGGGTCGATCAGGAACTTGCCGATCGCATAGGCCCAGGTCTCGCGGACGGGCAGGAGGCGACGCCAGGGGACGGCCTCGACCGGGTCGGCGGGGTCGCTCTCGATGTGGGCGAGCTCGGCGGTGGATAGGTTCTTCGCCTCGCGCGGCGTGCGGTAGACCAGGAGCCAGATGGGCAGCCAGACGAGGCCGCCTATGCCGGTGACGATGAAGGCGGCGCGCCAGCCCCAGGTCAGGGTGACGGCCGGGATGATCAGCGGGGTGACGATGGCGCCGATGTTGGTGCCGGCGTTGAACAGGCCGGTGGCGAAGGCGCGCTCCTTCTTCGGGAACCACTGGGCCATGGCCTTGATGCCGCCCGGGAAGGCGCCGCCCTCGCCGATGCCCAGCGCCAGGCGGGCGCCGATGAAGCCGCCCAAGGAGTTGGCGAGCGCGTGGGCGATGTGGGCGGCCTGCCAGATCAGGAAGGCGAGGCCGAAGCCCAGCCGCGCGCCGATCGCATCGACGATGCGGCCGAACGCGAGGTAGGAGACCGCGTAGGCGGCCTGGAACCAGAAGACCAGGTCGGCATAGTTGGTCTCGTCCCAGCCGAACTGTTTCGAGAGGTCGCCCTTCAGGAAGCCGATGGTCTGGCGGTCGACGTAGTTGATCACCATGGCGGTGAACAGCAGCGCCACGATCACCCAGCGGTAGCGGCCGACGGCCGCGGCGCGGCCGGCCTCAGCCGGAGAGGTCGCGGTGGTCATGCGACGGTCCTCCCATGGCCTGCGGCGTGGCCGGACGGCAGATGCAGCGGATCTCGTCCAGGTCGCCGAAGGTGATGCGGGCCGTTTGTCCGGCCTCGATATCGTGGATGCCGCTGGCCGCCCCGGTGGTCACCAGCTGGCCGCGCGTCAGGGGCCGGCCACGCGCGGCGACGGCGTTCATCAGGAAGGCGAGCGAGGCCGCCGGCCCGCCGGGCAGCGAGGACGGCGCGCCGCGCCCGACGAGCCTGCCCTCGACGTAGGCGGCGCAGGGCGGCCAGTCGTCGGTGCGGGTCTTCCAGTCGGGGATCGGCTTGCCGAGGATCAGGCCGGCGTTGTTGCCGAAGTCGGCGGCGACGACGCGCGGGCCCAGGACGTTGATGGCGGCCAGCGGACTGCCGGCGAACTCGACGCCCACCAGCTCCTCCTCGACCAGGCGCAGCGCCGTCTCGGCCGTCCAGTCGGTCTTGCCGGCAGTGGCGTCCTCGCCCATGCGGTAGATGTACTCGGCCTCGACGGCGGCGAAACCGCCGGGGATGGCGAAGACGGGCGTCGGTTCGGGGCCGGCCCGGCAGACGTTTGCGGCGAACACCGGGCCCATCACCCGTTCTGCGGAGAGCTCGGCCTGCAGCTCGGGCGGGATGCGGCCGACTTTCCAGCCGGCGACCGTGTCCGGCCAAAGGCCGATGGCGATCTCCTGGATGGCGTAACCGGCGGCCATGTCGGCCGGAAGCGCGCCGGGGAAATCGGGCAGGGCGGTCGCGGCGCGCCGGGCGCCGACGAAGCGCCGCGCCACCTCGGCGGGCGGCAGGGCGGCGGCGGTGCGGATCCCGGCGGCGGTCACGCGACCCTCGTCTCGCGGCGGGCGCGAGCCGGCTTCGGATTGCGGGTTCGGGACGGGAAAGGGCTCACGACGCGGCGACATTGGGCGAATAGGTAACCGGTGTCAATTTGCCGGACGCGGCTTCGAGAGGGGCTTGCCACACGCGCATGACACCGGTTACCTGCGGGGCCGTCCAGAGCGCGAGCGATGACCCGTCCGCTGACCCTCGATCCCGACCGGCTGTTCCCCGCCGACCCTGCCGTCCGGGCGGTGGCGCGGCGGCTCTATGCAGGGGTCGCCGGCCTGCCGATCGTCAGCCCGCACGGCCACACCGATCCGGAGTGGTTCGCCACCGACGCCCCGTTCACCGACGCGACCAGCCTGCTGCTGGCGCCGGACCACTACCTCTACCGGATGCTCTACAGCCAGGGCGTGCCGATGGAGGCGCTGGGCGTGCCGACGCGCAAGGGCGCGAGCGCCGCCGACCCGCGCGCGGCGTGGCGGCTGTTCGCGAGCCATCAGCACCTGTTCCGCGGCACGCCGTCGGCGATCTGGCTGGTGCATGTGTTCGCCGAGGTGTTCGGCTTCGACGTGAAGCTGGAGGCCACGACGGCGGACCTCTACTTCGACCGCATCGGCGAGCTCCTGGCGACGCCGGCGTTCCGGCCGCGGGCGCTCTTCGAGCGTTTCAACATCGAATTCCTGGCGACCACCGAGGCGCCGACCGACGACCTTCGCCACCACCGCACTATCCGTGAGAGCGGCTGGAAGGGCCGGGTGGTCACCGCCTATCGGCCCGACCCTGTCGTCGATCCCGAGCACGAAGAGTTTTGGCCTTCGCTGGAGCGGTTCGGCGAGATGACCGGCCAGGACGTCGGCTACTGGAGCGGCTACCTCGAGGCCCACCGCCTGCGCCGCCAGGCGTTCATCGCCATGGGCGCGACCTCCACCGATCATGGTCATCCCACGGCGGCGACGGCGGACCTTTCGCCCAAGGACGCCGAGGCGCTCTACCACCGCATCCTGGACGGGGTGCGCTCGGAGGAGGACGCCGAGCTGTTCCGGGCCCAGATGCTGACCGAGATGGCGCGGATGAGCCTGGACGACGGCCTGGTGCTGCAGATCCATCCGGGCTCGTTCCGCAACCACAATGCGGGCGTCCACCGCCGCTTCGGCCGCGACAAGGGCGCGGACATCCCGACGCCGACCGACTACGTCCGCGCGCTGAAGCCTTTGCTGGACCGCTACGGCAACGAGCCGGACCTGACGGTGATCGTCTTCACCCTGGACGAAACCGCTTACGCCCGCGAGCTCGCGCCGCTGGCGGGCCATTATCCGGCGCTGAAGCTCGGCCCCGCCTGGTGGTTCCACGACAGCCCCGAGGGCATGCGCCGGTTCCGCGAGCAGACCACCGAGGCGGCGGGCTTCTACAACACCGTCGGCTTCAACGACGACACGCGGGCCTTCCTGTCCATCCCGGCGCGGCATGACGTGTCCCGCCGCGTCGATTGCGGCTTCCTGGCCAGGCTGGTGGCGGAGCATCGGCTGGACGAGGACGAGGCCTGCGAAGTCGCCCGCGATCTCGCGTACAACCTCGCCAGGCGCGCCTACAAACTGGATCAACCGGTGGCCGCGATCGATGCGCAGCATGCTTAGGCCGATGGCTCAATCACCATTCAGATCGTCATCCCCCGGCTTGTCCCGGGGACCCATAAACACCGACGTTGCTGAAGGACGCGCCGCGGCGGCGCCGCGATCTTTCATTCGATTCAGACGCGTATGGATCCCCGGGACAAGCCCGGGGATGACGAGCATTAGTTGAGGGCTCCGGGAGAAGACATGTTCCGCAAGACCTATCACGCGACCCACCCCGACAGCATGGAGGGGGCGACCAACGACCAGCTGCGCGACCGGTATCTAGTGAGCGACCTCTTCGTCCCCGGCGAGGTGGTGCTGAACTACGCGCACTACGAACGCTTCGTGATCGGGGGGGCCATGCCGGGGAAGGCACCGGTGAGCCTGCCGGTCCAGACCGAGCCGGAATCGGCCAAGGGCAAGCCGTTCCTGGAGCGGCGCGAGCTGGGCGCGGTGAACGTGGGCGATGCGCCGGGAACGGTAACCGTGGACGGCCACGCGTTCACGCTCGCGCCGCGAGACTGCCTGTATGTGCCGATGGGCTCGGCGGAGGTGACGTTCGCAGGCGAGGGGGCCAGGTTCTACCTGATCTCGACGCCGGCCCACGCGCGCTTCGAAGCCAAACAGATATCCATCGCCGAAGCCGTGCCGCTGGAGCGCGGGTCGCTGGCGCAGTCCAACGAGCGGACGATCTACCAGCTCGTCGTGCCGGCCACCTGCCAGTCGGCGCAGCTGCTGCTGGGCCTGACCATCCTCAACACCGGCAGCGTCTGGAACACCATGCCGCCGCACCTGCACGACCGCAGGAGCGAGGTCTATTTCTACTTCGGCCTCAAGCCGGACGAGCGGGTCTTCCACTTCATGGGCGAGCCGGACGCCCAGCGGCACATCGTGATGGCCAACGACGAGGCGGTGATGAGCCCGCCGTGGTCGATCCACATGGGTTCGGGGACCTCGAACTACGCCTTCATCTGGGCGATGGGCGGCGAGAACCTCGACTACACCGACATGAACGTGCTCGACATCTGCCAGCTGAAATGACCGGCCTCTTCGACCTTTCCGGCAAGGCAGCCCTCGTCACCGGGGCCAACACGGGCCTGGGCCAGGCCATCGCCGTGGGCCTGGCGGGCGCCGGCGCCGACATCGTGGCCGTGGGCCGGAGCGCGCCGGACGAGACCGCGCGCCTCGTGGAAGGGCTGGGCCGCAGGCTGACGCCGGTCCAGGCGGACCTTTCCAGTATCGCCCCGATCGGGCGGGTCATGGACGAAGCCGGCCAGATCGACATCCTAGTCAACAACGCCGGGATCATCCGCCGGGCCGACAGCACCGAGTTCTCGGAAGCCGACTGGGACGCGGTGATGGACACCAACCTGAAGGTGGCCTTCTTCCTCTCCCAGGCCGCGGCCAAGTCGTGGCTGGCGGCCGGGCGCGGCGGCAAGATCATCCAGGTGGCCTCGATGCTGTCGTTCCAGGGCGGCCTGCGCGTGCCGTCCTATGCCGCCTCGAAGAGCGGGCTCGCGGGCCTCACCAAGGCGCTGGCCAACGAGTGGGCGGGGCGCGGCATCAACGTCAACGCCATCGCGCCGGGCTACTTCGTGACCAACAACACCGAGGCGCTGCGCCAGGACGAGACCCGCAGCCGGCAGATCATGGAGCGCATCCCGGCCGGCCGCTGGGGGACGCCTGAGGACCTGGCCGGCGTAGCGGTGTTCCTGGCGAGCGCGGCCAGCGACTACATGCACGGCGCCATCGTGCCGGTGGACGGGGGCTGGCTGGCGCGCTGAGGCGCTGCGCCGAGGCCCCGCCACGCGGAAAGGCCCCGCACGTGTCCGGTACGGGGCCAGTCCCGGGATCTGCGGAGTGCGCAGCTTGCGGGAGGATCCCGCCTCATGGGGGGAGGTTGGCGGGCCATCGGCAGTGGAACAGGTCCCGCCGCTCCACGGTATCCGGTGGACTGCCCTGCAACCCGAACGCAACCCCCAACGCCGCCCATGGGGCGCCTACGAGGGGTCTAACCTAGGGCGCGGTCTTGCCCGGCGGGCGGTGGGGTTTCGCGCCGGCCCCGGCGCGGGAATCGCCTGATGGGCCGAGGCGGGAAAACCGTCTTCAAGCAAGCTCCACAGGAGACGCCCATGAACTCGCTCAGCCTTGCCGCCTGGTGCGGCCTTGCGATGGCGGCCACCGCGGCCTTCGCCCAGGCGCAGCCTTCCGCGCTGGGACCGGCCGACAGCAACCACGATGCCAAAGTCAGCCGCAAAGAATACCAGGCTTCGCGCCACGCCTTCATCATGCGGGCCGACCTCGACCATGACGGCCAGGTCAGCCGGGCCGAGTGGGACCGGTACGCCAAGAGCGTCCGCCACGACCTGGAGCTCGACGGCGTCAGAGGGGCCGAGCGGATCGGCCAGGGCGCCTGGTGGGACGCGCTCGACGCGGACAAGAACGGGTTCGTGACCTACGCCGAGATCTACGCGATGACCGCAGGCAAGTTCGCCGACTACGACGCCGACCACGACGGTTTCATCTCCCGGTCGGAAGCCCAGCAGGTGCTCAAGCGGGCGCAGGCCGAACTCCGCTAGAGCCTGGCTTCGGGGCACACTCTGGCTGTCCGTGCGTTTGGCTCGCGAACAAATCGCGAGGCAAGCCATGTTGTTGCGGACCCTGGGTTTGATCGGGGGCCTGGTTCTTCTAACCGCTGCGGCGCCGCCGCCAGCGCTGGACAAGGCGTTCAAGGGCACCATCGTGTCGACCTATCCCGACGGCCGCACGGCCAAGCTGTGGATGGACCCGTCGGGGACCTACGTCTCGGAAGGCCGGCGGCACGACCGTCACCACGGCCGCTGGACGGTGAAGGGCGAAAAGGTGTGCTTCAAGCGCGGTATTTTCGGCTATTGCACGCCGATCCCGACGGAGACCTCGTTCACCACCAAGGCGGTCACGGGCGAACAGATCCGGGTTCGGGTGGCGCCGGGTCGCGAGGGCGAGCGCGCGGGCTGACGAACACCCGCCGACAGCGCGAGGCCAGACGGCGGCCGGCCCGGCCGAAGACCACCAGGCGCGCACCGGTGTAGTTGATCGCCCAGGCGGTGACCGAGCCGGCCAAGAGGGCGACGTAGGGGTTGCCGATCACCGGCCGGTGGGTCGATTCCAGGGTCACGAACACCCAGTAGTTGCAGGCATTGCCCAGGGCGCTGTTGGTCACATAGGCGGCCCACTGGGCGAGGAAGCGCCGGCGGGTCAGGGTGCGGAACACGAAGCGGCCGTTGACCAGGAAAGTCAGGTTCATCGCGCAGAGCAGGGCGATCAGCCGGGCCGCCCACGGGCGCAGCCCAGCCTCCAGGCCCAGGTGCAGGACCACGGCGCTGAGCAGGAAGCCCATGAGCGCCGCGCCGGTGAACTTGGCCAGCAGGCGGCGCGGCTTCCTCGCCGGGACGGGGGTCTCTTCCATGGCGGGGTGAACGTGGCGCAGCGCACGGCGGTTGCCGTCGCGGGCAACCTGCGCCATCGGCGCGACGTTGAGGCCACCGTGCAGATGCGGCTTCTCGATCAGCCCGGGGTTTCGATCCGGCGGGTTCAGGCCATCGTCAACCCTGCTTCCGGCGGCGTCAGGCGGGGGATGGCCGACGAGTTGGCGGCCCTGTTCGCCGAATTCGGCCTCGACCATCGGGTCAGCGAACTGGTCCCCGGCCGCTTCGAGGCCGTCGTGCGGGCGGCGCTCGACACCGGCCCCGACCTGGTGGTCGTGCTGGGCGGCGACGGCACCGCGCGGCTGGTGGCGGAGCTGTGCGGGCCGGCGGGCCCGCTGGTGGCCCCACTCTGCGGCGGCACGATGAACAAGCTCGGCCGCGCCCTCTATGGCTCGAAGCCCTGGCGCGAGGCGCTCTCCGGCGCGCTGACCCGCGGCGCCGTGCGCTGGATGCCCGGCGGCGAGGTCGATGGTCACGCCTTCTATTGCCGGGCCGTACTCGGCCCCCCGGCGCTCTGGGCCCGGGCGCGCGAAGCCGTCCGGGTGCGCCAGCTGGGCCGCGCGTGGCGGCGCGCGGTGGTCGCCCGCCGCAACGCCTTCTCCACCCGGCTGAATTTTGAACTCGACGGCCAGATCGTCCACGGACTGGCGATCAGCCTCATCTGTCCGACCGTCTCGCGCGCACTCGACGAGGACGAGGGGGCCCTGGAGATGGCCGTGGTCGATCTGCGCGATACGCGGGCGGGCGCGCGCCTGGCGCTGAGCAGCCTGCTGGGCGACTGGCGCGAGGATCCGGACGTCCTCGTGCGGCCGTGCGTGCGCGGGCGGGCGTGGGCCAACCACCCGATCCCGGCGATGCTGGACGGCGAGTTCTTCCGCCTCGGACGCAAGGTCGAGACCCGCTTTCGCCCCCATGCGTTCCGCGCCCTGGCGCCGGGTCCGGAGTAGGCGGGCGGCGCCTAGATCTCCGCCTTCGGGGGCGGCGGGTTGAACATGCCGAACATCAGCATCCAGGCGGTGAGCACGGTGCGCACGAGCTTGATCACGCAGGAGGCGGCGACGAGGTAGAGCGCCCAGTCGGCGCGCGCGATGGCCGCGACGCCGCCCGCCGCGCCCAGCGCATAAGCCCCGGCGACCGTCACGATGAGCCGCATCGGGAAGCCGCCCCGCTCGCTGATGGTGACGTTCTTGTCGAAGTAGCGGCGGACGATGCCGAGCGGCAGGCGCAGGCCGAAGAGGTTGAGCGCGATCAACTCGAGGCCGAGCATGAGCGGCGGCTGAGGCGTGAGCACGGCCACGGCTTCGACCAGCACGGTCAGCAGGTGGAGGGTGTTGTTGCGCGCGCCGTCGACGGTCATTCGCATGTTGGCGTCGGTGCGCTCGGTGATCCGGTCGAGATGCAGCGAAATGACCACGAAGAGCAGGCCAACGAGGGCGCCGGCCGCCGTGCCGATGACCACGAAGGCGTCGCGCCACTGTTCCGGGGTGGAGACGGGATCCATGGCGCCGCTCAGGCCCTGAGCGCCGGCGGCAGGCGGCGGGCGGCGGCCGGCAGGGCGGCTTCGTAGGCCGCCGCGAGGCTGAGGCAGGCCATCTCGTGGCGCACCGGGGCTATGATCTGGATGCCCATGGGCAGGCCGCCCGGGCCAAAACCGGCGGGGACGGCGAGCGACGGGCAGCCCGACATGGTGACGAGGCAGACCCCCTCCATCCACTCGTGGTAGGTGGCCATGCGATGGCCGGCGATCTCGGCGGGCCAGTGCAGGTCGGCGTCGAAGGGGAAGACCTGGGCGGTAGGCGCGACCAGGTAGTCGTAGCGCTCGAAGAACCGGCGGACCGCCTGGCTCCATTCGGTGCGCACGACGGCGTCGGCGGTGACGTCGAAGGCCGAGAGCCGCTTGCCCACCTCGACCTCCCAGACCGCCTCGGGCTTCAGGAGGGCGCGCTGGGCGGGGTTGTCGTACTGCTCGACGATCGCGCCGCCCTGGCCCCAGCCGCGCAGGCGGATGAACGAGCGCCAGACCTTCTCCAGCGGATAGTCCGGGATCGCCTCCTCGACGGCGTAGCCCAGGCCCTCGAAGACACCGAGCGCCTTGCGGCAGGTCTCCAGCACGCCGGGCTCGCAGGGCGTGAAGCCCTTGAAGTCGCCGGCCCAGGCGATGCGGACCGGCTTGGCGGGACGCGGGAGAGGATCCCGGAACTGTTCGCCCGAGCCCTCCATGGAGAGCGGGGCGCGCGGGTCGTAGCCGGCCTGCACCGAGAGCAGCAGGCCCAGGTCGGCGACGTTGCGCGCCATCGGACCGGTGACGCCCATCGATGGCAGCCAGTCGTCCTTGCCGTGCAGGGGCACGCGGCCGACGCTGGTGCGGAAGCCCAGGACGCCGTTCCAGCCGGCGGGGTTGCGCAGGCTGCCGGCGTAGTCGCTGCCGTCGGCCAGCGGCAGCATGCGAAGCGCGAGCGCCACGGCCGCCCCGCCACTCGATCCGCCCGCGGACTTCGTGGGGTCGTAGGCGTTGCGGGTGACGCCATAGACCGGGTTGTAGGTTTGCGAGCCGAAGCCGAACTCCGGGGTGTTGGTCTTGCCGACGAAGATCACGCCGGCGGCGCGCAGTCGCTCGACCATGATGCTGTCGGTGGTCGCCACGACATCGCGGAAGATCGGCGAGCCTTGGGTGAAGGGCAGGCCCTTGACCGGCTGCAGGTCCTTCACGGCGTGCGGCAGGCCGTGCAGCGGGCCCACCGGGGCGCCGCTGGCGAGCTCGGCGTCCTTCTGCCTGGCCTGGGCGATGAGCCCCGCGCGGTCCTGCAGGGCGACGATGGCGTTGAAGCGCGGGTTCAGCGCCTCGATCTGGTCGAGGTAGGCGCTCATCACCTCGACGGCCGAGAGCTTCCTCGACCGGATGGCCGCGGCGAGCGGGCCCGCGTCCATCGCCACGATGTCGGACGTCCGCGCCGCCGCGCCGCTGCTCGTCGCCATCGCCGCTCCCGCTACCGCGCCCGAGGTCAACCGCAGGACGGAGCGGCGGTCCAGCCTCGGCCCTGGCCCCGGACCTGGGCGGCCCGGCCGCGCCTCGTCGCCATCCATGCCCGATCTCCCCGCCCGCGGCGACGCTACACCGCCCTGGCGGCTGTGAACATCGGGGCAAGGCCAGCGGCCGGCTTGCCGCCTTGGAAAGCTGTGATTGAACCCTTTGGTGAGCCGCCGGCATCTACGGTCAAGTTCGGGGGTCAGCGTTGCTCAGTTGCTGCGGATGACCTGAGACCTGCGCGCGTTCGGTGCTGATCGAGCGCGCGATCTGAATCCCTTCAACACCTGCGCATACGCGAGGAGTCTTCCAACCATGCTTGCGAATACCCAACGCCATCTGGCGATTGCACCCCTATGTCTGGTCGCCATGGCGGCCGTGCTGGCGCCGAGCCTGGCCCAGGCGCAGGCCAGCGGGCCGAACGCCGTGGCCAGCGGCGCCAACGCCAACGCCACCGGGACCAACGCCCAGGCGACCGGCGATTCCAGCAGCGCCGAGGGCTTCAACAGCATCGCGAGCGGCCTGCAGTCGACCGCCGACGGCTTCACGTCGCTGGCCAGCGGCAGCCAGTCGAACGCGCTGGGCGGCCGCAACAAGGCGACCGCGACCTTCTCCACCGCGGTGGGCTGGGCCAACACCGCCAGCGGGCTGGATTCGCTGGCCGGCGGCAACAAGTCGGTGGCGAGCGGCGCCTCGTCCGTGGCGCTGGGCGACGTGGCTCAGGCGACCGGCGACTCCAGCACTGCGGTCGGCGTCAACAGCGTCGCGACCGGCGTGCAGTCGACGGCGCTGGGCTTCAACAGCCTGGCGGACGGCGGGACGTCGGTGGCGCTGGGCGGCCGCAGCCACGCCAGCGCGGCCTTCTCCACGGCGGTCGGCTGGGCGAACACCGCCAGCGGCCTCGACGCCCTGGCCGGCGGCAACAAGTCGGTGGCGAGCGGCGCCTCGTCGGTGGCGCTGGGCGACGTCGCCAAGGCCACGGCGGACCTCAGCGTAGCGATCGGGGCGCAGGCCAGCGCCACCGGGACCAATTCGGTCGCGCTGGGCTCCGGCTCGGTGGCGGGCGAGGCCAACACGGTGTCGGTGGGCTCCGCGACCCAGCAGCGCCGGATCACCAACCTCGCCGACGGGACTTCGGCGACGGACGCCGCGACGTTCGGCCAGGTCAGCGCCGTCTCGAGCCGCGTCGACGCGCTGGACAGCCGGCTCAACACCCTGTCGAGCCGCGCCGACGCGGGCGCGGCGGCGGCGATGGCGGTGGCCGGCCTGCCGCAGGCGTTTAGGCCCGGCAAGGGCATGGTCGGCATGGCGATCGGCAGCTGGGGCGGCGAGACGGCCTTCGCGGTCGGCGCCTCGAAGGTGTTCGCCGACGGGCGCACGGTGTTCAAGGCCGGCGCGGCGTTCGACAGCCGCGGCTCCGGCGGCGCCAACGCCGGCATCGGCTGGCAGTTCTGAGGCCCGAGCGGGCCCGCGTCGGCCTACGCAGGCAGCGCGCGGGCCCGGCGCTCGGTCCAGAGGTAGGTCCCGGCGACCAGGGCGACTATGACGAGGGCGGCCAGCCAGGCGGTGGCGGCCGGGAAGCTCTCCGGGACCACGGCGATCGGCGAGGGGTTGTTGGTGGCGACGATCAGGCCGGCCAGCGCCACGTTGAACAGGCTCTCGCCGACGATGAAGCCGGAGGCCAGCAGCACGCCCAGGCGCTGGGCGGCCGGGCCGTGCGGCTTGCCCGCCACCGAGCGGTCGTAGGCCCAGCCCACCACCGCGCCGATGGCCACCGGCAGGGTGACGGCGGCGGGCAGGTAGATGGCGATCCCGACGCCGAGCGGCGGCAGGCTGAAGCGCTTCGTCGTGCGCAAGAGCTCGTCGACGATCACCAGCACCACGCCGACGCCCGCGCCGACGCCGATGAACCGCCAGGGCAGGTCGCCCTGGATCACGCCCTTGGCCAGCGTCGAGATCAGCACCGCCTGCGGCGCGGCCAGCGGCTGCTTGGAGATGGTGTTGAGGTTCGCGGCGCCGGCGAAGCCGAAGGCGTGGTTCAGGAGGTCGAGGATCGGCGGGATCACCACGGCGCCGGCCAAGACGCCGACGATCAGGGCGGCCTGCTGCTTCCACGGCGTGGCGTCGACCAGCTGGCCGGTCTTCAGGTCCTGCAGGTTGTCATTGGCGATGGTGGCGACATTGAGCAGCACGGCGGTGACGAAGAGGGCGTAGGCGACCATCGCCGCCTCGCCGGTCGGGCCGACGGTCTTCGCAGCCAGCAGCACCAGCAGCAGGGACGCGCCCAGGACCGAGAGGATCGCCAGGCCCGAGACCGGGCTGTTCGAGGAGCCGATGAGGCCGGCCATGTAGCCGCAGACGGCGGCCACCAGGAAGCCGGCGACCACTACGTAGAGCACGCCGCCGACGATCAGCGGGATCAGCACGCTCTGCAGCGGCCCGGCGCTGAGGAAGCCGTGGAACAGGATGGCGAGCGGCACGAGGCTGGCCAGCGTCACGCCGGCGACGATGCCGATCGGCATGTCCCGCTCGACGATCGGCAGGGTCTCGCCCTGGCCGGCCTTGCGCACCTCGGCCGCGCGCATGGCCGCGATCAGCCCGGCCCACACCGGGGCGGCGAGCTTGCCCAGGGTCCAGACGGCCGCAACGCCGATCGCGCCGGCGCCGATGAAGCGTACGTTCGGCGCCCAGGCGGCCTTGGCGGCGGCTTCCGCCGTGCCGGTCAGCACCGGGTGCATCGCGGTCAGGATCGGGACCGCCACGCCCCAGGCGATCACCAGCCCGACCAGCATGGCCATCCCGACCGCGATGCCCATCAGGTGGCCGGCGCCGATCAGGGCCAGTTGCAGCCCGCCCGCCATGCCGGTGGCGGTGGTGGGCGTCGGCCGGAACCAGACGGCGAGCGTGTCGGTCATCAGCCGCATGCCGATGGCCGCGGCGGCGGCGGCCGAGGCTCTGGAGCCCACGATCACCGCCGCGAGCCCCGCCTTCACCTCCTCCGCGCCTTCGGAGCCCGGCGCGCCGGAGCCAACCTTCAGCACCTCGGCGGCGGCGCGGCCCTCCGGGTAGGGGAGGTCCGAGGTTGTCACAAGCGCCCGCCGCAGCGGGATCGTGTACATCACGCCCAGCACGCCGCCGATCACGCAGATCCAGAACGACTGCCAGAACGGAAAGCCGGTCCACCAGCCGACCATGACGAGGCCCGGCAGGACGAAGATGATCGAGGACAGGGTGCCGGCCGCCGAGGCCACCGTCTGGACGATGTTGTTCTCCCAGATCGTTGCGGTCTTCAGCGCCCTGAGCAGGGCCATGGAGATCACCGCGGCGGGAATCGAGGAGGCGAAGGTCAAGCCTACCCGCAGGCCCAGGTAGACGTTGGCGGCGGTGAACACGACGGTGATCAGGCAGCCCAGGACCAGGCCCCGGATCGTCAGCTCCACCCGCTTGCCGGCCGCTTCGCTCATCCTCGCACTCCCCTTGCGTCCCCGCGCGTGAGCAATGGGTGGCAGATCGCGCTGCGAGGCGCCAGTGTCGCGGCGAAGCTGGGAGGACGTCGTGCAACGCCGATCCCTGATCCTGGGGTCGCTGGCCGCGGCCCTGCCGCTGGCCGCCTGTGCGCCGCCGACGTTGGCGCCGCGCGAAGGATCGGGCGTTCGGCTGACCCATCTGAAGTCATGGCCCGCCGTCCAGGGCCAGGTGATGCTGGCCATGACCGGCCTCAAGGCGATCCCCGTGCGCCATTCGGTGGACGCCTGGCGCATGACCTATCGGTCACACGACGCGGCGGGCCGCCAGATCGAGCTGAGCGGTCTTCTCGCCCTGCCGCGCAACACCTCGCCGCGGATGTTGGTGAGCTGGCACCACGGGACCTCCACCAGCCGCAACGAAGTCCCCTCGACGCTGTCCGTCGATGGCATGGCCGCCGCTTTGCTGTTTGCCGGAACCGGACGGGCGGCGATCGCGCCCGACTACCTGGGCCTGGGCGTCTCGCCGCTGATCCACACCTACTTGGTCGCCGACGACACGGCCCGCGCAGTCATCGACATGCTGGCCGCCGCGCGCAGCCTTGCGGGCGTCCCGGCCACGCCGCCGTTCCTGGCGGGCTTCTCCCAGGGTGGCCACGCCACGCTGGCGGTCCAGCGGGCGCTTGAGGAGGCCGGCCAGCCGGTGCTGGGTTCCGCCTCGGTGGCGGGGCCGCACAACCTGCGGACCATCAGCCTGGGCTATGCGCTCGCCGGCGGGGCGGCCAGCCACTCGCTGTATCTCAGCTACATGGTCCGTGGGTATGCCGCCCGATACGGTCACCCTATGAACAGCGTGCTGACCCCGCAGGTCGCCGCCCTGGCGGCACGGCTCTACGACACCCCACACGAGCCGGACGCCATCATGGCCGCCCTGCCGAAGGCGCCACGGGCGATGTTCCGGTCGGACTTCCTGGACGCCTTCGACCGCGGTGGGGAGCACTGGCTGCTGGACGCGCTGGCGGCCAACGAGGTCAGTCACTTCACGCCGAAGGCGCCGGCGCGGTTCTACTACGGCCGGTCGGACCGGGACGTGTCGCCGCGCGAGGCGACGGAAACCGCCGCGGCCATGCAGGCGCGTGGCGCCGACGTGACCGCCACGGACGTCGGGCCCTATGACCACAACGGCTCGATCGCGCCGGCCGCGCCGCGGGTGCTGAGTTGGCTGAACGAGCTCGGCGGCTGAGGGCAGGATGCATTTCCGAGGAGAGCTCGCATGAAGACGATCCTGATCGCGGCCGCCTTGCTGGTGACCATCTTCGCCGATGCGGCGCTGGCCGAGCCGGACCCGGCGGTGCTGGCCTACAAGCTGCCGGGGCAGATCGCGTGGCGGGGCGACCCGGTGAAGGGCCCGCTGACCTATCCGCTGTGGGGCGACCCGACGAGGCCCGGACCCTATGCGATCCTGGTGAAATGGCCGGCGCACCAGATGAGCCGACCGCACACCCATCCGAACGCCCGCTACATCTATGTGATCACCGGCGTCTGGTGGGTCGGCACGGGCGAGACCTTCGCGCCGGAGACGACCACGCCGATTCCGGCGGGCTCCTTCGTCACCCACTTCGCCAAGCAGTTCCACTACGACGGCGCGAAGGACCAGCCGGCGGTGCTGGAGATCGTCGGCGAGGGGCCGCAGTAGCTACGTCCCGGCCTGGACGAAGGGGACCTTCTCGAAGAGCCGACGTTCGGCGCCGCGAGGGTCGTCGACCAGGCGGGTGGCGTTGTCGAACACCAGCGTCTGGCGGTGCGGCAGGCCGTAGGGCTCCCAGCGGGGGATCGCGCGGCAGTTGGGGTCGCCGGTGCGGGCGAAGGCGATGAAGGCCTCGCTCATCCGGTCGGCCATCGTCTGGGCGGTCGGACCCTCGGCGCGCGAGCCCGGCTGACCCACGTTGTCGAACACCAGCGGGATGTCGGCCATGTGCGGCGCGCCCAGCCGGCCGCCGTCCTTCGGGCTGACCCAGTCGAGCTGGTAGACGAAAGCCGGCGTCCCGGCCTTGGCGCGTTCCTCCGCCTCGATGATCGCCGCGCGCCAGGAGCGGGCCGCGGTGGTGGCGGCGAAGAGCACGTCGCTGGCGGTGTAGGCCGGGTAGAGCCCGCGGTAGGCGGCGATCACCGTGGCGGGGTCGATGTCGACGCGCATGTTGGCCGGGCTGAGCTTGGCAGGAAGCCCCGCCCAGTCGACGGTGAAGTTCGTCGGGTCATTGCCCAGGAACGCGCGGGTCTCGTCGTGGGTGTTGCCGATGATCATCGGAATCCTGGCCGATTGTGCCGGCGCGTCCGGGTAGAACGGGTGGCGGGTCAGGCTGCGCTCGTCCAGCACCGGGCCGAAGTAGAGGCCGCCGAAGCCCAGGACGGGGTCCTCGATCCCCAGGGCTTCGACCAGGCGCTCGGCGGGCAGAGTGCGGACCTGCGCCGCCTCGGCGGGCTTCAGCTTCAAGGCGTCGAGCCAGGCGAGCGCGCGCCGCGTGGCGTTGCCGGGACCCGACGCGGTGACCTGCTGGCCGCTCATCGTGGCGGTGCGGTGGAAGAGGCCCGCGGCAGCCGGCGTGGCCATCAGGGTGGCGATCTTCGCCCCGCCGCCGGACTGGCCGAAGACCATGACGCGGGACGGGTCGCCGCCGAACGCGGCGATGTTGTCGCGCACCCACTGGAGCGCCAGCACGAGGTCGAGCTGGCCGGCGTTTCCGCTGTCGCCTAGCTCGGGGACGAGGCGGGCGAGGTAGGCGTACCCGAAGGCGTTCAGGCGGTGGTTCAAGGTCACCACGACCACCTCGCCGCGCCGGCAGAGACGGACGCCGTCGTAGAGCGGGGCCGAGCCCGAGCCGGTCGAGTAGGCGCCGCCGTGGATGTAGACCATCACCGGCCGGCGGCCGCGGTCGAGGCCCGGCGTCCAGACGTTCAGGTAGAGGCAGTCCTCGCTCTGCGCCGCGGCCTCGCGGCCGCGCTGCGGCGAGGCGGGGCCGTAGGCGGTGGCGTCGCGGACCGGGGTCCAGGCCTCAGGCGGGGCCGGCGGCTGGAAACGGCGCGGGCCAGTGTCGGCGCCGTAGGGGACGCCTTTGAAGACGCTGATCCCATCCTCGAGGTAGCCGCGAACTGGCCCGCTGCGGGTATGGGCCACAGGGGATGCGGCGGCCAGCGTGCGGCGCGGGCTGAGCAGGAGCCCCGTCACGCCCAATCCGACGATCAGCTCGCGGCGCCTCACGCCTCGCCTCCCAGGAAGCCGTGGCGGGCGGCCCAGGCGAGGAACAGGTCGGGCCAGGCGGCGGCGGGCTTGCCGCGGGCGAGCGCGATGCCGAAGCCGTGGCCGCCCTCCTCGAAGAGGTGCGCCTCAGCCGGCACCTTGGCGGTGCGCAGCTCCGCGAGATAGTTCAGGCTGTTCTCGGTCGGCACCGCGGGATCGTCCCAGGCGTGGACCAGGAAGGTCGGCGGGGTCTGGCGGCTCACATGGCGATGCGGCGAATAGGCGGCCTCGGCGGCGGCGGCCGGGGTTTTCCCGAGCAGGGCCGCGCGGGAGCCCGCGTGGGCGAACGGCCGGGCCATGTCGATCACCGGGTACATGAGGGCGGAAAGGTCGGGGCGGGTGTCCAGCCTGTCGGCGGCGTCGACGGGTGCGTAGACCTGCTCGGCCGAGCGTGTGGCGAGGGAGGCCGCCACATGGCCGCCTGCCGAGAAGCCCATGGCCGCGACGCGCTTCGGGTCGATCGCCCAGCGCGCGGCCCCCGCTCGGATCAGGCGGATGGCGCGCTGGGCGTCCTGCAGGGGGACGTCGGCGGCGCGGTCCCAGCCCTCGGCCGGCAGGCGGTAGCGCAGCACGAAACAGGTGATGCCGGCCTGCGCCATCCGCTGACCCACCTCGAAGCCTTCCTTGTCGATCACGACGCGGATGTAGCCGCCGCCGGGTACGACCAGCAGCGCCGCGCCGTTCGGCCGGGCGGGCCGGAAGACGGTCATCAGCGGGGCGCCGACGCCGGTGACGAAGCGGTCCTGGAAGCCGGAGGTCTTCACCCGGTCGGTGACGGTTTCCTTCGGCAGGTCGGCGCGCGCGCCGGGCGGACGGCCGGGCCAGAGCGGCACGACCTCTGTCGGATCCGGGGGCGGGTCGGCGGCAGCCAAAGCCCGAGCGGCCGCCGCATTGGCGGCGAGCCCGATAAGGGCGCGGCGGTCGATCGGCAGGGCCATCCGTCTCCCCGGAAACTGACTATGACACCGGTAGCATTCCGGTTTTCGCGGGGCTAGCGTGGGGTGATGCCGAGCCGCAGGACCTTCTTCGCCGCCGGCCTTTCGGCCCTGACCGAGCCCGCCTGGGCGGCTGAAGACTACGCCGCGGCGTTGAGCCGGGCCTATGGCGGACCCGTGAGTCCGGCGCAGGCGCAGCGGCGGCTCTGGCTCGCGGCCAACGCGGCGCGCAACCGCGCCGACGTCCTGCTGCGCGGGCAGGGGCTCGCGGCAGGCAGCGTCGCCGAGCGTCTGCGGACGCTCGCGGCCGATCCCCGCTGGCTCTACCCGGACGACGACGCCGGCCGCGACCGGGCGGTCGCGGCGATGAACGCCCGCCTGGCCGCGATCCGCCCGCGCCTGCGCCTGGCGTTCGGCGACCTGCCCATTGCAGCGGCTGAAGTGCGCCGGATGAGCCGGCCGGACGAGGCGGCCGGCCGCGGCGGCTACCGCCAGCCGCCGAGCGACAAGTCTCCGGGACTCTACTTCATCGACCTGGCCCACATCCGCGCCCGGCCGGCCTGGACGCTCCCCAGCGTCGCCTTCCACGAGGTCACGCCCGGGCACTTGCTGCAGATCCCGCTGGAGGCGGCCGCCTGCCCGCCGCCCGCGCGGGTGAAGGCGTCGGGCGCTTATTCGGAGGCCTGGGCGACCTATGCCGAGCAGCTCGCCGCCGACCTTGGGGCCTATGCCGCCGACCCGTTGGGCGAGATCGGCTACCTGCAGTGGCGGCTTTTCCGGCTGGCCCGCGCGATCGCCGACATCGGCCTGCACGCCGAGGGCTGGACGCGTGAGCGGGCGGTTGCCGAGGTCACTGCCCTGCAGGGCTTCCCGATCGCGTTCGTCACCATCGAGGCCGACGTGACGCGGATCGCCGGCAATCCCGGCAAGGTCGCCGCCGAGGCCCTGGGCGCGCTGGCGCTGGCGAGCTGGCGGCCGAGGGACCGCACCCGCTGGCCGGGATTTCACAAGGCGGTGCTGGCGACGGGCCCCTGGCCTTTTAGAGAGCTGGAGCGGCGGCTGAGAGGCTAGGGCAGCGGCGCGGCGTTGTTGAGCTGGGTGACCTCGCGGGCTCCGCCCGGGATCGCGACGCGGACCTGGGCGCCTTTGGGGTCGAAGGCGGCTGGCAGCATTAGCTTCACGACCGCGGTCTTGGGCTTGAGGTCCGTGGGCGCTTTCAGGGGCGGCGTGGCGGCCTCGGCGGCGACCTTGCCGTCGGCGTTTTCGATCCAGACGCGGCCGGCGGGCGCATCGAGCGCGCCCAGGCTGTGGACGGTGACCGAGACCTGGCGACCCTTGCGGACGACGTCGCCGGCGCCCACGCCCAGGTCGGGCCGGGTCTCGGTGGGCGGGCCGGCCTTGGCGAGGGTGAACTCCAGCACCGTCGTCTGGCGCGGCGCGAACTCGACGGCGACCGAGGCGCTTTTCTCCAGGGGCACGGTCCTGCGCACGGGCGCATCGGCCGCGTCGTCGCCGTTGGCGTCGGTCCCGGAGGTCATGGTCCACTCGCCGGCGGTGACCGTCCAGCCGGTCATGGCGGCCCGGACCGGGCGGTCGGACGTGTTGAAGGCGATCACCTTGAAGTGGGTGGGCGTGGCGCCCGGGACCAGGATGGCGACCTGCTCGGCGGCGTCGGGCCGGTCGAAGCGCCAGCTGACGGTGGCGCCCGGCCAGATCCAGTTGCGTTTTAGGGCCACGCCGCCCAGCCGCGAGCGTTGCAGCAGCTCCGACGGGATCTCCACCCTGTCGCTCCACCAGTGGCCCTCAGTCATCATGTACATGCGCTGGTTGGCGGCGCGGATCTCCTCGCCGTAGAGGTCCTCGAGCCAGCGCTTGTCGCCCGAGGCCTGCCAGGCGAGGTAGCGGTCGAAGTTGTTGGCGCCGGCGCCGGCGGCGCGCTTCATCGCCTCAGGGCCCCACGCCGCCCGCTTGCCCAGCAGGTCCATGAGGTTCTCGTTGAACTCGGTCACAGCCCGCGGGCCCTGTCGTGCCGCGGCGGCGGCGATCGGCCCTTGGTATCTCGCATCGCCCGTCAGCCGCGAGGCGCCCCAGAGCAGCTGCATGGCCGGGGTGTTCACCGGCAGGATCCCCTTGGTCTGGTCGGTCCGCCAGTTGATCTCGTCTGGCAGCGCACCATCCGGCCCGGCGTGGGCGAGCAAGCCGTCGGCGAGGCCGGTGATGTACTTCAGAGAGGTGGGGTCGTGGTTGAAGTCGGCGAGCAGCAGGCCGGGATGCAGCACCAGCACCGACTGGTCCTTCTGCCACTCCCACGGACCCTCGGAGTAGACCTTGGAGCCGGAGAACCAACTGGTCTTGAAGTGCAGGTGGCCCGCCGCATTGGGCTGGATGATGCGGTCGTAGGCGGCCACCGTGGTCATCAGCCGCTCGACCACCTTGGGGTCGCCCCAGCCGAGATACATGGCCTCCGAGTTGGAGTTGATGCCTTCCTCGTAGGAGTGCAGCTCGTCGGTTGCGATGGTCGACAGGCCCGCCGTGAACATGCCGTTCCTGTAGGCGGCGTCGGCGAGCGCGGTGTGCGAGGCGCGCAGGCGGTCGGGCTCGACGCCCATCAGCGCCAGGCCGGGCCACTGTTCCAGCAGGTCGGTGTCGTCGGAGATGCCGCCGCCGAAGTCGCCGTAGGCGACCTGGCGGTTGTCGATCCACCAGTCGACGAAGCGGCGGACCAGCTTCAGGTCCTCGAGTTGGCGGAAGGCCCAGAGGGGTACGCCCGCCGGCGGAGTGGGCTGGCTGAAGGGCAGGGGGCCCTGGCTGTTGTAGGTGATGTCGGCCCAGTACCCGCGGGCGATGCGGTTCCCGGGGTCGACGCGCAGCAGGTCGGTGGCGTCGGCGACCAGGCGGGCGTAGAGCGCCTCGCGCTTGGATCCGGTGTGCTCCTCGACCAGGAAGCCCCAGTTGTCCTTCACCTGGTTCAGCCGGTCAGCGACGTGTTCGGCCAGGCCCGCGGCGCGGTCCTTGAAGACCAGCCGGATCTTCGCGCCATCCAGGGCGGCGGCGTCGAAACCGGGGTCGGCTGAGGCGATGGTGAGATAGAGGCTGCGGTTCGGCAGGATGCGGTCGCGGGTGTCCAGCCACAGCGTGCGCGCCTCGCCCGGCTTCACCGAGACCGAGACGTCCATGAGGTTGCGGCCGGGCCAGACCGGGTCCTTGACCTGGATGTTGAGCGGGATGGCCGCGTCGCCGCTGGCCTTCAGCGGCGGCAGGTCGATGGCCAGGCCGTCCAGCGCGTCCTGCATGTTCTCCCAGCCGTAGCCGAACGAGCGGTAGAGCGGCGCGGCGGGCGGCGAGGCGCCGGCTTCGTAGGGGATCAGCACGTGGACGATGGGACGCTTTGGGCCGGGCTCGGGCTCGCGCCTGCGCTGCGGCGCGCCGTCCGGCAGGGCCACGACCGTGGCGCGCTCGGCCGGCGGATAGCGCCCGGCGATGAAGGCGGTGAGGCCGGCGATGTCGGGCGAATCCGCGGCCACGCCGGCATGCACGGTATAGCTGAGCTTGGCCGTCCCCTTGGGCTCCGCGCCGGGGGCCAGGTTGTAGGCCGCGATCTCCTGGATCGGGGTCTCCTGGGCGACGTTGGTGAAGGTCAGCACGCCGCCGGTGCGCGGCTCGGCGAACTGGTTGAAGGTGCGTTCCTGGTCCTTGGGCCGGGTCGCCAGCCTGGCGGGCTTGCCGCCGTCGGCCGCCCACGCCAGGTCGCCGTAGGCCGCGCCCTGGATCTCTAGATGGTTCCAGGGCTCCTTCGGCAGGGTCAGGGTCAGCTGCTTGCCGCCTTCGACGTAGACGTTCCAGTCGGGCAGGGTGAAGTAGTCGTTGCGGCCGGGCAGGCGCGAGCGGTTGTAGACCCCGGGCCAGGTGGTCTCGGGGATGCCGTCGGTCCCCTTCCACATCCATTCCTTGAGGTCCTTGGCGTCGGCGAACTCGACCTTGCGGATGGCGGTGACCGGGGCGGTGAGCAGCGGCGGCGCATCGCCCTTGCGGTTCCAGCCCCAGCGCAGCGCCCATTCCTCGGCTGCGGTCTGGAGGCTGGCGGCGGGAGCCTCGCCGGGCGGCGGGTCCTCGGCCTTGGCGAGGGCGGCGACCTGGGCGGCTGAAAGCGCGTGGTCGTAGATGCGCAGCTCGTCGTAGTCGGAGCCGCGGAGGAAGTTGTAGCGGCTCTGCACCTGGTGCGGGGAGACCACCCGGCTGGCGATGCCGAACTGGTCGAGGCCGGAGTCCCAAACGCCGGTTGCCGCCTCCCTCGCGGCCAGCCTGCCGTCGACGTAGAGCTCGATGCCGCGCGTCTCGTCCCAGGTGAAGGCGAGGTGGGCCCAGGCGTCGGGCGAGGGGCGGGCCGGAAGCTTGAACGAGACCCGGGTGCGGGCGAGGTTGTTGTCGGTGACGAAGGCGTCGAAGCCGGCGCCGTTCCAGTCGATCCGGAGCCACGCCATGTCCCAGCTCGAATGGTCGGCGAAGCCCACGCGGAAGATCGGGAAGGGCGCCTCGCCCACCGGATAGCGGCTGCGCCAGAAGAAGCTCAGCGTGCCGCGCTGGGCGTAGATGTTGCCGGGCGCCTTCCAGGCCAGCACCACCTCGTCGTCGGCCGAGATCGCGCCGCCCCTGACGCCGGTGGGGACGATCCTCGCGTGGTCCAGGAAGTTGGGAACCGCCTCGCCGCCGGCCTGCTCGGCCGTGAAGCCCTTGTCGGCCGACAGCCGGAAGAGGAGGCCTCCGTCGCGCGGGTTGTCGGCGGCCTGCGCGGCTCCGGCCAAGGCGGCTGCGGCGAGGGCGGCGGAGGCGAACAAGCGGCGGCGGATGAGCGGCACGAAGAAGCGACCCTTTCCTGGCGCGGCCACCCTACTCTGGCGGCGGGGCTGGTCCACGCGTCCTCTATGACACCGGTAGCAACCCTTCCCCCGCGACAGGCCACAGCCACGGTCGAAAGGCTTGCGAGCCGGACTAAACCATGGCTTATTCGCCGTTGCTACCGGTGTCATGTCCTTTTTTGACACCGGTGTCATAGGTCAGGAACGTGAGTGCGGCCAAGGCCGCGCCCGATCCGTCGGCGGCGAATCGACGGGCGGCTCGCGAGGGAGGGAACTGAAGATGGCCCATCACCGGATTCGCACGTCCGCACGCCGGATGCTTGGCGGCGCCTCGCTCGTGGCCCTGGCGCTGGCTTGCGCCGGCGCGGCCCAGGCGCAGACCAAGGCGACGACGGCGGCGGCCGCGCCTGCCGCGGGCGCCTCCGTCGAGGAGGTGGTGGTCACCGGCAGCTTCCGCGGCAGCCTGGAACAGGCGCTGGAGGTCAAGAAGACCGCCTCCGTCTCGCAGGACACCATCCTGGCCGAGGACATCGGCAAGTTCCCCGACCTCAACCTCTCGGAATCCATCCAGCGCATTCCGGGCGTGGCGCTGCAGCGCGACGCCGGCGAGGGCCGGGAGATCTCGATCCGCGGCCTTGGCCCGCAGTTCACCCGCGTGCGGATCAACGGCATGGAGGCGCTCTCCACGACCGGCACGTCCGACGCCAACGGCGGCGTGAACCGCGGCCGGGCGTTCGACTTCAACGTCTTCGCCTCCGACCTCTTCAGCGCGATCACGGTCAAGAAGACCGCCGAGGGCGCGACAGAGGAAGGCTCGCTGGGCGCGACGGTCGACCTGACCACTGCGCGGCCGTTCGACTACCACCACTTCACGCTCGTGGTGTCGGGGCAGGAGGGCTACAACGACCTCTCCGAGAAATACAATCCGCGCGGCGCCTTCCTGATCGCCAACCAGACGGCGGACGGGACCTTCGGCGGCCTGCTTTCGGTGGCCTACAGCCGGCGCGACACCAAGGACGTGGGCACATCGACGGTGCGCTGGGCGACCGGCAACGCGTTCTCGCCGGGCTTCCGCTCGGTGCTGCCGGGCGCGGGCGTGACCCTGGCGCAGGCGAACGCCGCCTTCCACCCGCGCTTCCCGCGCTTCGACGACTACACCGACCACGCCGAGCGGCTGGGGGCCACCGGCTCGCTGCAGTGGGCGCCGGACAAGAACACGATGCTGACGTTCGACGCGCTCTATGCGGACTTCAAGGCGACGCGCGAGGAACGCTACCTGGAGGCGCCGTCGTTCAGCGTCTCGGGCGCCTGCACGGCGGCGACCACCGCCAACGGGACCTGCGGCATCGCCCAGACCGACGTCGTCGCGGCGAGCATCGATTCCAGCAACACCCTGTCGAAGGGCACGTTCAACAACGTCGACCTGCGGGTCGAGGACCGCTTCGACGAGCTCGACACCAAGTTCACGCAGTTCACCCTGGCCGGCTCGCACACGTTCAACGACCAGTGGAAGGCCGACTTCGTGGCCGGCCACGCCAAGAGCGACTTCAAGAACCCGATCCAGACGACGCTGACCTTCGACCAGCTCAACGTCCAGAACTACAGCTACGACTACACGCAGGGCCGCGTGCCGCTGCTGAGCTACGGCAGCGCCAACCTGACCAGCCCGAGCGCCTGGATCCTGACGCAGATCCGCGAGCGGCCGCAGACCGCGCTCAACACCTACGACAACGTCCAGGCGAACCTCTATTTCACGCCGACCGAGATGTGGCAGCTGCTGGGCGGGCTCGACTACAAGAAGTACGAGTTCATCACCACCGAGAAGCGCCGCACGAACGGCACCACCGCCAACCAGGAGCCGGTGATCCCGGCCGGCGTCGCGGCCATCCCCGTGGCGAACTATTCGCAGATCAACTCGCTCAACACCAAGGGCCTGGACGCGCCGAGCGGCACGGCGGTGAACTGGCTGGTGCCGAACCTGGACGTCGCCAACAGCCTGCTCAGCCTCTACGACCAGACGGCGTTCAACGGGGCCTTCCGCCTGGGCCCGGAGCCGGCGCTGGGCAACAACAACTCGGTGAACGAGAAGGACACCGGCGGCTTCGTCGAGGCGCAGTGGCATACCGAGCTCGGCGGCATGGCGTTCCGCGGCAACGTCGGCGTGCGCTACGTGAAGACCGACCAGACGGCGTCCGGCTTCACCTTCGTCGCTGGCGCGCCGGTGGCGATCACCGCCAGCCGCCAGTACTCCGACACCCTGCCGTCGCTGAACCTCGTGCTGGAGCCGCACGAGAACTTCCTGATCCGCTTCGCCGCGGCGAAGGTGATGGCCCGGCCGAACCTCGGCAGCCTGACGCCGTCGACCACGGTCAGCGTCTCCGGCGCGAACCACACGGTGACCGCCGGAAACCCGAACCTCGATCCCTTCCGAGCCAAGGCCTACGACCTCTCGTTCGAGTGGTACTTCTCGAAGGGCTCGCTGCTGTCGCTGGCGCTGTTCAGGAAGGACATCGACAGCTTCGTGCAGACCAAGCAGCAGAGCGCGGTCTTCCACAACAATCCGTTCGGCATTCCCGACAACGTCGCCGTCGCCGCGTGCGGCACGCTCAGCGGCTGCGACACGACCACCACGCAGTGGACCTTCACCGTCCCGGTGAACACGCCTGGCGGGCCGGTCGAGGGCTTCGAGATCAACTACCAGCAGAACTTCGACTTCCTGCCGGGACTGCTCAGCCACACTGGCGTGCTGGTCAACTACACCCACGTGAAGTCGTCGATCGACTACGTGAACGGCGCCGGCGTGGTGGTGGCGACCAACGACCTCACCGGCTTGTCGCGGAAGTCCTACAACGCGACGCTCTACTATGAGGACGACAAGATCTCGACGCGCATCTCGGCCGCCTACCGGTCGAAGTACCTGACCCGCGTCCCGGGCCAGGAGGCCGGCACCGACGTCGACGGCACCAACGAGACCTTCAACCTCGACGCCTCCTTCCAGTACACCTGGAACGAGCACCTGAAGTTCACGGTCGAGGGGATCAACCTGACCGACGAGTTCCAGGACCAGTTCAACGACTCGTCCAACCGGGTGAGCTTCTATCACCACACCGGCCGCGAGTTCCTGGTGGGCTTCCGCTACAGCTTCTAGCGCGCTCCTCTGAAGGCGCGGCGGATCCTCCCCCGCCGCGCCAGCCTCTTCCGATCGAGACGCCGCCTCGCGTCGACCTCGCGCGACGCCTCGGCACGCCAGGACTCGACATTATACCGACCGTACGGTATATTTTGCTCTTGGCGGCAGGAGCGCAGCGATGAGCGAGGCAGGGCCGAGGCGCGGCGCAGCGCAGGACTGGGTGCGCCGGAACGGCGCGAACGCCGCGCTGGAGGCGGTGGCGAATTTCCTGCTGCCGTTCCTGATCTTCATCGCAGCCCGGTCGCGGCTGGGCGAGGCGCCGGCGCTGATGGCCTCGTCCGCACCGCCGATCCTGTGGTCCGTCGTCGAATTCGTCCGGCGCCGCCGGATCGACGCCGTCTCGCTGCTGGTGGTGACCGGCATCGCCCTGTCGCTGATGGCGTTCCTGGGCGGCGGCGGGGTGCGCCTCCTGCAGTTGCGCGAGAAGCTGGTGACGGGGCTGGTGGGTCTGGTCTTCCTGGCCTCCGTCGCGATCGGCCGGCCGCTGATCTACTACCTCGCGCGGGCCGCCATCACGCGCACCTCGCCGGCCAAGGCGGCGCGGTTCGCGAGCCTGCGGGGCGGGGCCGCCTTCCGGCAGACGATGCTGATCATGACGCTCGCCTGGGGCTTCGCCCTGGTGGCCGAATGCGCGCTCTCGATCGTGCTCGCCGCCGCGCTGACGGTGAAGCAGTTCCTGCTCGTAGGGCCGGTGGTGGGTTACGGGGCGCTCGCCGCCATGCTGGTCTGGACAACCTGGTTCGCCCGGCGGCGGATCGGGCCGGCGATGCAGACCGCGGAGGGCGACTAAGATGGCCAGCAAGGCGGCGTGGTGAGCGGGGCCGGCGCGACGCCCGGATCGCCCTGGAGCGGCCGGCGGCGCGGCCGGGCCAAGGCGTTCGCCGGCAAGCGCGAGGCGGTGCTGAGCGCCGCCGCGAGGCTGATGGCGCGCCAGGGCTACGACGGCATGTCGCTGTCCGAACTCGCCGAGCTGCTGAACATCAGCAAGCCCACGCTCTATCACTACGTCGGCGGCAAGGAGCAGCTGTTCGCCGAGATCGTCGGCCGCTCGCAGCAGGCGACGATCGACTTCATGCGCGACGTCGTCGAGCAGGAGACGAGCGGCTTCGAGAAGCTGCGGCGGATCCTCGTCGGCTACATCGAGATGGTGAACTCCGACTTCGGCACCTGCCTGATCTTCTCCACGACGGCCGAGCTTGGCGCCGAGACCCGCGCGAGGATTGCCGCCCGGGCCCGCGAAGCCAACGCGCTGATATACGGGGTGATCGATGCGGGCGAAGCGGACGGCACGCTGAGGGTTCCGGACGCGGCGATGGTGCTGCACACGCTGTTCGGCGCCGCCAACTGGACACCCAACTGGTTCAAACCGGACGGTCCGCTGCCGCTGCGCGCCTTCGCCGAGATGCAGGCCGACATCCTGCTGGGCGGTGTCCGCGGCGACGATACCCGCTAAGAAGGCGCGATGAGCGACGTCGACGAGGGTCTGCGGCAACGACCGCCGGCGATCGCCTCGGCTCGGCCTGAGGGGAGACGCGGCATGCAGATCATCGACCGCGAGGAAGTGCGCGAGCGGCTGACCTACGAGTTCTGCATTCCGCTGGTGCGCGAGGCGATGATCGCCTTCTCGCGCGGCGAGACCCGCCAGTTGCTGCGCTCGATCATCCCGCTGGCCGACGGGCACCTCTTCGGGACGATGCCGGGCGCGCTGGGCGAGCGGGCGATGTTCGGCGCCAAGCTGGTCAGCGTGTTCCCGGAGAACTTCGCGAAGGGCCGCCAGTCGCACCAGGGCGTGGTGGTGCTGTTCGACGCCGAGCACGGCGCGCCGGTCTGCATCGCCCATGCCGGCGAGGTGACCGCGATCCGCACCGGCGCCGCCAGCGCGGTGGCCACCGACGCGCTGGCGCGGCCCGACGCCTCGCGCCTGGCGCTGCTGGGCTACGGCGAGCAGGCCTGGACCCACGCGCGGGCGATCTCGCGGGTGCGCAAGCTATCGGACGTCAGCATCTGGGGACGCAACGCGGGCAAGGCGGCCGCCGTGGCGTCCGCGATGGGCGCGGAGCTGGGCGTGCCCGCCAGGGCCTGCGACAGCGCCGAGGCGGCGGTCGCTGAGGCCGACATCGTCTGCACGGTGAGCAGCGCCAAGGAGCCGATCCTGCTCGGCCGCTGGCTGGCGCCCGGCGCGCACGTGAACATCGTGGGCTCCAGCTTCGCCGGCCCCACGGAGGTGGACGAGGACCTGGTGGCCATGAGCCGGTTCATCGCCGACAGCCGCGAGGGCGTGCTGGCCCAGGGTGCGGAGTTCCTGCGGGCCAAGGCGGCCGGGCGGGTCGGCGACGAGCATCTGGCGGGCGAGATCGGCCAGGTGCTGGCGGGAACGCTGGAGGGCCGCCAGGCGCCGGACCAGGTCACCGCCTACAAGTCCCTGGGCCACATCGTGCAGGACCTGGCGGCGGTCCAGGCCCTCTATCGCGCTGCGAGCCACTAGGCGGCCAGCGAGCGCGTTGGGGCGATTCCACAGAGTTTAACGATTACAGGGCTAACTTAGCCGTCGATTTGCGCCCACGGGTGGGAAACCGGCCTCGACATGAGCGACGCAAAGGCGAGCCGTCCGCAGGGCGCCCAGCCTCCCATGGAACTCTCGCCGTACCAGCTCAGCCTGGCCGCGATGACCTTCCCCTGGCCCGGGCACTGGGCCTTCAACATCCTGGCCGGCGCGAGCCTGGCGCTGGTGGGCGCACCCGCCTTGGCGGCGGCCTGGACGGTCGCATTGTGCCTGGCCGACGTCGCCATGCAGGCCGTGCTTGGCCGCTGGGCGAAGGTCGCCGGGGCGGTGGAGCCCCACCGCGGCCTGACGCGACTTAGCTGGCTGGTCTGGGCGAAGACGGCGCTCTGGTTCAGCGCGCCCATCGCCTTCGTGCTTTCGGCCCGCTCGGCCGCCGGCCTGGCCTATGTCGCGGTCACCGCCATCTCGATGACGGCGCTGGGCGTGTCGCTCGGCTGGACGTCTCGGCGGATCTTCGCAGCCATGGTGACGCCGGCGGTGCTGGCGGTCCTGATTGCGGTGCTGGCGGTGGTCGGCGTCTCGGCGGCGAGCGCCGGCGTGCTGCTGGGCGTCCTGACGCTGGCCGCGACGCTCGCCCTGATCACGCTCGGCACCCACAGGGCGGTCAGCGACTGGGCGAAGGCCAATAGCCGCACCGTCGAGGCGATGAGCGACCTGCGCGTGGCGCTGGAGCGCTCGGAGGCCGCCGAACGCCGGCTGGGCATGGCGATCCAGATCGCCGACCTGCATGTCTTCGAGGTCGATTACACGCGCCGGAGCCTGGTCAGCCTGGGCGCCGAGCGGGACTTCTTCGAGCAGCCGCTGACCTATGAGAAGGTGGTCGACAATCCGTTCGGGGACGTGACGGACGAGTTCCGGCCCAAGGCTGAAGCGGCCTGGGCCGACTATCTGGCGGGCAAGGCGCCCTATCGGGTGGAGTACCGTGTGCAGCGCCAGGACGGGCGCGAGGTCTGGGCCTTCGCCGCCGCCGAGCTGATCCGCGACGAGGCCGGCAAGCCGCTGTCGCTGGTTGGCGCGCTGCACAACGTCACCGAACGCAAGCGCAGCGAGCTCGCGCTGACCGCCGCCCTGGACCGGGCCGAGGCGGGCAGCCGCGCCAAGAGCGAATTCCTGGCGACCATGAGCCACGAGATCCGCACGCCGCTGAACGGCGTGCTGGGCATGGCCCAGGCGATGTCGCAGGACAAGCTGGCGGCCAGCCAGAGGGTCCGGCTGGAGGTCATCCGCAAGTCGGGCGAGAGCCTGCTCACCCTGCTCAACAGCGTGCTCGACCTCTCCAAGATCGAGGCCGGCAAGTTCGCGCTGGACGAGGGCGAGGTGGACATCGAAGCGATCGCGCGGGCGGCCGCCGACGCGTTCAGCGCCGAGGCCCAGGCCAAGGGCGTGCAGATCGGCGTGCTGGTGGGCGAGGCGGCCAAGGGCGTCTACGCGGGCGACGCCGTGCGGCTCTCGCAGGTGCTGTACAACCTGGTTTCCAACGCGGTGAAGTTCACGCCCGAGGGTTCGGTGACCCTGGCGGTCGACCGGCGCGGCCGGAACCTGGTCGTGCAGGTGGCCGACACCGGCGTCGGCATCTCGGCCGACCAGCAGGCGGGCCTGTTCGAGAAGTTCGTGCAGGCCGATTCTTCCGTCACCCGCCGGTTCGGCGGCACCGGCCTGGGCCTGGCGATCTGCCGGCAGCTGGTGACCATGATGGGCGGGACCATCGAGCTGGAGAGCCGCGAGAACGCCGGCTCGACCTTCACCCTGAAGCTGCCGCTGAAGCGCCTGCGCGGCGAAGGCTCCAAACCCGCGCGGACGGCGATCGCCCCGCTTGCGGTCGCTGAGGACGCTCCGCCCCTGCGGGTGCTGGCCGCCGAGGACAACGAGGTCAACCAGCTGGTCCTGCAGACCCTGCTGCAGCAGGTCGGGATCGAGCCGACCATCGTCTCGGACGGCGCCGAGGCGCTGGCCGCCTGGCACACGCAAGACTGGGACATCATCCTGATGGACGTGCAGATGCCGGTGCTGGACGGCGTCTCGGCGGCGCGCACGATCCGCGCCGAGGAGGCCGAGAGCGGCCGCGCGCGCACGCCGATCGTGGCGCTGACCGCCAACGTGATGGCCCACCAGATCCTGTCCTACCGCGCGGTGGGCATCGACGACGTGGTCGGCAAGCCGCTGCAAATCGGACGGCTGCTGGACGTGATCGCCGCCTGCGTGGCCCAGCGCCGCGCCGCCGCGGCCGCCTAGACCCTAGCCTCCCGGCGCATGCCAGCCGCCGCCGAGCGACTGGATGAGCGCCACCGCCGTGGTCTGCCGCTGGGCCGCGGTCTGGATGAGTGCGCGCTGGGCGGCGTAGGCGCTGGCGTTGGCGGTGACCACGTCGGTGTAGCTGATCTGGCCGGCGGCATAGCGGTTGGCGAACATTGCCCTGACCGCGCTGGCGGCGTCGAACGCCTGCTGGCGCAGCGCCGTCTGGTCGGCCAGCACCTTGGTCGCGGTGAGCTGATCCTCGACGTCCTGCATCGCCTCGAGCACCGTCTCGCGATACTGGGCGACGGCCTGGTCGTGAGCGGCCTTGGCCTCGTTCACGCGGGCGCGGCGGGCGCCGAAATCCAGCACCGTTTCGGCGAGCGAGGCTCCGAAGCTCCACAGCGAGTTGGAGCTGGAGAACAGGCCGCCGAGGGCACGCGAGGCGAAGCCGTAGTTCCCGGAAAGCGTGATTGAGGGGAAATAGGCCGAGACCTGCACGCCGATCTGGGCGTTGGCGGAGGCCACCCGGCGCTCGGCTGCGGCGATGTCCGGCCGGCGTTGCAGGAGGGTGGAAGGCACGCCGGGCGGGATGTCGGGGACCTTCGGTGTCCACGGCGCGGCGGCGAGGGTGAAGTTCCCCGGCGCCTGGCCGGTGAGCACGGCGATCGCGTGCTCGAAGTTGGCGCGCTGCTGGACGAGGCCCGCGAGATCGGACCGGGCGTTGGCGAGCTGGGTCTGGGCCTGCAACGCGTCCGAGTGCGGCGCGACGCCCGCGTTGAAGCGGTTCTGGGTGATGGTCAGCGAGCGCTGGTAGTCGGCGATGATGCCGTTCTCGATGCCGATCGCCACGTCGACCTGGCGCAGCCCGAAGTAGTCGGTGGCGAGCTCGCCCTGGGCGGACAGGCGGGCGTTGGCCAGGGTGGCCTCGCTGACCTGGGCGTTGGCCCTGGACGCCTCGATGGTGCGCCGGATGCGGCCCCAGACGTCCGGCTCCCAGGAGGCGCCGAGGCTGGCGCGGTACTGCCGCGCCGTGCGGCCGCCGCCGCCGGAGACGACCGTGCCGCCGCTGCCGGAGATGATCGTACCGCTGCTGCCGGCGCCGCCGCCGGACTCGGTGGCGCTCCCGCTCAGGGCGACCGTGGGGAACAGCGCCGCCTGGTCTTCGCGGACCACGTCCCGGGCCTCGCGGTAGGCGGCCTCGGCGGCGATGATGTTCTGGTTGGAGACCTGCACCTTCTGTTCGAGGGCGTCGAGCGTCGGGTCGCCGAACAGGGTCCACCAGTCGCCGCGGTCGAGCCCGTCGGCGGGCGCGGCCGGGGCCCAGCCGGCGGCTTCCTTGAAGGTCGGCGAAATGGGCGCGGAGGGGCGCACGTAGTTGGGCCCGACGGCGCAGGCGGACAGCACCGAGCCGGCGAGCAGCAGGGTCAGGGCGGGCTTCAGTCTCATGCGGGCTGGACCTGGTTGCCGCCGTCCGCGTCCGGGCCGCCGTGGCGGCTCAGGAACCGCTCGTCGCGCGTCCGGCGCAGGCGGTCGAGGTAGACGTAGACGACGGGGGTGGTGAGGAGCGTGAGGAGCTGGCTGGCGATCAACCCGCCGATGATCGCGACGCCCAGCGGCTGGCGAAGCTCGGAGCCCTCGCCGAAGCCGATGGCCAGCGGCAGGGCGCCGAGGCCGGCGGCCAGCGTGGTCATCAGGATCGGCCGGAACCGCAGCAGGCAGGCCTCGCGCACGGCCTCGACGGCCGAGAGGCCGCGGCTCCGCTGGGCGTCCAGCGCGAAGTCGATGATCAGGATGGCGTTCTTCTTCACCAGCCCGATCAAGAGGAAGATCCCGATCAGGGCGATGATCGAGAACTCCATCTTGAAGATCATCAGGGCGAGCAGCGCGCCGACCCCGGCCGAGGGCAGGGTGGAGAGCGCGGTGATCGGATGGACCAGGCTCTCGTAGAGCACGCCCAGCACGATGTAGATGGCGACCAACGCAGCGAGGATCAGGATCGGCTCCTGCTTCAGCGACTCGGTGAAGGTGCGCGCGGTGCCCTGGAAGCTTCCGCGGACGTTGGTCGGCATGCCGATATCGGCCTCGGCCTGGGCGATCGCCGCCTGGGCGTCGGAGAGCGACTTGCCGGGGGCCAGGTTGAAGGAGACGGTGGTGGCGAGCTCGCCGTCCTGATGGTTCACCGCCGCGGGCGTCGCGCGGTTGCCGACCGTCGCCATCCCGCTGAGCGGGACCATGCGCCGGGCCGCGGTGTTGATCGCCGAGCCGGTCGCGGGGTCGCGCGAGCCGGGATTGGCCGAGGCCGTGGCGGCGGTCCCGCTGGCGCCGGTGGCGCCGCCCGCCGCCTGGGGCGCGGCGGCTGCGCCCGAGGCCTGGGCGGCGTTGGCGGTCTGGGCGGCGACGGCGGCGGAGGTCTGGCGCGTGGCGGCGGCGGTGCGCGCCGCGGCGTTGGTCGTGGTGACCTGGGCCGTGCCGCCGCCGGCCGCGGGGACATAGACGTTGGGCAGGGAATCCGGGCTGCGGCTGAACTCCGGCGCGGCCTCCATGACCACGGTATACTGGTTGAGGTCCTCGTAGATGTTGGCCACCTGGCGCTGGCCGAAGCTGTCGTAGAGGGCGTTGTCGACGTCGCGCAGGTTGACGCCGACGCGGGCGGCGGTGTCGCGGTCGACGTTGACGAAGACTTCGACGCCGTTGTCCTGCTGGTCGGTGTTGACGTCCTGCAGCACGTCGGCGTGGTCGGCCATGGCGTCGTTCAGCTTCTGCGCCCAGGTCTTCAGGTCGGCGGCGTTGTCGGCCTTCAACGTGTACTGGTAGGTGGCGTTCGACTGCCGCCCGCCCATGCGCACGTCCTGCTGCGGGTTGAGGAACAGGGTCACCCCGGTGATCCGCTGCAGTTGCGGGCGCAGGCGCTGGATCACCGCCTGGCCGCCTTCCTTGCGCTCGCCCTTGGGCTTCAGCGTGACGTTCAGGAAGCCGCCGCCGGCGCGGCCACCGCCGGTGAAGGCCACGACGGTGTCGACCGCCGGGTCGCGCAACAGGATGTCGACCAGTTGGCGCATCTTCTGGCCCATGGCCTCCGACGAGATCGACTGGTCGGCGCGCAGGCCGCCATTCAGCCGCCCTGAGTCCTGCTGCGGGAAGAAGCCCTTGGGGATGGCGGTGTAGAGGAAGACGTTCAGGCCGATCACCGTGGCCAGGATCAGCATCATCAGCGGGCGGGCGGAGAGCGCGAAGTCGAGGCTGGCGGCATAGGCCCGCTGCAGCCGGTCGAAGCCGCCGGCGAAGAACCGCGAGACCGCGCCGGGAGGCTTCTCGGCGTCCTTCTCGCGCAACAGGAAGGCGCACATCATCGGCGTGGTGGTGAGCGAGATCACCAGCGAGATCAGCACGGCGGCCGAGAGCGTGACCGCGAACTCGCGGAACAGGCGCCCGACCAGGCCGCCCATGAACAGCAGCGGGATGAACACGGCCACCAGCGAGACGCTCATCGAGAGCACGGTGAAGCCGACTTCGCGGGCGCCCAGCAGCGCGGCCTCGACGCGGCCCATGCCCTTCTCGAGATGGCGGCTGGTGTTCTCCAGCACGACGATGGCGTCGTCGACCACGAATCCCGAGGCCACCGTCAGCGCCATCAGCGACAGGTTGTTGAGCGAGAAGCCCAGCAGGTACATCGCGCCCAGCGTGCCGGTCAGCGAGACGACGGTGGCCACCGCCGGGATCAGGGTCGCGCGCACCGTCCGCAGGAAGGCCGACACCACCAGGATCACCAGCACGATGGCGATCGCCAGCGTGATCTCGATCTCGCGCAGGGACGAGCGGATCGAGGTGGTGGCGTCCGAGGCCACCTGCATCTTCACGTCCTTCGGCAGCTGGGCGGCCAGCAGCGGCAGGGTGGCCTTCACCTGGTTGACGGTCGCGATGATGTTGGCGCCTGGCTGCTGGGTGACCAGCACGACGATCGAGGGCTGGCCGTTGAAGAGCCCGATGGTGCGGGTGTCCTGCACGCTGTCGAGCACCTCGGCGACGTCGGAGAGCCGGATCGGCGCGCCGTTGCGGAAGGCGACGATCAGCGGGCGGTAGTCGGCGGCGTGATACCCGCCGGTGGAGGTGTAGACCTGCAGGCGCCGGCCGCCGCCGTCCTCGATGGCCCCCTTCGGGCGATTGGCGTTGGCCGACTGGATCGCGGCGCGCACGTCCTCGTAGCTGACGCCGAACTTGTTGAGCGCGAAGGGATTGAGCTCGACGCGCACGGCGGGCTGCGAGCCGCCGCCGATCTCCACGTCGCCGACGCCGGGCACCTGGGAGAGGCGCTGCTGCACGATGTTGTTCACCGCGTCGTAGATCTGGCCGGGGGTCTTGGTGTCGGAGGTCAGCGCCAGGATGATCACCGGCTGCGAGGCGGAGTTGGCCTTCCGGTAGGTGGGGTTGCTGCGCAGACTGGACGGCAGGTCGACGCGGGCGGCGTTGATCGCGGCCTGCACCTCGCGCGCGGCGGCGTCGACGTTCTTCGACAGGTCGAACTGCAGGTTGACGCGGGTCGATCCGTTGGAGCTCGACGAGGTGATCTCGTTGAGGCCCGAGATGACGCCCAGCCGGCGTTCCAGCGGCGTGGCGACGCTGGAGGCCATGGTCTGCGGGCTGCCGCCCGGCATGCTCGCCTGCACGAAGATGGCCGGGAAGTCGACGTTGGGCAGCGGGGCCACCGGCAGCACGAAGAAGGCGCCGACGCCCGCCAGCGCCAGGCCGATGGTCAGCAGCACCGTGGCGATCGGCCGGCGGATGAAGGGGCCGGACAGGTTCATTCGGCCGGCTCCGGCCGCGGCCCGGGTCCCGGCCCGAGGTCCGCCTCGCCCTTGGTCGCCTGCGTGCGCCGCTTATGGGGCGCGAGGCGGTCGAAGTAGAGGTAGACCACCGGCGTCGTGAAGATGGTCAGGAGCTGGCTCACGATCAGGCCGCCGAAGATCGCGATGCCGAGCGGGCGGCGCAGCTCCGCGCCCTGGCCCAGACCGATCATCAGCGGCACGGCGGCGAAGAGGGCCGCCATGGTGGTCATCAGGATCGGCCGGAAGCGCAGCAGGGCGGCCTGGTGGATGGCGTCGCGAGGCGCCATGCCCTGCTCGCGCTCGGCGTCGAGGGCGAAGTCGATCATCATGATGGCGTTCTTCTTGACGATGCCGATCAGGAGGATGATGCCGATGATGCCGATCACCCCCAGGTCGTTGCCGGTTAGGATGAGCGCCAGCAGCGCTCCGACACCCGCCGAGGGTAGGGTCGAGAGGATGGTCAGGGGGTGGATGTAGCTCTCGTAGAGCACGCCCAGGACGATGTAGACGCAGACCACCGCGGCCAGGATCAGCCAGAGCTCGTTCTGCAGGCTGCGCTCGTAGGCGCCGGCCGCGCCCAGGAAGGTCAGCGAGACGCTGGCGGGCTTGCCGACCTTGTCCGACACTTTGCGGATATCGGAGACCGCAGAGCCCAGGGAGACGCCGGGCGCGGTGTCGAAGCCGACGGTGGCGGCGGGGAACTGGGCCACGTGGCGCACCTGCAGGGGGGCGCTTTTCTCCTGGATCGTGGCGACGGCCGAGAGCGGCGTGGCGCCGCCGGAGGACTGCAGCTGCACGCCGGCGAGGCCCTGTGGCGTGGCGTCGGAGGGCTGCGACTCCAGGATCACCCGGTACTGGTTGGTGGCGGTAAAGATGGTCGAGATGATCCGCTGGCCGAAGGCGGAATAGAGGGCGTCGTCGATGGCCGCTGGCGTGATCGCGAGCCTGGCGGCGGTGTCGCGGTCGATGTCGACGAAGGCCGAGAGGCCCTGGTCGCCGGCGTCGGTGGTGACGTTGGCGAGCTTGCGCTCCTGAGCCATCCCGTCGGCCAGCTTGCCGGCCCAGGCGTTGACCTCGGCGGTGTTCGCGCCCTCGACCGAGACCCGGTACTGGGTCGGCCCGGCCTCCGCGTCGACGGTGAGATCCTGGGTGGGCTGGAGGTAGAGCTCGACGCCGGGCACGTGGGAGACGCGGTCGCGCAGCCGCTGCATCAGCCTGGCCTGGGAGCCATGATGCGGCTTGAGGTTGATCAGCAGGGTCCCTGAATTGACGGTCGGGTTGTTGGCGCCGTCAACGCCCACGTAGGAGCTGACGTTGGCGACCGCGGGATCTTCGGCGATGGCGTCGGACACCGCCTTCTGCAGCTCGACCATCCTCGGGTAGGAGACGGTGAGCGGCGCGCGGGTGCGGGCCTGGATCTGGCCGGTGTCCTGCACCGGGAACAGGCCCTTGGGGATCAGGACGTAGAGCAGGACGGTGAAGAGCAGCGTGCCGATGGCCACGAACAGCGTCGCCTGCTGGCGGTCCAGCACCCAGGTCAGGGCGCGATCGTAGCGGTCCACCAGCTGGTCGAACCGGCGCTGCACCTTCTCGCCGAAGCTGCCGGGGGTGACGCCCTCGTGGGTGCGCATCCAGCGGGCGGCCATCATCGGGGTCAGGGTCAGGGAGACCACGGCCGAGATCAGGATGGTGATCGCCAGCGTGATGGCGAACTCGCGGAACAGGCGGCCGACCACATCGCCCATGAACAGCAGCGGGATCAGCACGGCGATCAGCGACACCGTCAGCGATATGATCGTGAAGCCGATCTGCCGGGCGCCCTTCAGCGCCGCCTCGAAGGCGGGCTCGCCCTCCTCGACATGCCGGGAGATGTTCTCCAGCATGACGATGGCGTCGTCGACGACGAAGCCGGTGGCGATGGTCAGCGCCATCAGGCTGAGGTTGTTCAGCGAGAAGCCCAGCAGGTAGGTGACCCCGCAGGTGCCGATCAGCGAGATCGGCACGGCGAGGCTGGCAATGAGCGTAGCCCGCGGGCTGTGCAGGAAGGCGAAGATCACCAGCACCACGAGCACCACGGCGAGCACCAGCTCGATCTGCACGTGTTCGACCGACGCGCGGATACCGGTCGTG
>JBJMQX010000086.1:0-7228 GCA_045802455.1 Phenylobacterium sp. | reverse complement strand
CGGTAGTCGTGCGCCTCTTCCTTGGAGCGCATCGAGCGGGTCTCGCCCTTGCCGGGGTCGAACAGGCGGGTCTCCTGGCTGATCGAGCCCCCGTCTTCCAGGATCTCGATTTGCCGGCGGGCCTCGTATTCGATGGCCTGCTGGATGTAGCGGTAGGAGTTGACGTTCTTGATCTCGCAGCGCGTGCCGAGCTCGCCGCCGGGCTTGCGCACGGAGACGTTCACGTCGGCGCGCAGGTTGCCCTTCTCCATGTCGCCGTCGCAGGTCCCCAGGTAGACGAGGATGGTGCGCAGCTTCTTCACATAGGCCGCCGCCTCCGCCGAGGAGCGCATGTCCGGCATGGAGACGATCTCCATCAACGCGGTGCCGGCGCGGTTCAGGTCGACGTAGGTGGCGTTCGGGTCCTGGTCGTGCAGGCTCTTGCCGGCGTCCTGCTCCAGGTGCAGCCGCTCGATGCGCACGGTGAAGGTCGAGCCGTCGTCATGCTCGACGATGACCTCGCCCTCGCCCACGATCGGGTGCTTGTACTGGCTGATCTGATAGCCTTGCGGCAGGTCCGGATAGAAATAGTTCTTCCGGTCGAAGTGGCTCTTCAGGTTGATCTGGGCCTTGAGGCCGAGGCCGGTCTTCACCGCCTGTTCGACACAGTGGCGGTTGATCACCGGCAGCATGCCGGGCATGGCGGCGTCGACGAGGCTGACCTGTTCGTTGGGGCCCGCGCCGAAGCCCACGGCGGCGCCGGAGAACAGCTTGGCGTTGGACGCCACCTGGGCATGCACCTCCAGCCCGAGCACGATCTCCCACGCTCCGGTGCGGCCTTCGATCAGTTTCGAGGTCTCAGTCATGAGCCCCTAGTAGCGCCTTGCCGATTTGTAAGGAAGTTGGCGTGCGCGTCATCTTGCGTGACGGCGCAAAACAAGGCTGATAAGCGACGCCATCGTTATCCGGGCGGGGTGAGCCATGCCGCCGCACCCGGCACGTTCCATCTTGGCGGGCAGCGATAACTGCGTTCTAGCTGGCCCGCCCATTTCAGCATCGACCAAGACCATCGAGAAGGAAGCCTCCCCATGAAGACCCTCATCGCCGGCCTGGCCGCCCTGGCCACGCTCGCCGCCGTTCCGGCATTCGCCCAGGCCCCAGCCGCCGCTCCGGCCGCCGCGGCCGCCGGCAAGTTCTCCGTCGAGAAGACCCCGATCGGCACGATCTGGGCCGACCCGAAGGGCCACGAAATCCTGCTGAAGCAGCTTCCGCCGCTGGAGCAGTACATGGACCAGATCAAGGACATGACGCTGGCCCAGGTCGCCCCGATGAGCCAAGGCGCCATCGACGACGCCAAGCTGAAGGCGATCCAGGCCGACCTCGACGCGATCAAGTAGGCCAAACCTACCGATCGAACCAACGAAGCGCCGCCAACCCAGCCGGGGTGGCGGCGTTTTCGATTCCGGCCGCCAGCGCGTCTGGCTACCACCACCTCTGCGGCTTGGCGCGGAAGTCGGCGGCCTTCTCGAGCGCCCCGCCCAGCGAGAACAGCGTGCCCTCGTCCAGCGCGCGGCCGATCAGCTGCAGGCCGAGCGGCAGGCCCGAGGCGTCCAGCCCCGCCGGCACGCTCATGCCCGGCAGGCCGGCCAGGTTCACCGTCACCGTGAAGATGTCGTTCAGGTACATCGCGACCGGGTCGTCGGACTTGTCGCCGAGCTGGAACGCGGCGGAGGGCGCCGTCGGCGTGAGCAGGGCGTCGACCCTCTGGAACGCCTGGTCGAAATCGTCGGCGATGCGCCGGCGGACCCTCAGCGCCTTCAGGTAGTAGGCGTCGTAGTAGCCGGCGGAGAGCACGTAGGTGCCGATCAGGATCCGGCGCTTGACCTCGGCCCCGAAGCCCTCGGCGCGCGACTTCTCGTAGGTGTCGGTGAGGTTGGTGCCCTCGACGCGCAGGCCGTAGCGCATGCCGTCGTAGCGGGCGAGGTTCGACGAGGCCTCCGCCGGGGCCACGATGTAATAGGCCGGCAGCGCATACTTCGTGTGCGGCAGGCTGACCTCGATGATCTCGCAGCCGGCCTCCTTCAGCCAGGCGATCCCCTGTTCCCACAGGGCGTCGATCTCGGCGGGCATGTTGTCGACCCGGTATTCCTTGGGCACGCCGATCCGCAGTCCCTTCACCGACTTGCCGACGAAGCTTGCGAAATCAGGGGTTTCGACCGGCAGGCTCGTGGAGTCCTTCGGGTCGTGTCCGGCCATCGAGGTGAGCAGGATCGCCGCGTCCTCGACCGTGCGGGCCATCGGACCGGCCTGGTCGAGCGAGGAGGCGAAGGCGACGATGCCCCAGCGCGAGCAGCGGCCGTAGGTGGGCTTCACCCCGACGGTTCCAGTGAACGCCGCCGGCTGGCGGATCGAACCGCCGGTGTCGGTCGCCGTCGCGCCCAGGCACAGCTCCGCCGCCACCGCAGCCGCCGAGCCGCCTGACGAACCGCCCGGCGTCAGCTGGGCGTTGCCGCCGCGGGTGCGCCACGGGTTGACCACCGGTCCCCAGGCCGAGGTCTCGTTGGACGAGCCCATGGCGAACTCGTCCATGTTCAGCTTGCCCAGCATCACCGCGCCGTCGCGCCAGAGGTTGGACGTGACCGTGCTCTCGTAGGTCGGCTTGAACTCGCCGATGATCTTCGAGCCGGCGGTGGAGCGGACGCCCTCGGTGCAGAACAGGTCCTTGATGCCCAGCGGGGCGCCTTCCAGCGCTCCGGCCTCGCCCGAGGCGCGGCGCGCGTCGCTCGCCCTGGCCATCTCAAGGGCGCGGTCCGGGGTCTCCAGCACGAAGGCGTTCAGCGCGCGGGCGGCCTCGACCGCGTCGACGTGCGCCTGGGTGAGCTCCACCGATGAGAAGGACTTCGCCCTCAGGCCGTCGAGGGCGGCCTTGAGGGTCAGCGTGGTGAGCTCGGACATCTACTCGACCACCTTGGGCACGACGTAGAAGTTGCCGGCCCGCTTCGGCGCGTTCGACAGCACCTGTTCCGGGTCACCGCCCTCGGTGACCACGTCCTCGCGCATCGGCAGGGCCACATGCACGGCGGACGTCATCGGTTCGACGCCGTCGGTCGCCACCTCGTTCAGCTGCTCGATCCAGTCGAGGATACCGGTGAGCTCGCGCGCGAGCCCCTCCAGCGTCTCTTCCGGCTCGGCGATCCGGGCGAGCCTGGCGACCTTGCGCACGGTCGCCGCGTCGATGGCCATGGGCCCCTCCTGAGGTTCAGGGGCGTGGGTTAGCCGGGCGGGGCGGTCAAAAGCAAGTCGCGCGGGATGGAGACCCGCGACGGCCAGCTCACATCGCAGGGCTGACGTCGCCCGGGCGACCTCAGGGGCGGACCTGCGCCGTCGCGGCGATCAGGTCGTAGAAGTCGCGGGCGAAGGCTTCGCCTTGTCCGAGCGGTCCTCGCCGCAGCATGTCCCTTAGGCTGGCCCTGAGCGCGCGCAGCCGCTCGACGTCGGCCGCGAGCGCCACGGCGATCTGCGCATAGGCTTCCGGATCTGGCGCGGCGAGGTCCGCCAGGCCGGCGTTGGAGAGGATCGAGAAGCTGAGGCGCTCGAAGAAGGCCTCGCCCCTCAGGCTGACCACAGGCACGCCCATCCAGAGCGCCTCGACGGTTGTCGTGCCACCGGTCAGCGGGAAGGTGTCCAGGCTGATATCCAGTTCGTCGTAGAAGCGCAGGTGGTCACCGCGAACGGCATGGAACGCGAGCCGGTCCGGCGCGACGCCCTCGCGGGCGAATTCCGCCGCGACGTGGGCCTGGAAGGCCTGCGCTCCAGCCTCGGGCCGGATGAATGCGAACCTCGAATTCGGAACCTGCCTGACGATGGCGGCCCAGGCGCGCAGCATGGGACGGTTGAACTTCATCGGATTGTTGGCGGTCCCGAAGGTCACGAAGTCCCGGCGGGCCTGCGGCGGCTCGGGCGCGACCGGCGTGGTGCCGGCAAATTCCGGACCGAGCGCGATCCACGACCGTGGCAGCGGCAACGCCTGTCCCGTGATGAGCGCCGGGTCGGTCGGGCGGTTGAACGGATCGCAGATCAGGTAGTCGATCGCGGACAGGCCGGTGGACTGCGGATAGCCCAGCCAGCTCATCTGGATCGGAGCGGGGCGATAGGCCATCACCTCCAGCTTGTTCATCCGGGTGGAGCCGCCGAGCTCGATGAGCACATCGAGTTGGTCGTTGGCGATCCGCTGGGCGGCGTCGCGGATGGCGATGTTCGGCCACCAGCGGAACGCGCTCACCTGGCCGGCGATGCGGCGCTGCACAGCGTCTTCGGCGCCCTGGAAGAAGGAGTAGGCGTAGACGTCGAAGCGTTCGCGGTCGATGTGATCGAACACCGGCTGGGCGAAGTGGGTGACCACGTGCCGCCGCAGATCCGAGGACATCAGGCCGACCCGGATACGGTCGTCTCGAGGCCGTGGGGTCCGACGGATCGGCGCCGCCTGGGCCGCCGCCTCGACCGCCCTGCCCCAGATGCGGTGCTGCTCCACCAGCTCCAGGCGGTCCGCATGGGTCTCGACGCGCGGAATCTGCTTCAACAGCGCCGTGTGAAGGCCGGCCTCGGCCCAGGCGCGGCCGCGGGTGCGGAAGTCGCCCAGGGCCTCGACCGCGTCGAAGTCGCAAAGCCTGGCGAACACGTCCCTCAGGACCTTGGTGTGGCCGGGACGCTCGACCCCGCGCGACAGGGCCAGGTGTGCGAGCCGGCCGGCCTCATCCAGATCGGCCGCTTCCGTCGGGCCGGCGCTCAGTTCCAGGCTCTTGATCAGGGCGATCAGGACGTCGAGGTCGTGCGGCGCCAGCGAGAACGCGCGCCGCAGCTCCGCCTCGCCGGCGGCGCGGTCGATCTCGACCAGCAGGTCGCCGTTGTGAAAGGCGATCCACGCCTCCTGGGGAAAAGCGGCGGCCAGGGGGCGCAGGAAGTCCAGCGCCAGGTCCAGGCGGCCGGATGTGCGCAGCACCAGGGCCTTGGCCTCGAGCAGCTGCTGGGACCGCGGATTGGCCGCCAGGCCCTGATCCAGGATGGCGACCGCCTGTTCGGGGCGCCCCGCTTGGTTTTCCAGGTTCGCCAGTTGCAGCCAGGCCGGAGCATATCCCGCATCGAGGTCGAGCGCCCGGCGCAGCGCAGCGCGCGCCTCCTCCGCCAGCCCCTGGGCCGCGAGCGCGGCGCCCAGGTGGCGCCAATGGAGCGGATTGGCGGGCTCCAGACGTGTCAGGTCTGCGAAGGCCTGCTCTGCGGCTGCGCTCTCGCCGAGGTCCAGCAGGACATTGCCACGGTTGACCTTCGCGCTGGTCTGCTGCGGATCGGCGGCGATGGCCCGGTCGAGCGCAGCCAGGGCGTCGCGCGGACGGCGCAGGAGCCGCAGGAAGACGCCGTGGAGGTTCCAGAGAGCGGGATCCTGCGGATGCAGCGCCACGCCACGGGCGGTCCACTGCTCCCCCTCGGCGACGCGGCGCAGCTCGTACAGCAGCCGACCGAACGTCAGGTAAGTCTGCGCCGACTGGGCAGGGTCGGCGCGCATCGCGGCCTCGAATTGTTCGCGGGCTTCCTCACGCCGCCCCTCTTCCAGGGCCGCCGTGGCGAGCGCGAGCGTCGAATCCATTGCTCCCATTCCTGCCCGGCGAACCTCCGCGACCGGGACCGCTGTCGCTGAATGGCGCCCGATATTCAAGGCTGCAGGCGTGAGTTCGGAGAGCAGGAGGCCCGGGCTCCGGATTTCGCGCGGCGCAGGATTGCCGCTAAACACCGCCGATGCCCGTCGTGGACCTCACCGAACTCCCCGCGCTGCTGCCGGCACGGGCGCCGATCGTGGGGCTGGACCTCGGCGAGAAGACCATCGGGGTCGCCGTCTCCGATACGAGCCGCACGGTGGCGAGCCCGCTGGAGCTGATCCGCAAGACCAAGTTCAGCGACGACGCGGCGGCGCTGTTCCGGCTGATGGAGAGCCGCGGCGCGGGCGGCATCGTGATCGGCCTGCCGGTCAACATGGACGGAACCGAAGGGCCGCGCTGCCAATCCAGCCGGGCGTTCGGGCGCAACCTGCTGCGGCTGCGCGATGCGCCGATCGCCTTCTGGGACGAGCGGATGAGCTCGATGGCGGTCAACCGCGTGCTGATCGAGGAGGCCGACGTCACCCGCGCGCGGCGCGCCGACCTCGTGGACAAGATGGCCGCCGCCTGGATCCTGCAGGGCGCGCTGGAGCGCCTGCGGGCGGGCTAGAGGCCGGCCGCGAAGAGGTCGATCTTGCCGATCGGCACGCCCTTCGCGCGCAAGATCCCATAGGCCGTCGAGAGGTGGAAATAGAGGTTGGTCGTGGCGAACACCGTCAGCCACTGGCCCGCCGGCAGGGTCGGCTCCATACCGTTGCCGATGTCGTGACTGAGCGAAACGTCGTCACGGCCGGCGAACTGCTCGGGCCTGAGCGTTGCGAGATAGGTCTTGGCGTCGGCGATCGACGCCTGGAAACCCGCCACGTCCAGGGTGTCTTCGACAGCTTCCGGCACGGTGACGCCCGCCACCCGGGCAGGCCACTGCCGCGTGAAGTTGCAGACCACCATGAGCTGGAAGCGCAGCGGCTGCATGTCCTCGATCAGCCGCCAGTCCAGCATCTCCGCCTCGGACGCGCCCGTGGCCTTGGCGTGCGCGGCCCCCTTGGTCAGCAGGTGCGAGGCGGTGGTCAGCAGCCGCGCATAGAGGCCGACGAAGGTGAAGAGGTTGACGATCATGGCGAAGGATCCTCGGCGGCTGCGCGGTTGCCGGCGCTGACTAGCAGAGTCGGAACGGCGGCGCTTCCCTTGACGCGCCGGCTCGCGTAGGACGCGACTTTAATGAGCGCAGCCCCGCCTGGTCTGAACGATGTCCTGCAGCGGACCTTCTCGTTCCCGAAGCGGCATTTCCTCTCCGTGCTGGATCTGAACGAGGTGGAGGTCGCAAGCCTCCTCGACCTCGCTGACGGCTTCGTTTCCCTGAACCGCCAGACGGCCAAGAAGCTCGACCTGCTCAAGGGCAGGACGCTGATGAACCTGTTCTTCGAGAATTCGACGCGGACGCAGAGCTCGTTCGAGCTCGCCGGCAAGCGGCTGGGCGCCGACGTCGTCAACATGAGCCCGCGCTCCTCGGCCATGTCGAAGGGCGAGACCCTGATCGACACGGCGGTGACGCTGAACGCCATGCAGCCCGACCTGCTGGTGATCCGCCACGCCTCGTCGGG
>JBJMQX010000085.1:0-5762 GCA_045802455.1 Phenylobacterium sp. | reverse complement strand
GTCGAGCCGATGCCCCGCGGCGAACGGGATCAGGTGACCCAGCGCCCGGATGTTGCGGCTCTTGGCCCGCCGCTGGGCCGCCTCGGCGATGGTCTGGGCGAGCGCCTGGCCTGTCGTCGGACGGCCCTCGGCCGCCTGGCCGTCACCCAGCTCGCTCATACGCCCGTCGCACCTTGCATTTTGGCCGGCGTTTCTCTATACGCCGCGCTTCGTTTTCGAGCCGCCCGACCGGGGGGTTCCACGCACCCATACGTCAGGCGCTTTCGCGATGAAACAAGACACCCATCCGGACTATCACTTCATCACCGTGGTGATGACGGACGGCACGACCTACCAGACCCGTTCCACCTACGGGAAGGAAGGCGCGACCCTGAACCTCGACATTGACCCGAAGACCCACCCCGCCTGGACCGGCGGCGGCCACCAGCTGCTCGACCGCGGCGGCCGCGTGTCGCGCTTCAACGCCAAGTTCGGCGGTTTCACCCGGAAGTGACCGCGTAGCGAGGCATCCCCGCGAAGGCGGGGATCCACAAAACCCGCTATCCCAAAACGAAAACGCCGCCAGGGGCCCCGGCGGCGTTTTTTCGCGATCTGTCGGAAAATCAGGTCCCGAAGGCGTTCTTCAGCCGGTCCTGCTGCGACAGCACCGGGTGCGGCGCGGCGTCGGTCTCGCCTTCGACGTACATGCGGCGATCGAGGTGCCGGACCCGCTCATAGAGGCGCTCCGAGCGGTCCAGAAGGCTCAGGATCTCGCGCGGCAGGCCTTCGGCGCCCTCGCCGACCGCGCGGCAGACCTCCTCGGCCGAGAGGCGATAGCGATCCTCACAGGCGGCATCGGCCGGCATGTCGCCCTCGCGCACGGCGCGCTGCACGAGCAGCCAGGACGCCACCTGCATCAGCCGCGTGGTCAGGCGCATGCTCTCGGCGGCATAGGCGAGCGCGGCGCTGCGCGAAAGGAGCTTGGACGCCTGCCGGCCCGTGCCGTCCAGATAGGCCGCGGTCTCCTCCACGAGGTCCATGCCCTCCTGGAAGGTGCGCTGGAACAGCTCCGAGCGCGCGAAATCCTGGATAACCTCGGCGCGCCAGGGTCTGGCGGGGGCGTTCTGGTCGCTCATCCGGTGGTCAACTCTCTACTCGGGCCCGACAGACGGTGTTGGAGACCGCCTGTGCAACCCGCATGCCACCCATATTGTGACACGGCCGGGGCGCCGGCGCGACGGGGTTCGATTGTACGCAGCCGGCCTAGGCGCGTCAGCCGGGCGGCGCGCCGAACAGGGCGTCGGCAGCGGCGCGGCCCGCCCGCTTGCGGTCGATCTGCGCCTGGACGCGGGCGATCTCGGAATTCAGGACGTCGATGCGCTCTTCGAGCTCGGCGACGCCGAACAGCTCCAGGTCCTCGCGGACCGCTTCCAGCAGCCGCTGGCCGCGGCCGATCCGGACTTCAGCCGGTTCTTCCATAAGGGGCCTCCCTTTCCGGTTCCCCGATGGGGCGCTATCCAACCGCGCACCGCGCAGAAGCGCAAGTTTTGGCGATCAGGTTCGCCGGAGGGCCTCGGATGACTGAAACCATGACCGCCATCGCCGTCGAGGGCGGCAAGGGGCCGGCCGAGGCCCTGAAGCCGGTGCAGATCCCCAGGCCCGAGCCGGGGCCGGGGCAGGTGCTGATCAAGGTCCACGCCGCCGGGATCAACCGGCCGGACATCCTGCAGCGGATGGGCGGCTATCCGCCGCCGCCCGGCGCGCCGGACACCATGGGGCTGGAGGTCGCCGGCGAGGTGGTGAAGGGCGCCGGCCGGTGGAACCCGGGCGACCGCGTCTGCGCTCTGTTGGGCGGCGGCGGTTATGCGGAATACGCCGTCTGCGACGCGCGCCACGCGCTGCCCATCCCGGCCGGGCTGGACTTCGTGGAATCTGCCAGTCTGCCGGAAACCGTATTCACGGTATGGGCGAATGTCTTCGAACACGGTTCACTGAACGCAGGCGAAACCCTGCTTCTGCACGGCGCGACCAGCGGCATCGGGGTCACAGCGATCCAGATGGCCAAGGCCGCCGGCGCGAAGGTCATCGCCACCGCTCGGGGAGCCGACAAGGCCGCCGCCGCCAAGGCGCTGGGCGCCGATGTGGCGATCGACACGACGCGTGAGGACTTCGCCGAGGTCACCAAGGCGCAAGGCGGCTGCGACGTGGTCCTGGACATGGTCGGCGGCGACTATTTTTCGAAGGAGCTCGACGCGCTGAAGACCGGCGGCCGGATCGTCTTCATCGCCAGCCTCGGCGGCGGTGAAGTCCCCTTGCAAATCTTCCGCCTCATGCAGAAGCGCGCGGTGGTCACCGGCTCCACCCTCAGGCCCCGAAGCGCCGACGAGAAGGCCAGGCTGGCGGCCGAGGTCGAGCGCGTGGTCTGGCCCTGGATCGAGGCCGGCAAGGTGCGGCCCAAGGTCGACGCGACCTTTCCGCTGGCCGAGGCGGCCGAGGCCCATGCGCACCTGGAAAGCGGCGCCCACGTCGGAAAGATCGTCCTCGTAGCAAGCTAAGCCGCTCCGGATTTCGACGTTCGCGACAAAGGTGTTGCCCAGGCGCGACACCTTGTCCAAACCGTGCCTTCGATTCGACGATTGCGTATGGAAATCGCGCTGGACGCTCGCATAAGGGCATCAACCATCAGCGCGGAAGATTCCAGTTCATTCCCGGCCCCGAAAACGGGGCCTTCCCGGAGGTTCAAGTTGCATCACAAGGTTCGCCTGCTGGCTTCCAGCGCCCTGTTGCTCGCCGCGGCCGTCGCGACGTCGGCGCAGGCCCAGACCAAGCCCGCCGCCACCGCCGCCGCGGCTCCGGCAGCTGAGGCCGGCGCGACCATCGAGGAACTGGTGGTCACCGCCGAAAAGCGTTCGCAGAGCCTGCAGGACGTGCCGGTCGCCATCTCGGCCTTCACCTCGGAGAAGCGCGATCTGGTCGGGATCAACACCGTCCAGGACATGACCAACTTCACGCCCGGCCTGGAATATTCCAGCCAGCTCGACCGCATCAGCCTGCGCGGCGTCGGCCGCCTGACCAACGTCCAGGCCGCTGACCCCGGCGTGGCGACCTATTCCGACGGCGTCTATACGTCCTCGACCGTGGAAGCCGGCAAGACGCCGATCTTCGTCGACCGTGTCGAGGTGCTGCGCGGCCCGCAGGGCACCCTCTACGGCCGCAACTCGATCGGCGGCGCGATCAACGTGATCTCCAAGCGCCCGACCGAGGACTTCTACGGCGAAGTCCGCGCGACGATCGCCAACTACGACCGCACGCTCTTCGAGGCGGTGGTTTCCGGGCCGCTCGCGCCCGACCTGCAGTTCCGCCTGGGCGGCAACTGGGAAAAGCAGCGCGAGGGCTATTTCAAGAACATCGTCCCCGGCATGCCGTCCGAGGGCAACGTCATCGACACCTACTATCTCGAGGGCCAGCTGCAGGCGAAGTTCGGCGAGCACCTCGAAGGCTGGGTGAAGGTCTCGATCGCCGGCTGGAACAACGGCGGCGGCGGCCCCGGCGCGCGCGCCACCTACACGACGGGCCCGATCAACACGACGGAGTTCGCGCCCAGCGCCATCTTCGTCAACCCGGGCTACGCCTGCAGCGGCGTTCCGACCAATGTCGTGAACCTGTCGCCCGCCGGCTGCGTCAACCCGGCCAACGCCGACCCGCGCAAGTTCGCCGCCGACACCCGCAACTCGGTCTCCCTGGACGAGACCTACATCATCGCGACCCAGTGGACCTACCACTTCGACGGGGCCGACCTGAAGTACATCGGCGGCGGCACCAACTACCACTACACCCTGATCGCCGACCAGGACGCCACCGCGATCCAGTCGTTCACCCTTCCGAAGGCGCCCTTCTTCGCGGCCAACCCGGCGGTCGGCGCGCAGATCACGCCCTGCGCCGTGGTGCCGGGCTGTACGGCGGTGACGGTGCGGCCGCGCTACGCTTCGACCTACCAGGAGGACAAGCACTGGGTCAGCCACGAGCTGAACCTGGCCTCCTCCGGCAACGGCGCGCTCCAGTGGCTGGCCGGCGCCTACTACTACCACGAGGGCTATCGCCAGCCGGTCTTCACGACCCTGTTCGACCAGACCGAGCTGGCGTCCAGCGGCATCTCGGCCTCGGTGCCGGCGGTGACCGGGCCGGTCCCGGCCGACACCCTGCAGCGGCCCTATGACGACCGCCCGCACATGGAGGACGAATCCTACGCCGGCTTCGGCCAGGTCGACTGGAAGTTCGCGCCCGACTGGAAGACGACGCTGGGCATCCGCTACAGCCACGACCACAAGTTCGGCTCGGAATCGGTCCGGCTGGTGTGCTTCGCGGTGACCGCCTGCCTCAATGCGCCCGGCAGCACCGTCGTGACGCCGGAGGGGCTGGGCAGCTTCACGCCGCCGGTGGACGTCACCGCCGCGGTGGTCAACCTGACCTCCACGCCGCGCGGCGTGGTCCCGGGCGGTCTCGGCGGGATCACCTTCACGCCTGACGGCTTCGCGAACCGCCGCTACGACGCCACCTGGTCGGCCTGGACCGGCACGGCGGGCCTGCAGTGGGACCCCGACCGCGACACGATGATGTATGCCCGCTACAGCCGCGGCTACAAGGCGGGCGGCTTCAACGTCGGCATCGCCACCACCGAAGGCGCCTTCCCCTACACCGGGGCGGAGCACGCCAACTCCTACGAAGTGGGCCTCAAGAAGGACCTCTTCGACCACACCCTGCAGACCAACCTGGCGCTGTTCTACCTCGACTACCGCGACTTCCAGGCGCCGGTGACGATCATCAACACGGCGGGCGGCATCGGCCAGAGCCAGAGCGTGTTCCTGAACGTGCCGAAGGCGGTCAGCTACGGGCTCGAGCTGGAAGCCATATGGGCCCCGATCCGCAACCTCAACTTCATGCTGACCTACGCCTACAACGACGCCCACATCACCAAGCTCTCGGGCGTGGTCGATCCGGCCGACCCGACGGCGCAGCAGCTTGGCGCGAAGCCCACTTCCGCGCTCACCGCCTGCACCGGCACGGGCACGGCGTCGGCGACCAACCCGAACCCCAACCCGGCGTGCGACGTCTTCACCGGCTTCGTGCAGCGCGGCCAGGACCTCAGCGGCAACCAGCTGCCGCAAGCGACGAAGAACAAGGTGGCGCTCAACGTCACCTACACCTGGGAGATGGACGCCGGCTCGCTGTCGCCGTCGGTCAGCTACATCTGGCGCGACAAGCAGTACGGCTCGATCTTCACGCGGTCCTACACCGAGGCGCCGTCCTGGAGCCAGGTGGACGCCCGCGTCACCTGGAAGGGCAAGGACAACAAGTACTCGGTCATCGCTTACGTGAAGAACCTCTTCGACGACCTGGGCTACGAGGGCGGTGCGACCGGCGCCCGAATCGCCGGCACCCTGCCGGGCGCATCCGTCGTCCTGCCGGTCCGCAACGTGGTGCAACCGGGGCTCAACGTGACCTACCCGCTGACCCCGCCACGCACCTACGGCGTCGAACTGCAATACCGCTTCTAGCAGCCTCCCTTTGCTGCTTGCCGGGGCGCGCCTTCGGGCGCGCCCCTTTCTTTTGCGGGCCACCGCCCGGCGGCCGACCTTTCGAAGATGTAAGATCACAGGCGTTGACCTTCCCCGGCGGCATCGCCCACGCTCGATCCCGGGCATGCGCGGGCGGCGGGAGATGCAGATGGCGTACGGGCGTTCGCGGGCCGGGCTCGGGCGGGGATGACCCGAGATCGGAAGAGC
>JBJMQX010000084.1:0-6198 GCA_045802455.1 Phenylobacterium sp. | reverse complement strand
CCTTGCGGTGATTTGATCCTTTGGAAAACCGCCGCCGGGCCAGTAGAGAGCCTGCCTGAACCAGAGGTGGGCATGGACGACATTGGGGCCGAACTGGCCGAGATCTGCGAGGCCGCCGCGGCCCTCATCCTGCCGCTCTGGCGCTCCGGCCTGCAGGTGATCGAGAAGGCCGACGCGAGCCCGGTGACCGAGGCCGACCGGCGCGGCGAGACGCTGATCCTCAAGCTGCTCGCCGAGCGGTTCCCCGACATCCCAGTTGTCTCGGAGGAGGACGCCAGCGAGTTCGGCACGCCCGACGCCATCGGGCCGCGCTTCTTCCTGGTCGACCCGCTGGACGGCACCAAGGCCTTCGTGCGCGGCGATCCGCACTTCACGGTCAACATCGGCCTGGTGGAGGACGGCCGCCCCGTCGCCGGCGCCGTCGCGGCGCCGCCGTCGGGCGAGGTCTGGTGGACCGCCGGCGGCGTCGCCATGAAGCGCCTGCCCGGCGTGGACGCGCATCCGGTCCGTGTGCGGCCGTGGCCGGCCGACGCCGCCATCGCGCTGATCAGCCACACTATGAAGTCGGAGACCGCCGACAGGCTCGCCGCCGAGTATGGCTTCCACCTGCGCGAGCCGATGGACAGCTCGATCAAGCTCTGCCGCATCGCCGAGGGGATGGCCGACATCTACCCGCGGCACGGGCCGACCATGGAGTGGGACGTGGCGGCGGGCCATGCGGTGCTGGAGGCGGCGGGCGGGCGGATGACCACGCCTGAGGGCCGGCCCTTCACCTATGGAAAGGCCAGCGAGGGATTCCGCAACGGCTGGTTCGTGGCCCGCGGGGCTGGGCCCGCCTGATGAGGGCAGGCGCGCGGCGTCGGGGGTCGCCGCGCGCCGCCTCGCCGGCGGATTAGGCTCCGGTGGTCGGGTCGATGACCGCGCCGACCTCGGTGATCCGGTTCGCCGGGAAGCCGCTCAGCTTGGCGTGCTCGCGCACGTCGCCCTCGGTCTCCGCCAGATAGATGCAGAAGGTCTTGTCCTGGGCGACGAACGACTGGAGCCACTGGACGCGGCCGCCCAGCTTGGCGAGCGCCGCGTTGGACGTGGCGGCTGCGCCCTTCACCTCGGCGGGGCCGAGCTTGCCGATGCCGGCGATCTCACGCTCGATGACGTACTTTTTCATTCGGTTTTCCTTTGCTGTGCTTCACCCGGTGAATCCCGGAGCTGCAGCATGGCGGCCCCGCACCGGCCGCCCCAGTTCACCAACTGAAGCCGCGCGGTACGGGAACTGAACCCTCAGCGCCGCGGCTGCGCGGACGCCTCGCCGACGGCCAGTTGCATGCTGGCCGGCCCGCCGCCGTGCAGGGCCGTCAGGAGCGGCCTGTCGGCGTCGCGCACCACCCGATCCAGCGCGGCGCGCGCGCAGGCCCTGTCGGACGCGACCGCGCCCAGGGAGCGCGGGTTACGGCTGTCGCAGACCCACGCCGCCTTGCTGGCGAGCAGCTGGTGGAGTGCGGTGACCTGGGCCAGGTCCGCGAAATCTACGCCCTTGGTGGAGACCACCGCCTGGACATGGGCGCTGCGGCCGGCCGGCGTCGGTTCCAGGTTCAGGCCGGGCCAGGGCGTCGCGGTCGCGGAACCGGCGTGCAAGGCCGTGGCGGCGCAGAGGATCAGGGGAAGGGTCACGGCAAGGGGCCGTTGGGGCGGGGAGATATTCATGGGATATTCCTTTGAAGCGAATGACGGCTCCTTGCCGCCGGGGGGCGCTTCAATCTCGATCCCGTCGCCCGACTAGTAGTTCAGCGTCTGAACCGGCCCGATACAGTTTCAGAACTAGGGCGGCGCTTGGCGGCGGCCTAGATGGGTGCTCGTTTTTCGAGGACATGAGATGACCCAAGGCAGCTATCGCCAATTCTGTCCCGTCGCCATGGCGGCGGAGATCCTCTGCACGCGCTGGACCGTGGTGGTGCTCCGCGAGCTGCTGGCCGGCTCGACGCGGTTCAACGAGCTGCGCCGCGGCGTGCCGCGCATGTCGCCGGCGCTGCTCTCGCAGCGGCTAAAGGAGCTCGAGGCGCAGGGCGTCCTGGTCCGCGAACCGTCGGGCGTGGAGCCCGGTCTCTTCGAATATCGGCTGACCCGGGCGGGGCGGGACCTGCAAACGCTGGTGGAGGCCTTCGGGATCTGGGGCCAGCGCTGGATCGACGCCGACCTCAGCCTGCACAACCTCGATGTCCAGCTCCTGATGTGGGACATGCGCCGCAGCATCAACACCGATCCGATGCCGGCGCGGCGCAGCGTCATCCAGTTCGTCTATCCGGAGCTGCCGCAGCCGCAGCGCTCGTGGTGGCTGGTGGTCGATCCTGAGACCGGCACGGAGCTCTGCTCGGTGGACTTCGGGTTCGACGTTGACCTCTACGTCTCCACGGACCTGCGTTCGATGACGGCGATCTGGATGGGCCTGGATTCCGTTCGCACCGCGGTCGCCTCGGGCCGCCTGCTGCTGACCGGCGATCCCGCATTGGCCAAGGCAATGCAGAACTGGCTCGGGCTTAGTCCCTTCGCCGTGGAGCAGAAGCTGGCGAGCTGATCCGCCGCCGCCTCTGACGAGCTTGGCCGTCAGATGTGCTTGGGCAGGTTCCAGTCGTCGGAGGCCGGGCCGGCGGCGGCCGGTTCGGCCATCACCGCCGGCGGGTCAGCCGCGGCCTGCGCCAGGATTGGCCGGGCGAACGCGACGTAACCCACGAAGCCCACAACGAAGGCGATCGCCGCCAGCAGCGCGAAGGGGCGCATGGCGTCGTAACCCGACTGCCGCGCAGCGGCAGGCGCGGCCAGGGGCGTTGCGGTCGTGGGGACGGCGGTCGCGGACATCGGCGTACTCCTGGAGGAGTCTACCCAGGTCAACATCGGCGGGCGCGCCAAAGTTGCCCTACGCTGCAGGTGTCGGGCGACATGGTTAAGCGAGTGTTGCCGGCGCGCCTCAGGTCCGCCTCGGGTCCACGCCCTAGAAGCGGCGCTCGTACTCCAGCGCGAACCGCAGCTGGTTGTCCGCTGACCCGCGCGTCGCGCCTACGGGCAGCAGGTAGGCGGCCTCGAATTCCAGCTCGCCCTTGGCCCAGGCGGGCCGCACCTCCCACTTGGCCACCGGTCCCAGGTAGTGGCCCTGCCGGCCGCCGAAGCTGCGGTTGGTCCCCAGGTCGCCGAACGCCTGCAGGCCGAGCTGCACGCCCCGGCCCGCATCGAACGTCCCCTGGGCGGCGTAGCCGAACTCGGTATCGTCTTCGCCCCTCCGGTCGGTCAGCGCGCGATCGACGATGAGGTTCAGCAGGCCATGGAAGCGGCCCGCCTGCTTGGCCAGCAGCAGCTTGCCCTCCAGCACGCCGCTCTCGTTGTGCACCCGCTGCTCGTATTCCAGGTAGCCGCCGACATCGACACCCAGCCTGGGGATCTGGCCCAGGTAGGCGACGCCCTCGACGGCGACGGCGTCCAGCTTGGACTTTTCGCCGGCGTGCCGCTCGAACTCGCCCAGCACCGCGACGCTCACCCGGTCGCTGAAGCCGTGCTCCAGCTCGACGATCAGCCCGCTCTCGCCGTCCAGGGGGCCGCCGTTCAGCCGCCCGCCGCGCAGCTCCAGCTCGGTGACGCCGCGCTTGACGTAGGGCTCGTAGACCTTGTTGGCGAGCCCCGGCTCGGCCGCCGCCGCCCCGGCCCAGCCGCCCGCGATCACCGCCGCGACAATCCCGCGAACCGCCCAGCCCCGACGATGCATCCGAACCTCCAATTGCGAATTGGTCGCAATAAGGACTTGCGAACGATTGTCAATTGCAACATTGATGGGCGCCCGACCGGAGAATTCAGATGCGCCTCGTCACAGCCGCCCTTGCCGCCCTGGTCGTGGGCGCAGCGGCGGCCGCCAACGCTGACCCGCAGGTCCAGGTCGTGACGCTGACGCTGAAGGACCACCGGTTCACGCCCGACCGCATCACCGTCGCGGCGGGCCAGAAGATCCGCGTCGAGCTCGCCAACCAGGACGCCGCCTCCGAGGAGTTCGACAGCGAGGACCTGGGCGTCGAGAAGGACGTCACGCCGCATGGCAAGGTCAGCTTCGTGATCGGCCCGCTGAAGCCCGGGACCTACAGCTTCATGGGCGAACTGCACGCCGACACCGCCCAGGGCCGGATCGAAGCCAAGCCCGCGGGGTAGCTCAGGGATTCGACGCCTGCGCGGATCGGCGCGATGCTGCGTGAAACGATCCCGGGAGCACGGCCATGGCCTACGAAGCGGTTGACTACGAGACCCTCACCATCGAGCGCCGCGGTCACGTGGCGATCCTGACGCTGAACCGGCCCGATCGGCTGAACGCCATCAACCGGACCATGATGGCCGAGCTTCCCAGTGCGCTCGCCGCGCTCCGGGCCGACGACGAGGTGCGGGTGCTGGTGCTGACCGGGGCCGGCAAGGGGTTCTGCGCCGGCGCGGACCTGATGGGCTTCGGCCCCGTCGCCACCGGCCAGCCCGCCGTGCAGGTGACCCAGGACGAGCGGCTGGACGAGATGGGCTGGGTCGGCCGCTGGGCGATGATGTGGGCCGGCTTCGACAAGCCGGTGGTGGGCGCGATCAACGGCGTGGCGGCAGGCGCGGGCATGTCGACGGCGCTGGCCTGCGACGTGCGCATCGGCTCGGAGAACGCCCGCTTCAAGAGCGTCTTCATCGAGCGGTCGCTATCGCCCGACAGCGGGCTCTCGTTCTTCCTGCCGCGGGTGGTGGGCTATGCCGCCGCCGCCGACCTGATCTTCACCTCCCGCGCCGTCGGCGCCGAGGAGGCCAAGGCGCTGGGCCTCTTGAACCGGCTCGTCGCCGCGGACGCGCTGATCGATGCGGCGGTCGCCTACGCCGACGAGATGACCCGCTGGCCGCCCGTGGCGTTGCGCGCCTCCAAGCGGGTCCTGCAGCACAACATCGAGGCCGGGTTGGAAGAGGCCCTGCGCTACGAGACCGCCGGGCTCGCCTATGCCCGCAAGCCGCCGAACGACGTCAAGGAATCCCTCGCCTCGTTCCGCGAGAAGCGGGCGGGCGCCTACACAGGGACCTGAATTCCGGTCATAAGCCGCCGCATTCTTTGTGCCGGCATTTGGGTTTTCGGGAGATATTGCAGATGGCGCTCGACACGGCCGCGGACCAGAAGACCTTCCGCTGGGAAGACCCGCTCGACCTCGCCTCGCGCCTCTCCGAAGACGAGCGGATGGTCTGGGACGCCGCGCGCGCCTACGCCCGCGAGAGGCTGCTGCCCCGCGTCGTCTCGGCCTTCGCCGAGGAGCGCTTCGACCGCGAGATCATGACCGAGATGGGCGCCCTGGGCTTCCTGGGTCCCACGCTGCCGGAGGAATACGGCTGCGCCGGGGTGAACCACGTCGCCTACGGCCTGATCGCCCGCGAGATCGAGGCGATCGATTCCGGCTACCGCTCGGCGATGAGCGTGCAGTCCTCGCTGGTGATGTACCCGATCTACGCCTTCGGCTCCGAGGAGCAGCGCCAGAAGTACCTGCCCGGCATGGCCAGGGGCGAGATCGTCGGCTGCTTCGGCCTGACCGAGGCCGACGGCGGCTCGGACCCCGCCTCCATGCGCACGACCGCCAAGCCGGTCTCCGGCGGCTATTCGCTCTCCGGCGCGAAGATGTGGATCACCAACTCACCGATCGCCGACGTGGCGCTGGTCTGGGCCAAGCTGGATGGCGTGATCCGCGGCTTCCTGGTGGACCGCGGCTCGAAGGGGTTCGAGACGCCGAAGATCCAGAACAAGCTCAGCCTGCGCGCCTCGGTCACCGGCGAGATCGCGCTCGACGAGGTGTTCGTGCCGGACGGCCAGATGCTGCCCAACGTCTCGGGGCTGCGCGGGCCGTTCTCCTGCTTGAACAAGGCGCGCTACGGCATCGCCTGGGGGGCGATGGGCGCGGCCGAGTTCTGCCTGCACGCCAGCCGAGAATACACCCAGAGCCGCAAGGTGTTCGGCAAGCCGCTGGCCGCGCGCCAGCTGGTCCAGAAGAAGCTCGCCGACATGCAGACCGAGATAGCGCTGGGCTTCGAGGGCGCGCTGGCCCTGGGCCGGCTGATCGACGAGGGCGCGTGGGTGCCGGAGGCGATCTCCATGCTGAAGCGCAACAACTGCGGCAAGGCGCTGGATATCGCCCGGGTCGCGCGCGACATGCACGGCGGCAACGG
>JBJMQX010000083.1:0-22685 GCA_045802455.1 Phenylobacterium sp. | reverse complement strand
GTCGAGGCGCCCGTGACCATGTTGCGCGTGTACTGCTCGTGCCCGGGCGTGTCGGCGACGATGAAGTGGCGCCGCGCGGTCGAGAAGTAGCGGTGCGAGACGTCGATCGTGATGCCCTGCTCGCGCTCGGCCGACAGCCCGTCGAGCAGCAGCGCGAAGTCGAGCTCGCCGTCGACGGTCCCGGAGCGCCGCGAGTCGGCCTCCAGCGCCGCCATCTGGTCCTCGAGGATCAGCCCCGACTCGTACAGCAGGCGGCCGATCAGCGTCGACTTGCCGTCGTCGACGCTGCCGCAGGTGATGAAGCGCAGCAGGCTCTGCTCCCGCACCTGGCTCAGAAGTACCCCTCCTGCTTCTTCTTCTCCATCGAGGCGGCGGCGTCGTGGTCGATCACGCGGCCCTCGCGCTCGGAGGTCCGCGAGGCGCGCATCTCGGCCACGATGTCGGCGAGCGTCTCGGCCTCGCTCTCCACCGCGCCGGTCAGCGGGTAGTCGCCGAGCGTGCGGAAGCGCACCTTGAGCGGCTCGGGCTGCTCGCCGTCCTCGAGCGGCATGCGGTCGTCGTCGACCATCAGCAGCGTCCCGTTGCGGCGCACGATCGGTCGCTCCTTGGCGAAGTAGAGCGGCACGACGGGGATGCCCTCGAGCTCGATGTACTCCCAGACGTCGAGCTCGGTCCAGTTCGAGAGCGGGAAGACGCGGATCGATTCGCCGCGGCGCTTGCGCGCGTTGTAGAGGTGCCACAGCTCGGGTCGCTGGTTCTTCGGATCCCAACGGTGCTGGGCGGAGCGGAACGAGAAGACGCGCTCCTTCGCGCGCGACTTCTCCTCGTCGCGCCGGGCGCCGCCGAACGCGGCGTCGAAGCCGTACTTGTCCAGCGCCTGCTTCAGCCCCTCGGTCTTCCAGATGTCCGTGTGGGTGGCAGAGCCGTGGTCGAAGGGGTTGATGTTGCGCGCCACCGCGTCGGGGTTCTTGTGCACGAGCAGCTCGAAGCCGAGCTCGGCGGCCATGCGCTCGCGCATCTCGTACATGGCCTTGAACTTCCAGGTCGTGTCGACGTGCAGCAGCGGGAAGGGCGGCTTCGACGGGAAGAAGGCCTTGGCGGCCAGGTGCAGCATCACCGCCGAGTCCTTGCCGATGGAGTAAAGCATCACCGGCCGTTCGCACTCGGCGACGACCTCGCGCAGGATGTGGATGCTCTCGGCCTCGAGGCGCTGCAGGTGGGTGAGCATCTTTCGCGGTCGAACGCCTTCGGCTGCGGACGGGTAGGGCGCGACGCGGGCGTCCATCGGGGGACCTTACACAAAGATGGCGAACGTCCCACCGCGGAGCTAGGCGGACGTCTTGGCCTGGCGGCTGAGTTAGAGGCCCCCCGGAGATGCGGCAAGGCGGCGGCGCCCCAGTAATTCTTCAGCCGGTGCGAGCGGATATCACGGCCGCCTGTGTTTCGGCGCGGTCACACCTCGGCGCTTGGCCGCCCGGATTCGCCGTGCAACATGACCTGGAGGGAAGCGTACCGGATGTTGGAGCCGAAAGCGGCCGGCATCCCGGATTTTGAGGGGCTCCATGACAGCTACGACCAGCACTGCGCCGAAGTCGGGCGCCGGCTACCGCTACCTGGTCGTCGGCCTGCTGGCGGTCGTCTACACGTTCAACTTCATGGACCGGCAGATCATCTCGGTCCTCGCCGAGCCGATCCGCAAGGACCTGCACCTCACCGACACGGAGCTCGGCGCGCTGGGCGGGCTCACCTTCGCGCTCTTCTACACGACCTTCGGCATCCCGGTGGCGTGGCTGTCGGACCGCTTCAAGCGGGTCTGGATCATGGCGGCGGCCTGCGGCGTCTGGAGCCTGTTCACCGCCGGCTGCGGCCTGGCGCAGAACTTCACCCAGCTGGTGCTGTCGCGGATCATGGTGGGCGTGGGCGAGGCCGGCGGGTCGCCGCCGTCCTACTCGCTGATCTCCGACTATTTCCCGCCCAAGGAGCGCGGCACCGGCCTGGCGCTCTATTCGCTGGGTGTTCCGCTGGGCTCGATGCTGGGCACGGCGCTGGGCGCCTCGGTGGCGGCGGCCTACGGCTGGCGGGCCGCCTTCTTCGCGGTGGGCCTTCCCGGCGTCGTCCTGGCGCTCCTGATGCTGCTGATCGTGCGCGAGCCGAAGCGCGGCGGCCTCGACCCGATGATCGGCGACGCGCGGAGCCACGCCGCCGCACCGCCGGTGGGCCAGGTGATCGCCAGCTTCTTCGCCAACCGCACCCTGCTCTGCGTGGCGGTCTCCAGCGGGCTCTCCGCCTTCGTCGGCTACGCCATGCTGAACTGGAACGCGCCGCTGCTGATCCGCGTGAAGGGCATGACCCTGAAGGAGGTCGCCGCCTACTACAGCCTGGTGCTGGGGCTGACCGGCGTCGTGGGCACCTTCATGGCCGGTTGGCTGGCGGACAAGCTCGGCCACCGCGATCGGCGCTGGTACGCCTGGATACCGGTCATCGCGTTCACGCTGAGCCTGCCGGCGCTCGCCGGCCTGATCTGGGCGCCGACCTGGCAGATCGCGCTGATGTTCATCGCCGTCCCGGCGCTGCTCAACAACATGTACCTGGCCCCAGCCCTGGCGGTGGTCCAGAACGCCGTGCCGCCCGGCCAGCGGACCATGGCCGGCGCCATCCTGCTGTTCGTGCTGAACCTCATCGGCCTGGGCGGCGGACCGATCTTCCTGGGACGGATCAGCGACATGGCCAAGCCGTCCTACGGCGACCACTCGCTGCTGATCGGCTATGCGGCGCTGGCGCCGGTGATCGTGCTGTGCATCCTCGCCCACCTCGTCGCGGCGAGCTCGATCGCCCGCGACAAGCGCCTCGCCGCCGCGATCTAGAGGCGCGGCGCGGGATTGCCGCAGAGCGCCCGTTGCGAGAAAGCTTTAGGAAATTCCTATTAGGAAGGTCCCGCTGGACGATGGCCGGCGAGTGTGCGCATGCCGTCGAGACCACCCAAGGCAAGGAACCGTATGAAGATCCTGATTACCGGAGGCGCCGGCTTCATCGGGTCGGCCGTGGTTCGCCGGGCTATCGCCGACGGGCACGAGGTGGTGAACCTCGACGTCCTGACCTATTCGGCCAACCTGGAGAATGTGGCCAGTGTCGCGGACCACCCGAACTACGCTTTCGAGGAGGCCGACATCTGCGACCAGGCGGCGGTTCGGGCGATCTTCGCGCGCCATCGGCCGGACGCGGTGATGCACCTGGCGGCCGAGAGCCATAACGACCGGGCCATCGAGGGCCCGCTCGACTTCGTCCGCACCAACGTCATGGGCACGGCCGTGCTGCTGGAAGCCGCGCGCGAGCACTGGAACAAGCTGCCGGACGACCAGAAGGCGGGCTTCCGCTTCCACCACGTCTCCACCGACGAGGTGTTCGGCGCGCTGGGCGAGGACGGCGACTTCACCGAAGAGACGCCCTACGACCCCAACTCGCCCTATTCGTCCAGCAAGGCGGCCGCCGACCACCTGGTCCGCGCCTGGGGCCGCACCTACGGGATGCCGGTGGTGCTGACCAACTGCTCGAACAACTACGGCCCCTACCAATTCCCCGAAAAGCTGATCCCGACGGTGATCAGCCGGGTGCTGGAGGGCAAGACCATCCCGGTCTACGGCGACGGGCGCCAGGTGCGCGACTGGCTGCACGTGGACGACCACGCCGAGGCGCTGCTGCTGGTGCTGGGCAAGGGGCGGCTGGGCGAGACCTATTGCATCGGCGGCGACGGCACCAAGCGCAACATCGAGCTGATCAAGATCCTCTGCGAGCACCTGGACCGCATGGCGCCCGGCAACACCCCGCACGCCGAGAAGATCACCTTCGTCACCGACCGGCCGGGCCACGACTTCCGCTATTCGATCGACGCCTCCAAGCTGCGCAAGGAACTGGGCTGGTCGCCGAAGATGGCGCTGCAGGAGGGCCTGGAGGACACCGTCCGCTGGTATGTCGAGAACCGCGACTGGGTCGAGGGCATCCGCGAGCGCGGCTTCCATTCCGAGCGGCTGGGCCTGGTCAAGGCATGACGGTCCGCATCCTGCAGTTCGGCACGACGGGCCAGCTCGCCCGAGAGCTGCTGGCCCAGGCCGAGGCCTTCGATGTCGAGATCACCGCGCTGTCGCACGCCGAAGCCGACTTCAGAGATCCCGCCGCCGTGGTCCGCCGGCTGGCCGAGGCCAAGCCCGACCTGGTGGTGATCGCCGCGGCCTATACGGCGGTCGACCTGGCGGAGAGCGAGGCGGAGCTCGCCCACCGGGTCAACGCCGAGACGCCGGGTGCAATCGCCACCGCAATCAGCGCTGGCGGCCCGGCGCTGGTCTTCATCTCCACGGACTATGTCTTCGACGGCCAGAAGGGCGCGCCCTATGCCGAGGACGACGCGCCGCATCCGGTCAACGTCTATGGCGCCTCCAAGCTGGAGGGCGAGCGCCGCGTGCTGGCCGCCTGTCCGCGCAGCCTGGTGATCCGCACCTCCTGGGTGGTCTCCGGCCACGGCAAGAATTTCGTCAAGACCATGCTTCGGATGGCCGGGGAGGGGAAACCGCTGAAGGTTGTGGACGACCAGTTCGGCCGGCCGACCTCGGCCCGCGACCTCGCCCGCTTCATCCTCTCGCAGGCGGGCCGGCTGAGCGCCGCGCCGGCGGGCGACCCGGTGTTCGGCGTCTGTCACTTCGCCAACCAAGGCGAGGTGACCTGGAAGGGCTTCGCCGAGGGCGTGTTCGAGCTCGCCATGGCCTCGGACGCGCCGAAGGTGGGCGCGAGCCTGACGGCCGACTGGCCCGCGCCGGCCAGGCGGCCGCTGCGCGGCACGCTGGACACCAGCAAGCTGGAGCGCACCTTCGGCGTGCGGCCGCGGCACTGGCGCGAGGCGCTGGCCGAGATCGTCGCCGAGCTCGGGGCCGAACAGAGGAGCGCGGCATGAGGCGCGGCGTCATCCTGGCCGGCGGCTCCGGCACCCGGCTGCACCCGCTGACGCTGGCCGTCTCCAAGCAGCTGCTGCCGGTCTACGACAAGCCGATGATCTACTATCCGCTGTCGGTTCTGCTGCTGGCCGGCGTGCGCGAGATCCTGATCATCACCACGCCCGAGGACCAGGCCGCCTTCAAGCGCCTGCTCGGCGACGGCCAGCGGTTCGGCGTGAAGTTCGAGTACGTGGTCCAGCCCAGCCCCGACGGCCTGGCCCAGGCCTACATCCTGGGCGAGGAGTTCATCGCCGGCGAGCCCAGCGTGATGGTGCTGGGCGACAACATCTTCTTTGGCCAGAGCTTCACCGGCTCGCTGAAGGCCGCCGACGCGCGCCAGCGCGGGGCCACCGTGTTCGGCTACCTGGTGCAGGATCCCGAACGCTACGGCGTCGTGGAGCTCGGGCCGGACGGCAAGGCGCTGGGCATCGAGGAGAAGCCCGCCGTGCCCAAGTCCAACTACGCGGTGACCGGGCTCTACTTCTATGACGGCCGCGCCAGCGAGTTCGCCAAGAGCCTGAAGCCCTCGGCGCGCGGCGAGCTGGAGATCACCGCGCTGAACCAGGTCTACCTCGAGGCGGGCGAGCTCAACGTGGAGCTGCTCGGCCGCGGCTTCGCCTGGCTCGACACCGGCACCCATGACAGCCTAATCCAGGCCGGCGAGTTCATCCGCGCGGTGGAGCAGCGCCAGGGGTTGCGGATCGGCTGCCTGGAGGAGATCGCCTACCGGCGCGGCTGGATCGACGCGGCCCAGCTCCGCACGCTGGCCGACAGCCTGGCCAAGAGCGAATACGGCCAGTACCTGCGCAGCCTGGCCGAACGGCCGCTGACCGCGGAAGAGCTGGCGGAATAGGAAGAGCGGGCAGGGCGCTCCCGAAGGCGGCGCCTGGCGGGCCTAGAAGAACAGCGCCTTGACGGCGGCTGCGACGCCGATCCAGAGACCGGCCGAGGCGCAGGCCGCGATCACCAGGCCGATTCCGAGCGGGAAACGTCGCGAAGACCGCTCGACCGCACTGTGCGCGGCGACATGCGGGAATGAGACGTCCGCCGGCATCGCTCTTGCTCCGGGACTCGCGAACCAAGTGAGTGTCCCACAAACAGTGAGTCTGCTTAAGAGATCGTGCGCAGGGATGGAAAACCCGGCGTTAGGCATCCTTCCGGCCGCGCTTGCGTTGACGAGACGTGGCTGGGGAGCAGTGGCTTGAGCCTGCCTGTCGAGCACCAAGTCGGATCGAGCGGACGGCCGGCTGCGGCGATGCCTGCGCCTGCCGCATCGTGGTCGATGCCGGCGAATTCCCCCGACGCGCGAAGAATTCGCGTCCTAGTGGGCGCCGGGTGTGGCAAGCACGCTGCGTCATTGAATTATTATGAATTTTTTATTGACGAAGGGCGGAACGCCGGTCTTTCGTGCCGCCCGGATGTCCGGCCAGGTACGGTCGGGCGGGGTGCGCGCCCCGGGCGTGCGCCGGACGCGTACTGGGGTTGGCTGTAGTATGTTCGACGTTGCGGACATGCCGGACGACAGGACGGCGGAGCGTGACAGCCCGCCGCAAGAGTTCCAACGTCAGCCGGCCGCGGCGCCCCCGCCGGTCGCGACGCATCCCCTGAAGCGACTGTTCGACATCGTGGGCTCCGGGCTGGGGCTGCTGCTGTTCCTGCCGCTGCTCGTCCTGGTGATGGTCCTGATCAAGCTGGAGTCGCCGGGGCCGGCGATCTTCCGCCAGCGGCGCACCGGCTACCGGGGCAAGGTGTTCACGATCTACAAGTTCCGCACCATGACCGTGACCGAGGATTGCGCCGCGGTCCGCCAGGCGACGCGCGGGGACGCGCGGGTGACGGCGATGGGATCCCTGCTGCGCAAGCTGTCGATCGACGAGCTGCCGCAGCTGTGGAACGTGATGAAGGGCGATATGTCGATCGTCGGGCCAAGGCCTCACGCGCTCGCGCACGACGAGTACTACGGCGCCCTGATCCCGACCTATGCGGCGCGGTTCCGTGCCCGCCCCGGCCTGACCGGCTATGCGCAGGTGAACGGCTTCCGCGGCGAGATCCGCGACAGCCGCGGCATGTGGGACCGCGTGGCGGCGGACAACAGCTACATCGAGGCGTGGTCGCCGACGCTCGACCTGGCGATCCTGGCCCGCACCGTTCCGCTGATCTTCCGGGACCCGCGAGCGTACTAGGCGAAGAACAACCTAGAGTTTTCCCGCCGATCGTAGCAAGCGCTACCTTACTCGCGGCAGCAGGGTGTTTGGGATCGAGTCGCGATATCCTAGCAAATGACGAGTTGATCAGTTTGCTCCGAGTGTAGATATGCTCGAGCGCTGCGGCGTTACACCGATGTATTTTAACTAAGCTTGGAATGCAGGGCCCGTGGGAGCAAGGCGCAGGAGTCGCGGCCAAATATATTGTATCAGGCGAAGAATTCGCCTGTGAGGGGAATTCTTATTTGGCGCGGTATGAATTTTTATGGCGGCGTGATTCTGACGTGCCGTTGTTTCACAACGCGATGAAACCATAGAGTTTTATGAGAATTTCCCTTGTCGCCGTCGGCGGTCGCGCGCCCTGAAAACGCCGGATTCCGAACCCTGGAGAGGGCTTCTTGCAAAGCATTTGTTATGTACAGTGTTGACGGTCCCGCTTGGCGTCGCTAAAGATAACGAGACGTTAAGAAGGACTTGTATCCCATGAACGCTTTCAAGACCCTCGTTCCGGCGGTCGCCCTGGCCGCTGGCCTGGCGCTCTCCGCCTCGGCCAACGCCGCCACCACGGTGACGATCGGCCTGTCGGGCGACAACGGCAGCACCATCTTCGTGCAAGGTGTGCCCGGCGTGACCAGCTCCAACATCAGCAACCAGGCCTTCGGGGTCTGGAGCGCCACGGTGGACGCCCACGTCGGCTTCTTCCCGGACCCGCTGAACACCAACACGTTCGACGCCGCCAGCACCGGCCCGGGCCAGCTGGACATTTTCGTCACGGTGCAGGGCCTCACGACCTTCGCGCCCGGCTTCCTGAGCGGCTTCACCGAGAACCTGCTGACCAACGGCTGGTCGGTGACCGAGTCGACCTATGTGGACACCAACAACGGCCTGTTCACCACTGTCACGCCGCTCGCGAGCCACGTGTTCACCACCGGCGCCACCGGCGTCAATGTGGTCTCCGGCGGGACCGCGGGCCCGTCGCCCTACTCGGTGACGGAGCGGTTCCACATCGCCGCGAACGGCCAGGGCAACGCCCAGTCGACCATCGACATCACGGCCGTGCCCGAGCCCACCACCTGGGCGCTGATGATCTTCGGCTTCGGTGGCGTTGGCGCTGTCCTCCGCCGCCGGCGGACGACCGCCGCGTTTGCCTGATCTTAAAGATCAACGGTCCTTCTAAAGCCGCCGCTCCCGAAAGGGGGCGGCGGTTTCCGTTTGGGGCCAGCGCGGCTGGCCCGAGGACGGGGATCGGCCGCAGGGCGGTGGTTGCGTTCCCCAGGCCATGACATAATCCGCCAACGGTCGGCGACGGCTTGCGAGTCGCCGCGAGGAGAGGGCCCTGTGAACAAGAAAGCTATCCTGCTGGCCGCGGCCATCCCGCTGGTGATGGGCCTGGGCGGCTGCGACAAGGTCAAACGGCTGATCGGCGGCAAGCCGAAGGGCCAGGTGGTCGCCACCGTCAATGGCGAGGAGATCACCACCCTGCAGTTGCAGTCCGAGCTCGGCGGCTTCCGCTCGAAGGATCCCAAGGTCATCAAGGCGGCCGAGCAGCAGGCGCTGCAGCAGATCATCCTTCGCGACCTGCTGGCCCAGAAGGCCAGGGAAGCCAAGATCGACAAGACGCCGGAATACACCATGCAGCTCCGGCGCGGCCAGGACACCCTGTTGGCGCAGCTCTACGAGCGCAAGCTGGCTTCCGGCGTGGCCCAGCCGTCCCGCCAGGAGGCGGAGGAATTTGTCTCGACGCATCCCGAGATGTTCGCGCAACGCAAGGTGATCATCGTCGACCAGATCATCGGCGTGCTGCCGAAGGTCAACAAGGAGCAGATCGAGGCGATCAAGACGCTGGAGGACGTCAAGCAGCTGTTCAACAGCGAGAACGCGCCGTTCCAGGAGAACACCGGCACGCTCGACACGCTGACGGCCAATCCGCAGATGACCGCTCAGATCGAACACCTGCCCCCCGGCGAGGTGTTCGTCACCCGCGAGGGCGAAGCCCTGGCGTTCAGCCGTCTCACCGACATCAAGACCCTGCCGATCACTGGCGACCTGGCGGTGAACTATGCGATCAACGCCCTGCGCAATCAGAAGGCGCAGACGCTGTTGAAGACCCAGATCGAGGCCCTGCGGAAGGGCGCCGAGAAGTCGATCACCTACAGCGCGGACTTCAAGCCGCCGCCGCCCAAGCCGGCCGCTCCGGCCGGCGCAGCGCCGGCTGCCGGCGCCGCGGCGCCCGCGGCCCAGCCCGCCGCGAAGTAGGTTCAGCCGGGCGGCGTTTCCTGGCGGGCAGGGAGCGCCGCTAAGCCTCAGGAGTTGCTGACCAGCCGCGTGGTCTTGCCGGATTCGGCGCGCAGGTTCTGCTGCGCCCACTTGATCCACAGGTAGGTCGGCAGACCTTCCTCGACGAACGCGGCGCGCTGCACCCCGTCGTCGCTTTCGCTGGGCACGATGATGTGCTCGGACAGCAGCAGCTGCATCACCTGTTGCGCCCGCTTGGCGTCGACGTCGCCGTAGGCCTGCAACTCCGGGATCCCGAACGCGCCGTCGCTGGAGAGCGAGGCCCGCGCGGCGGTGGCCAGCGCGTCGCCATTGCCCTGTTCGAACAGCAGCCGGACCCGCTTGTGGATCGGCTGCGCGACGCGGCCTTCGAACTCGGCGGCGGCGAGGTCGGCGGCCTTGGAGACATCGCGCGGCAGCACCGTGCTGCGCCCCTCGTCGAGGGCGATGTGGCCGGCGTGGTGACAGAGCAGGTTGGCGATGTAGGGCGAACCCAGCGAAACCGCGACGACGGAGGTGCTGGCGGCAGGGTCGAAGGTCAGGCCCGCCTCCCGCTCGCCGTTGGCCACGATCTGCAGAACCTCGGCGTCCGACATCTTGGGCAGGCGCACGGCGAAGATGTTGCGGCGGATGGACGGGATGTGCTCGACCAGCTCGGTCAGGTCGGCGGCGACCCCGGCCAGGATCAGCTGGACCCGGCCCAGGCGGTCGGAGAGGTTCTTGATCAGCTCGGCCACGTCACGCCGGAAAGCGCCGGACTCGCAGCGGTCGAATTCGTCCAGGATGATCAGCACGCGGGTGCCGGTGAGCTTGGCGCAAAGGTCGCCGAAGCGGCGGGGCGACAGCGGCCCGGCCGGCGCCAGGTCGGCCAGGGTGTCGCCCTTTTCCGCCTCCGACGCCGTGGGCGCGAAGCCGCTGTGGAAGAGCAGCGGGATCTCCGACGCGGCCGCGCGGAAGATCTCGTCGAACGTCGAGTTCGCGCCGCACGAGGAGTAGACGACGATGTAGCGCGCCTCGCGGGCGGCGAGCGTGAGCATGTGCAGCAGGGAGGTCTTGCCGATGCCGCGCTCGCCATAGAGCACCGCGTGCAGCCGCTGGTCCTCGATGGCGCGGATCAGGGTCTTCAGGACCTCGTCGCGGCCGGCGAACATCTGCTGCTGGGCCACCGGCTGGGACGGCGTGAACGCCAGGCGCAGCTTGGCGCGCATGTTCGCGAAGCGGTCGTTGAAGCGCCCGCCGAACTGGTCGCTGGCCATCGAATGGAAGCGCGGCAGCAGGTCGCGCTGGGCGCCACGGCGCTGCGGATCGCGCGCCATGGGCCGCACGACGGTCGAAGGCTCCGTCAACGATGAACTCGTGGCCCTGGGCTGCTTGCGGCGACCGAACAGGCCGCCGAACCCTTTGCTTCCGCCCGCCAACCTGACCTCCGTCCTTCACCGCGACGCTTTAGATGACTTGGCGCCCCAACACACCCTAATGCCCCCGATTGCCTTCGGTTTGCTTAATCCAAACGCCGAGCCCGCAATATGGCGCGGAGGCCACGCTACGACGACTCAGCGCAGAATCCGGCAGGTTGCGCCTTAATTATCGCTACGGGAGGCAGCGACAGGAAGATCATGGCCGATATCGGACACGTCTCGATCTGCATCGTGGGCTTCCGCAACCCGCAGGACATCGTCGCCTGCCTGGGGGCGCTCGCCAAGTCCGCCTACAGGGATTTCTCGGTGGTGATCTGCGAGAACGGCGGCGCCGAGGCCTACGCGGGGCTGGTGCGGGCGGTTCCTGCGGCCTTGCCCGGCGGCCAGGCCGTGACTGCCTTCGACGCGGGCGCGAACCTGGGCTACGCCGGCGGCGTGAACGCCTGCATCGCGGCGAGCCGTGAGGCCGCGGCCTGGTGGGTGCTGAACCCCGACACCCTGCCGCACCCGGACGCCTTGCGCCATCTGGCAGACCGGCTGGCCGTCGGTGACTGCGGCCTCGTCGGCGCCACGATCCACGGGCCGGACGGGCTGGTCGAATCCCGCGGCGGCCGGTGGATCGCGCCGCTCGCCCGCGCCGAGTCCATCGACCGCGGCAAACGCCTCGACGATCCCACCTCGCAGGCCGGGATCGAGGCGGACCTGTCCTTCGTCAGCGGGGCCTCGATGCTGGTCGGCCCGCGCTTCGCGGAGCGCGTGGGGCTGATGCGCGAGGACTACTTCCTCTATGGCGAGGAGGTCGAATGGTGCCTGCGCGGGCTCGCGCGCGGCGAGCGGCTGGGCTTGGCGGTCGAGGCGCGGGTGCTGCACAACCAGGGCAGCACCACCGGCTCGGTCGCGGACCTGCGCCGCCGCAGCCGGATGGCGGTCTTCCTCGACGAGCGGAACAAGCTGCTGACCACCCGCGACTGCGCCCCTAGCCTCCTACCGGTCGTGGCGGTGGGATCGTTCCTGATGTTGTGGCTGAGGTTCGCGCGGCGCGCCGCCTGGCGCCAGCTCGGCTACGCCATGCAGGGCTGGTGGGCCGGACTGCTCGGGCGGCGCGGGGTTCCGGACTTCGTCGCCCCCCAAAAAGCCTAGGCGGTCGCGGCGCGTTTCTGCGGCTGGGAGAGCGGCCGGTAGACCGTTTGGAACCAGACCTCGGCCGCCAGCAGCGTCCATAGGGTTTCGCCCAGGTCCGCCCCGCCGCCCTCGTTGAGGTCGATGAGCCGACGGACGTTGGCGAGGTCGCCGTAGGTCGCGCAGAGCCCATTGGGGTCGAGCAGATAGCCGCGCAGGAAGTCTCGCATCGGACCCTTGAACCAGGCGGCCAGCGGCACCCGGAAGCCCCACTTGCCGCGTCCGGCGATGCCGGCGGGCAGCAGGTCCTTCGCCCACGTGCGGACGATGTGCTTGCCGACCGAGCCGCGGACCTTCAGGCGGTCCGGCAGCACCAGGCCGAAGGCGGTCAGCTCCCGGCTCAGGAAGGGCGGACGCACCTCCAGGCCCTCGGCCATGGTCATCCGGTCGCCGCGCTCGAGCATGTTGCCGGGAAGCCAGGTGAGGCAGTCGATCGCCTGCATCCGGCCGAGCGGCGTCAGCCCCCGCAGGCGGGCGAGCGCCTCCGTCTGGCCTTCTATGGTGCGCGCCCAGGCTGCCGCGTCCCAGCCGAGGCCGGGCAGCAGGCCCGCGAGGTCGGCGTGGCCAAGGTAGCTGAACCATTGCGCCTGGCGCTCCACCTCGGTCGGCGCAGCGAGCGCGCGGGCCGCGACCAGCGCGCGCCGGCGATCGAGGCCCAGCGCCCCGCCGAGGTCCGCCGCACGCTGCGGGCCGACGAGCGCCAGCGCGCGGCGCAGCGCCCAGGGCGCGCCCGCGAACCGGTATTTCGGATAGCCGGCGAACACCTCGTCGGCGCCCTCTCCGGAGAGCGCCACCTTCACCGTGCGGCGGGCCACCTTGCTCATCTCGGCGATGGCGATGTCAGCCGGCTGGCTCACCGGGCCGTCGCGGCAGGCGGAGAGCTCGGCGAAGCGGTCGATGTAGCTCTGCGGGCCGACGCCGATGGCGGTGTGCCGCGAGCCGATCGCCTCGGCCACCTCCTGGGCGAACGGCAGCTCGGAATGCGGGTCGTCGGTGAAGCCGACGGAGAAGGTCTCGATCTCGGCCCCGGCCGGGCGGATCTGGCGCATGGCGGCCACGATCAGGCTGCTGTCGAGCCCGCCCGAGAGGAAAGCGCCCACCGGCACGTCGGCGACCAGGCGGCCCTTGACCGAGTCCATGAAGAGCTCGCGGCCGCCTGCGACCAGCTTCTCGTCGGACCATCCGGAATAGCGCGCCCTGGCCGCCTCGACCTCATCCAGCAGGTCGTAGAACCGGCCGGTGCGCACGCCGGCGCGGTCGAACTCCAGCCAGCAGCCCGGCTCGAGCTGGCGCACGCCCGCGTGCAGGCTCTCCGCACCGTAGATCGCCCGGAACCGCAGGGCCTGGCGCAGGGCCGCGTCGTTGAGCCCGCGGTCGACGGCGGGGTGTTGCAGGATGGCCTTGATCTCGCTGCCGAAGACCAGCACGCCGGGCGAGGGGGTGGCGTAGAACAGCGGCTTTTCGCCCAGGGCGTCGCGGGCGAGCAGCAGGCGCTCCTTGGTGGCGTCCCAGAGCGCGAAGGCGAACATGGCGTCGAACTTGGCGAGCGCGGCGGGCCCGGCGCGGTCCATCCAGCGCAGCACGACCTCGGTGTCGCCCTGGGTGGCGAAGCTGACGCCCTGCGCCTGCAGCTCGCCGCGCAGCGCCTGATAGTTGTAGATCTCGCCGTTGTAGACCAGCGACAGGTCGCGGTCGGGCACGCGCATCGGCTGATGGCTGCCCTCGACGTCGATGATGCTGAGCCGCGCGTGGGCGAACCCGCAGGCGCCCTGGACCAGGATCCCCTGCTCGTCGGGACCGCGGCGGCCGAGCGCGCGCGCCATGGCGTTCAGCGTCGCCTTGGACGGAGTCCTGTTGAAGTCTACGCAGCCACCGATCCCACACATATCGCCGTCACTCGCCGCCGTTCTTGCAGGTCACGCCCGCCACCGCCGGTCCGCCGGCCCCGTTCGGAAGCGGCGCCCGGGAGGAGTTGTCGCGTTCCCAGAGGTATCCCCCGGCGCGCCGCAGCTGCCGACCGGCGCGGACGCGGGATATCACGCTGACCAGCACGAAGGGAATTGCATCGACGTAGTGGCTGGGGCGACGCAGCATGGCGGCGAGCGCTGCGACGTGGCGCTTGGAGCGCTGCTCGCGGGCGAAGAGGTCCGGAAAGCGGTCCCTGAGCTGGGCGACGCCAAGCCGGCTGCGGGTCTTGATGCGGATCAGGTCGGCGAAGCGGGCGGGCGCGGTCACGGCGCTCACCGCATCCTTGACCTCCACGCGCTCGGCGCTGGTGAACAGCAGGCGCACATAGCCGTCGTCGGCGATCACGTCGGGAAGCTCGCTCCAGCGCCGGCGGCCCTCGGCGGAGACGGCATAGACGCCGGCCGCCATCATGCCCTCCTGGACGAAGGGCAAGGCCATCCAGAAGCGGTAGTAGGCGCGCACCGCCCAGGCTGTGCCATCTAGGAACAGCGTGTCGACGGCCGGCGCGGCGGCGAGGACGCCGCCTTCCGCCAGGGCCGCGGCGAGGCCGCGCACCGAGGCCAGCGACATGACCACGTCGGCGTCCATGTAGATGCGGGGGAAACCGGTTGCGGCCTGGTCGCCCAGGTTGATGGCGTGGGTCTTCGACGGGATGTCGGTCTCGACGACCTTCACCGAAGGCCCGTAGCTGCGGGCGACCTCGGCGGTGCGGTCGCGGCAGGCGTTGCAGACGACGATCGCCTCGAGCTCGCCCGGCGCCGCGCCCGCAAGGACGGCGTCGAGCAGGCGGCCGATCACCGGCTCTTCGTTGTGCGCGGGGATGACGAGCGAGATCATGCGTCCAGGCTGCTTGCGGCCCTTCGGGCCTTGTGGGCGACCCTAGGGGCCGGAAGTTGCCTCTCCGTTACATGGGCTTGCAATAGGGCTGGACAGCGGCGTGCTGGCCCGCAGATTGCAGGCGCGGACGGGCGGGAGCCACCCGCGCCGTGAGATTGTTTGGGGAGGGGATTGCCGCATTGCTCGCCGATCCGTGTGACGAGAATTCGCTATCCGTCCGGTTTCGGCGCAGGCGGGACATTCGCCTCCGCGCGCTGATCGACCGGGTGCACGCCGAGCGTGGGCGGGTGCGCATCCTCGACATGGGCGGCGCCCTGGAATACTGGGGGCGCGTCGGCATCGAGTACCTGAAGAGCCGCGGGGCCTTCATCACCATCGTCAACCAGAACGTCTCGGCGGTCTCCGAGAAGCTGGCGCGGCCGGAGCTGTTCGCGACCGCGGTCGGCGACGCCTGCAACCTGACGACGGTGAAGGATCAGGCCTTCGACCTCGCCCATTCGAATTCGGTCATCGAGCACGTCATGACGTGGGACAACATGAAGCGTTTCGCCGCCGAGACGCGCCGCGTGGCTCCCTACTACTACGTCCAGACGCCGAACTTCTGGTTCCCGATCGATCCCCATTTCTACAAGTTCCCATTCTTCCACTGGATGCCGCGGCCGGTGCGCGCGCGTCTTCTGAACGTATTGCCGATCGGCCACAGGGGGCGGATCCACGGCGTGGACATTGCCTATGGCAGGGTCGACTACGCGCGGCTGCTGGACAGCCGCCAGTTCCGGCATCTGTTCCCCGACGCCACGATCCATCATGAGCGGATCGCCGGGCTGACGAAGTCGCTTATCGCAGCTCGGTGGCCGGGCCAGGTGTCGCTAGCTGAAGCGGCGAGCAACAACCGAGAAGTAAAATCCAGGATTGAGGTTAGATGATATGAATATCATTCCCCATGTCGTCAAAGCGCTTAGCAACAAAACTGATGTATATCAGGGTGCGGAGCCGTTTCCTCATATCGTGATTGAAAACTTCCTGCCGAAAGACGTTGTCTCCAGGATCATCAAGGATTTCCCGAAGCCGGAGAGCGACATCTGGCGTCAACGGATCGAGGATGTCTATCAGGTGAAACTAGCGTCGAACAATGTCGATGCTGCGCCCGAGTGCATCCGATCGACCATGTATCAGCTGAATTCCTCGTCAGTCCTGAAGGCGATGGAGAATTTGACCGGCGAGGGTCCACTGATTTCCGACCCATATTATGATGGCGGCGGACTTCATCAAATACAGCGCGGTGGGTATCTAGCGGTCCACTCCGATTTCACGCGGCCGACCCACCTACCGATCTATCGGAGACTGAACCTCCTCATCTATTTGAACCCGGACTGGGAGGCTTCGTATGGCGGAAACCTCGAGCTCTGGTCACGCGACGGCAAATCCAAGGTGCGGGAAGTCTCGCCCGTCCTAAATCGGGCTGTGATCTTCACTACCGACACGACTTCCTTCCACGGGCATCCGGAACCCCTGCAGTGCCCGCCCGACAGGTGCCGTCGATCTCTGGCGCTCTACTACTACAGCGTTGAAGCGCCCGGGCGGCTCCACACCGGAACCCAGACGCGATGGCGGCTCGACGCCGGTGGCAACCAACGTGGTCTTCGCGCACGGGGGGCTGCATTTCTGTGGCGCCTTTCCCGCAAGCTGGGGAATATGGCGTCTGAATGGGAGGGGCCCCTCGGGCCTGAGTCCGAGGAACGCCGCTGACCTCTCACGCACACGGGATTTCCGGGTCTGCCGTCTTGATGAGCTAGCGCGAGCTCGTTCGGCGCGCCGCCGCGTCAGGCGGCGAGCAGGCGCCGATCGGCAACGGTCTTCAGCTTCCCCTCGGCAGCAGCGTTCCGCGATCTCATCCGATGGATCAGGCCCACCATCGTGCCGACCATCATGAAGGCGATCGCGTTGTTGTCGTCCTGGGCGAAGAACGACTTCATCGCCATGAACGAGATGAGCGCGACCGTCAGCGGCAGCAGGAAAGCCACGTCCGGATCCTCCTCGCTCAGGGCGATGGCGTGGCGCCCGCCCTGGAACGCGCCGACGCCGAACACGGCGATGAACGCCACGAGCCCCACGAGGCCGTAGTCCATCGCTACGCTCAGGTAGTAGCTGTCGATCGTCAGGGTGCCGCCGAGGTTGTGGTATCCCAGCGCCGGCGCGCCCTGGCCGGGGCCGTATCCCAGCGGATGCGTCAGGATCTTCGGGATGCCCAAGTTCCATTGGTCGATGCGGGCCTGGTTGCTATCGTCGTACTGGCCCATCCCCCAGACTCTCGCCTTGATGCGCCCGATGGTGAGCGACGCCACGATGAAGGCGCTGAAGAGCACGGGATACGCCACGATGACAGCCGTTGCGACGAGGCTCGATGGGTTCTTCCGCCTCATGCGGAACGCCCAGACCGCCAGATAGAGCATGGTGCCGAGGAAGAAGCCGAGCAGGCCCAGTCGCGACCCGCTGTCGAGGATGACGATCACCATGAAGGGGATCGAGGCCGCTCCAGCCAGGCGGACGAAGACATTGTAGCGGGGCTGCATCATGAAGTGCAGCGGGAACGGGATGGCGAGGGCCATCATCTCCGACAGCCCAAGGCTGGTGCTGTATACGCTCTGCGCCCGGTAGTCGCCGGTCGTGGCGCGCGTCGAGCCCTGGAGGATGTGCGCGACAACCTCGTCGCGCGGCAGCAGGAAGCTCGGCACATGGCCCGCCCATATCACCTTCTCGAGGCGGAACTCCTCAATTCCGATCAGTCCCGCGAAGATCGCAAACAGCCAGAAAAGCGAACCCCACAGCTCGGCCCGGCCCGGCCGCCGGAACAGATAGGCGCACAGGAAGAAGGCCGCCGTCTCGTTAGTGATGTGGACAACGAACTGCGAGATCGCCACCCCGACTTGGGCCGCGAAAACGATCGAGACGCCCTGCAGGATCGTGAAGATCGCCACGCACCTCCAGACAGCCGGCGAGTTCTTCAGGACCGCCGACAACTCCGTTCGGAACGCGGCCGACCCCGAGAAGCTGATCAACAGCAAGACGACCATCGGGGTGCCCACCAATCGGGTCACCGTGATCCAGGGCAATCCGGGGAAGGTGAGGGCGAGGTAGTTCGGCCATGCCACAAGCGCCGCGAACAACACGAACAGCATGCACTCCATGGTCCGGTCCGGGAACGAGGACAGATCTGGAAGCGCCCAGATCGTCACCGCCGCGAGCATCAGGATCGGCACCACCAGCGGCACCAACAGCCAAGGCGTGAGCAGGGCATAGTAGAAGCCATATGGCAGGCAGATCAGGGCCGCGAGCGCCGCTATGCCGATCACCAGCCAGCGGTGCAGATCGGGCATGCCGGCGCCGCTATACGGCTTGAGCAGCGGTACTGGTTGGTCTGTCGCGCGCTTGGCCCGCTTCAATAGTCGCATCCTTCGAACCCTGCAGCGCCACGAGACGCGGGCGACGCACCCTCCCAGAGCTTAGTGAATTTTTTCCGAGAGCCGTCTACCACGGGGAAATCCGGCTGCAACGCCCGTCGCGCACGCAGGCCGGCGAGCTCACAGGACGTTCCTTCATGGCCCACGCCGCTCCCAGCCTTGCCCCCACGTCGGGCGCGGAGGACATCTATCGAGACAAGCCCGACAGCTATTTCGGCAATGCCCGTGACGACATCGTGGCGATGCTGCAACCGGGATCCTCGGTGCTGGAGGTGGGCTGCGGCTCGGGCGGAACGGGCCGGGCCGCGCTCGCCGCCGGCAAGGCCTCGCACTACGTCGGCATCGAGCTCAGCGAAGGCGCCGCCGCCGCGGCGCGGCCAGGACTAAGCGAGGTGCTGGTCGGCGACGTGGAGGGGCTGGACCTCTCGCGGCTCTCCGGAAAATTCGATGCGGTCATCGCCAGCGAGGTGCTGGAACACCTGCGCGATCCCTGGAGCGTGGTCCCACGCCTGGCCGCCTGCCTCAAGCCGGGCGGCAGGTTCTACGCCAGCTCGCCCAATGTCTCGCATTGGAGGGTGATCCGCGAGCTGCTGGCCGGGCGCTTCCGCTACGCCCCGGTGGGCGTCATGGACCAGACGCATCTGCGCTGGTTCACACCGCAAAGCTACCGTGAGCTGTTCGAGGCGGCGGGCCTGATCGTGGAGAGCGTTGGGCCGCTGGCGCGCACCGGCTGGAAGGCGAAGCTGATAGGCGGGCTGTCGGCCGGACGGCTGTCGCACCTCTTCGCCGTCCAGATCATGGTGGTGGCGCGTCGGCCCTGAAGGGTCGACCTATTCCATGCCGAGGCGGCGGGCGATCTCCACCGGGTCACCGGTCGCGGGCTGGCGGTTGCGCCGGCCGCGGTTGCGCCATCGCAGACGTCCGTCGAGAATCAGTAGGCGCAGCATCGACCGCTCGACCGGACAGACGAGGTTCGGCAACGGCAGGCTGTGCCGCCACTTGGCCTGCATGTAGCGGTAGGCCCGGCGGTAGCCCGCATCCAGGCATACGACGGGGCGGCTATGGTGGACCACGGGCAGATCGAGGACGTAGCTCGCCAACCCCTTTGAGCGCGCGGTCTGCACGAGGTCTGCCGCATAGAGGTGGAAGCCGGGCATGCCCTCATCGAACTTGAGGCCGGACGCGCGGCGGACCACCAGCAGCAGTTCGTCCAGGGTGACGATGCGGGTCGGCTCGGCGACCTTGCGCCCAACTGTCTGGCGAAGTCCGGAGGACCAGGTTTCGCCCGCCACCTCGCCGGCCTCGGTCAGGCCGATCACGCCGGCGACACCCCAGCTGGGATCGGACGCGGTGAGCTCGTCCACCGCCTTTTGCAGGCGCGCGAGGAAATCCGCCGGCAGGTAGACGTCCTGGTGAACCAGCACGACATAGGCGGCCTTAGCCTCGTCCAAGGCGCGATTGTACGCCTTGGCCGCGGAGGCGAAGCCCTCATAGATGCGCAGGTCCGCTCGGTCGCGCGCGATGTCTGGCGAGCGCTGCAGGCAGTTGGCCAACACCTCGCGGTCGTTGACCGCCGCCGCAATATCGATCGACTGAGGGGGCGTTCGGACGCGGCTCATGTGAGCGCCAGACGATCCTTCAGCAAGTGGACCGCGCGCACGGTCAAGTCCGGCGGCAGAGACCTCCACGAGACCAGGAGTACGCCCGCCTCGAGGGCTGCTGCGGAAGCCCACCACCGCCAATCGGTGAACGACCAGATGCCGGCGAAATAGATGCCGGCCCCCAACAGCAGATAGTTCGTAAGGACCAGACGCCAAGTCTCGAAGCGGCGGCTCGCGAACCAGGTCAGCAGCGCATAGTCCATGGTCCAGCGGAACATCGCCGCCGCCGCGGCCCCGACAAGGCCGAAGTAGTGGATCGCGACGAAGAGGGTCAGGAGGAAGGGCGGAATTTCGGCGAGCAGGATCTTGGTGACGAGATCCGGCCGTCCCGAGGCCTGCAGCCTGATGAAGGGTATGAGGGCGAGCGCATTGAGCCACATCGCGAAGAGCATGTAGCGCCCGACCCACGGCGCGTCGCTTCCCAGCTTCTGACCCACCCAGATGTGCAGGAAGGGTCCCATGATATAGATGCCCCCAAGGAACAGCGGGCTGAGCAGGGCGAGGACCGTGAGGCTGGCCCGGTTCGCCAGCGCCTGACGCTCTTCCGGCGACGACGATGAAAGGCGCGGAAACAGCGCCGAGACCAGTGAGGTGGAGAGAATAGAGGTCCGCTCCGCCAGCTGATAGGGCACGGTGAAGTCGGTCACAGCGGTCGCTCCCAAAGTAGCGCCGATCGTGAAGCGGTCCATCATGAACAGGACTGGACCGAAGATGGATGTGAGGTTCACCCAGCCTCCGTACTTCAGCAGATTGAGGGTCTCGTCGCGGTCGAGCCTGAATTGGCGCCCACGCGTGAGATCAAGGTGACACCGGTAGGCCAGCACCGCCGCGGCGAGGCCGCGAGCGGTGAGGGCGCCCAGCAACAGAAGCGGAAGGCGCGGGCCGTAGACCACCGCCAGGCCAAGCGGCAACAGTTGAAAGAGCGCCGTCGAAATGACGTTGACGACGTTGATCTCGAGGAAGCGCTCGCGGCCTTGCATGGCGCCGGTCAGCACTCCCGTGACGGTCGCGACCGGCACAGTGAGCGCCAGGAGTGGCACGGCGGCGGCCACTTCGACCTTCAGGTCCGCCGAGACCTTGAAGAGGGTTCCGAAGAAGAGTGTCGCGGCGCCCCATAGGACGAGGCTCCCCACCGCGCCCATCAGCAGATTGACGATGAGGGCGGCCCACAAGGTGTTGGCCCTGGCCTGCGGCGATGCGTCCTTCTGCGCCGCGAGGCGGAAGGCCGTCGCGCGACCGAGCCCCAGGTCGAACAGTCCGAAGTAGCCCAGCAGGAGCCAGGCGATGGCGAGCACGCCATAGCGCTCTGCCCCGACCAGCCGCAGATAGAACGGCACCGTGACCAGCGACAGCAGGATCGGGATGACTTGGCCGACGAGATTGTAGGCGGTGTGCCGGCTGACGCTCAAGCTAGGTTCCATCGCTGGGGTGGAGGCGGACTGCGGATTATGGCCGTGGCCGCACCGCGTTTCGCACCCTGATCGGGGAGAGGCGATACCACGATTTCTTCAACAAAGAGTGCGCGTGATCGCGCCTTGGAATAAGCGACGTCTCCCGGTTCGTGCCCGGACCGGCGAGGCAAGTTGGGGGGAACGCCGCCATGGAAGTGTTGATCACCTGGATCTGCCTCGGCGGCGGCGTGCTGATGATGGTCCTGGCGCTCGTCCTTATCCTGCGCCTCCAGGCGCGGACCCGCGACCGATCCTCGCGGCGGCGTCCGCGACCCTAACCTTCGCGCGGCCCTGTGCGCTCTTCTGGACGGGCCTTCACGCCGCCTCGGTGACAGCCGACGGACCGGCCTCGGGCTCTCAAGTATTAATTAACAAAAACCAAGTATTAATTTCTCAGACGAGAGAGAGCTGCCAAGGTTTGTCCAACCGTTAATCGGACATAACCATTTTCCTTAAGATCGGTGTAATCCGACGACCCTATTGATGTGTGTAATGGCGAACCAGGTCGTGAGTACCTGGAGGTCGGGGTCTCATAAGGAAGAAGTTCGTGTCCAGCATCACAGTCGACAGCACGGCCGCGCTTACCAGCGCCCTGAAATCCGCCCACGACGGTGACACCATCCTGTTGAAGGCTGGGACCTACTCGGGCCTGTACTTCTCGAACCTGACGTTCGCGACCGGGGTCACCATCACCTCGGCGGACGCGGCGAACCGGGCGGTGCTGACGTCCTTCGGCGTGGACAACGCCCACGGGATCACCTTCTCCAACGTCGAGATGGTGACCCAGAGCACCGGCTACTTCGATTACATCGTCACCAATTCGAGCAACCTGAGCTTCGACCACGTGAGCGTGCACGGCTCGCTGGACGGCAACGTCCTGAACGACATCGAGGGCATCCAGATCTCGGGCAGCTCGAACATCAGCGTCACCAACTCGGAGTTCCAGCAGCTCGAGCGGGCGATGGCGATCAGCACCTCCAGCAACATCACCGTGGCCAACAACCACGTCCATGACGTCGGCACGACCGGCTTCATGTTCGGCCAGGTGTCCAACGTGAAGATCACCGGCAACGTGCTCGACAACTTCCACGTCCCGACCGGCGATCACCCGGACGCCATCCAGTTCCTGACCAGCAACGCGACGGCGCCGACGCACGATGTGCTCATCAGCGACAACGTGCTGTTCCGCGGCGGCGGCGACGCCTTCCAGGGCATCTTCGTCGCCGACCAGGCGACCACGATGCACTACC
>JBJMQX010000082.1:0-39632 GCA_045802455.1 Phenylobacterium sp. | reverse complement strand
TCGTCGCGGCTGATGCCGAAGGTCGTCTGCGTCAGGTCGTTGGTGCCGAACGAAAAGAACTCGGCGTTTTCGGCCAGGTCTGCAGCGCGGATCGCGGCGCGCGGCAGCTCGACCATGGTGCCGACCATGTAGGTGATCTCGCAGCGCTTCTCGGCCATCACCTGCCTGGCCACGCGGTCGGTGAGCTCGCGCAGGAACTTCATCTCCTCGCCCTTGGCGACCAGCGGATGCATGATCTCCGGGATCGGCGCGGGCCGACCCGCCGCGGCGACCTCACAGGCCGCCTCGATGATCGCGCGCACCTGCATCTCGTAGATCTCGGGATAGCTCACCCCCAAGCGGCAGCCGCGGTGGCCCAGCATCGGGTTCACCTCGTGCAGCTCCTGGGCGCGGCGCAACAGCTTGGCGGCGTCGAGGCCGGTCGCCTCGGCCACGGCGGCCACGTCCTCCTCGGTGTGCGGCAGGAACTCGTGCAGCGGCGGGTCCAGCAGCCGGATGGTGACCGGCAGGCCTTCCATGATCCCGAAGAGCTCGACGAAGTCGTCGCGCTGCATCGGCAGGATCTTGGCCAGCGCCGTCCGGCGGCCGGCCTCGTCGTCGGCCAGGATCATCTCGCGCACCGCGGCGATCCGCGCCGGATCGAAGAACATGTGCTCGGTGCGGCAAAGGCCGATGCCTTCGGCCCCGAACTGCCGCGCCGTGCGCGCGTCGACGGCGGTCTCGGCGTTGGCGCGCACCTTCAGCCGGCGAACCTCGTCGGCCCAGCTCATCAAGGTGGCGAAATCCCCGGAAAGCTCCGGTTCGATCATCTTCACGACGCCCGACAGCACCTCGCCGGTCGAGCCGTCGATGGTGATCACGTCGCCCGCGCGGAACGTGCGGCCGCGGGTGCGCATCTCGCCGGCCTTGGTGTCGATGTGGATCTCGCCGGCGCCGGAGACGCAGGGCCGGCCCATGCCCCGCGCGACAACGGCGGCGTGGCTGGTCATGCCGCCGCGGGCGGTGACGATGCCGCGGGCGGCGTCCATGCCGCGGATGTCCTCGGGGCTGGTCTCCTCGCGCACCAGGATCACCGCGCCGGCTGAACCGCCCTGGATCTCGGCCTCTGCGGCCGTGAAGACGATCTTGCCGGTCGCCGCGCCGGGCGAGGCCGGCAGCCCGGTTGCGATCACCTCGCGATTGGAGGCCGGGTCGATGGTCGGGTGCAGCAGCTGGTCCAGGCTGGCGGGCTCCACCCGCATCACCGCCTCCTCGCGGCTGATCAGCTTCTCGGACGCGAGGTCGACGGCGACCTTCAGCGCGGCCTTGGCCGTGCGCTTCCCGTTGCGCGTCTGCAGCATGTAGAGCCGGCCTTTTTCGACCGTGAACTCGATGTCCTGCATGTCGCGGTAGTGCTTCTCGAGCTTGCCCACGACCTCCTTGAACTGGACGAAGACGTCGGGAAGCGCCTCCTCCATGGAGGGGTTCTTCTCACCCATCTCTTCGCGGGCGACCTTGGTCAGGGCCTGCGGCGTGCGGATGCCGGCGACGACGTCCTCGCCCTGGGCGTTGATCAGGAACTCGCCGTAGAGCCGGTTCTCGCCGGTCGACGGATTGCGGGTGAAGGCGACGCCGGTGGCCGAGGTCTCGCCCATGTTGCCGAACACCATCGACTGCACATTGACCGCCGTGCCCCAGCTTTCCGGGATGTCGTGCATGCGGCGGTAGAACTTGGCCCGGTCATTCATCCAGCTCGCGAAGACCGCGCCGATGGCGCCCCAGAGCTGGGCCTGCGGGTCCTGCGGGAAGGGCTCGCCCTGCTCGCTCTCAACGGCGCGCTTGTAGTCGGCGACCACCGCCTCCCAGTCCTCCGCGCCGAGCGCGGTATCGACCGTGACGTCGAGGCGTTCCTTATGTTCGTCAAGGATCTCCTCGAACATGTGGTGGTCAAGGTTGAGGACCACGTTCGAGTACATCTGGATGAAGCGGCGATAGCTGTCGAAGGCGAAGCGCCGGTCGCCGGCGAGCTTGGCGAGCCCCTCGACGGTCTGGTCATTGAGGCCGAGGTTCAGCACCGTGTCCATCATGCCGGGCATCGACGCCCGCGCGCCCGAGCGCACCGAGACCAGCAGCGGGTTGGCCGCGTCGCCGAACCGCTTGCCGGTCAGCTCCTCGACGCGCGCAAGGCCCGCCGCCACCTGCTCCTTCAGATCGGCCGGGTACTGCCGCTCGTTGGCGTAGAAGTGGGTGCAGCACTCGGTGGTGATGGTGAAGCCGGGCGGCACCGGCAGGCCCAGCGAGGACATCTCGGCCAGGTTCGCCCCCTTGCCGCCCAGGAGGTTCTTCATCGAGGCGTCGCCGTCCGCGCTGCCGCCGCCGAAGGCGTACACCCAACGCGATTTCGTCATCGTCCCGGCCGGCATCTAAGTCCCTCTGTTATCCCGTGACCTGGCTGAAGTCGGCCACGCGGCCCATGGCGTCGCGGACCTTGGCTAGAAGCCGCAGCCGGTTGTCGCGTTCCGAGGTTACCTCGGAGTTCACTAAGACCTTGTCAAAGAAGGCGTCCACCGCCGGGCGGAGCGCCGCGAGCTCGCGCATCGCCGCCTCGTAGTCTTCGGCCTCCAGCGCCTTGCCGACCTCGATATCCATGTGGCCGACGGCGGCGATCAGGCCGCACTCCTCCGGTGGCGAACCCGCCATCTCCTTGGGCTCGCCGGTCGGCAATGCGCCCTTCTTCTCCTCGGCCTTGAGGATGTTCACCGCCCGCTTGTAGCCGGCCAGCAGGTTCTTGCCGTCCTCGGTCCCGAGGAACTCGGAGAGCGCGTTCACCTTCGAGACGATCCTGACGAGGTCGTCGTCGCCCAGCGCGAACACCGCATCGACCAGGTCGTGCCGCTCGCCCTGCTCGCGGAGCAGGACCTTCAGCCGGTCGGCGAAGAAGTCGAGCAGGTCGGCCGAGACGAACCGGCGAAGCGGGAGGCGGGTGCGCGACTGGAGCACGATACGGATGACGCCCAGCGCCGCGCGCCGCAACGCGAACGGATCGCGAGACCCGGTAGGCCTCTCGCCGATTCCGAAGAAGCTGACCAGCATGTCCAGCTTGTCCGCCAGCGCCACGCTCGCGGCCACCGCCTGCACCGGCGGGTCGTCGGTCGGGCCGAGCGGGCGGTAGTGCCAGCGGATCGCGTCCACGACCTCGGGCTCGAGGCCCTGCTGCTCGGCGTAATAGGCGCCCATGACGCCCTGCAGTTCGGGGAATTCGCCGACCATCCCTGAGACCAGGTCGGCCTTGCAAAGCCGTGCGGCCTGCATGGCGAGGCGCCGCGTCTCCTCGTCGTCGCGGACGTAGGGCGCGATCTCGCCCGCCAGCGCCGTGATCCGCTCCACCCGCTCGGCCATCGTGCCTAGCTTGGCGTGGAAGGTGACGCCCTTCAGCTTCTCCAGTCGGTCGGCCAGCGGGACCTTCCGGTCGGCGTCCCAGAAGAACCGGGCGTCGGAGAGCCTGGCTGAAAGCACGCGGGCGTTGCCCGACGCGATCAGCTTGCCGCCGTCGGTCGCCTCGATGTTGGCCACGGTGACGAAGTGCGGGACCAGGAAGCCGGTTTTCGGATCTCGCACCGCGAAGAACCGCTGGTGCACGCGCATCGATGTGCGGATCACCTCCGGCGGGAGGTCCAGGAACGCCGGGTCCATGTCGCCCATCACCGGCGTCGGCCATTCGGCGAGCCCAGCGACCTCGTTCAGCAGGCCCTCGTCCTCGACCAGCTCGAAGTTGCGCGCGAAGCAGAGGGTGCGCGCGCCATCCAGGATGCGCTCCTTGCGCTCCTCGGGATCGAGCACGACGAAGTTCCGGGCCAAGCCATCCTGGTAGCTGTCGAAGTCCTTCACCCGGAACGCCTGTCGCGTGCCCATGAACCGGTGGCCCTCGGTCATGTCGCCGCTCTCGTGGCCGTCGATGTTGAAGGGCACAACCTCGCCGTCGAACACGCAGAGGATCCGCTGTAGGGGCCTGACCCACCGCAGCCGGCTCATTCCCGAGACCATCGACTTCGGCCAGGGGAAGTCGCGGACGATGGCGTCGACCATCTTGGCCACGATTTCCACCGTGGGGCGGCCGGGCTTGTGCAGGTGCGCGAACCAGACGCCGTCGCGCTCGGTGAGCTGGTCCTTGGTCAGGCCGTTCTTGCGCAGGAAACCGTCCAGCGCCTGCTCCGGCGCATTGGTGCGCGGCCCCTTCACCTCCTCGTGGCGCTCGGCCTGCGCCGCGGCCAGTCCCTCGGCCACGAGCGTCAGGCGCCGCGGTCCCGCGAACGCCGTCAGCGCCTCCGGCAACAGCCCCTCGGTGGCCATCCGCTCACGCGCCATCCGCTCGAGGTCCTTCGCGGCCTGCGCCTGCATGCGCGCGGGGACCTCTTCCGAGAACAGTTCGAGGAGAAGCTGGGGCATGGACTACGCGTTCCCGCCCTGCTGGGCCACGTAGGCTTCCGCGCACATCTTGCAGAGGTCGCGGATGCGGCCGATGTAGCTCTGCCGTTCCGCTACCGCGATCGCGCCGCGGGCATCCATAATGTTGAACAGGTGGCTGGCCTTCAGCACGTGGTCGTAGGCCGGCAGCACGAGCTGTTCCCCCTGTCGGCCGCGGGCGCCGAGGATCCGCGGGACCTCGCGCTCCATGTCCTCGAACTGGCCCTTCAGGACGCCGACGTCAGCGACGTCGAGCTCGTAGGCTGAGAACTGCTGCTCGTTGGCCAAGTAGACGTCGCCGTAGCTGAACTCATCGTTGAAGCGCAGGTCATAGACGTTGTCGACGTTCTGCAGATAGAGGCTGAGCCGCTCGAGCCCGAGGGTCAGCTCGCCCGCCACAGGAAACACGTCCAGCCCGCCGACCTGCTGGAAGTAGGTGTACTGGGTGATCTCCATGCCGTCGCACCAGACCTCCCAGCCGAGGCCCCAGGCGCCGACCGTCGGGTTCTCCCAGTCGTCCTCGACGAAGCGGATGTCGTGCACGGCCGGGTCGATACCAATCGCCTCCAGCGAGCCCAGGTAGAGCTCCTGCAGGTTGGCCGGATTGGGCTTCAGGATCACCTGGTACTGGTGGTGCTGATGCAGCCGGTTGGGGTTCTCGCCGTAGCGCCCGTCCGCTGGCCGGCGCGACGGCTGCACGTAGGCGACCTTCCAGGGCTTGGGGCCCAGCGTCCGCAGAACCGTCATCGGGTGCAGGGTGCCGGCGCCCACCTCCACGTCATAGGGCTGCAGGATCGCGCAGCCCTGCGCGCTCCAATAGTCGTGCAGCTTCAGGATCAGGCCCTGAAACGATAGCGGCTTGTCGGGCATGGAGGCTGGGCTGTTGGGGGCTTGTTCGCAGGCGCAAAAAAAGTCGGCGGACCATAGGGCCCGCCGACCTTCGCTTCAACCCGCCCCGGCGCGGCGTCCCGGGCGGGGAAAGCCCTGCTCCGGACTAGTTGCCGCGCGGCGCGGTCCGCTTCCCAGCGTGCGACATAGGCCCGCCGTACTTGCGCCGGTTCTCGGCGGTGTCGGGCACCGGGCCGTTGGTGGTCGTGGTGCTGGTCACCGTCGCGCCGGTGGCCGGGTCGCTGGTGGTCACCGAGGTCGAGGTCGCCGTGCCGGTCGGCGCAGTCGTGTCGGTGGACGTGGTGCTCGACGTCGTCCCCGAGGCGCTGGGGCTCGGCTGGACGACCGCCGGCGCGCTGGACGAACTCGGCTGCTGCGCAACCGCCGCGCCGCCGATCAGGGTGGTCGCGGCGACGCTGGCGAATAGGACGCTGATCTTCATGGCGGAAGCTCCTTGTTGCCCGTCTCGGGCAGCTAAAGGCGCGACCCCCGGTGAAGGTTCATTTTTTCGACTTCTTGGCCGCGGGTTTCGCCGCCGGCTTGGCAGGTTCGGCGGGCTGCGCGGCCTCGGTGCTCGCCGCCGGGGTGGCGCTGGCCGCCGCGTCGGGCAGGGTCTCGGGCACCGAATTCGGCTTCAACACCTGGTCGACGACCTGGATCAGCCCGTTCGACGCGGCGACGTCGGCCTGCAGGATGTTGGCGTTCTCGGCCTTCAGCTGGCCGTTCTCGGCGCTGCCGTCGAGCACGATCTTGTCGCCGGACCCGGCCGGCACCGGGCCGCGCGCGCCCTTGATCTTGGTGGAATCCACCCGTGCGTTGATCAGGTGGTAGACGAGCAGCTTCTGCAGGCCGGGCTTGTCGGCCATCAGCTTGTCGAGCTCGCCCGCCGGAAGAGCCGCGAACGCGGCGTCGGTGGGCGCGAACACGGTGATGTTCGGCTGCTTCTGCAGCAGGCCCGACAGGTTGGTGGCGTCCAGCGCCTTGACGAAGGTGTTGAACTGGCCTGACGAGCGCAAGGTCGACATGATGTCGCCGTTCGCGACGACCTTGGCGCCGGGCGCCGCGGCGGGGGCGGTCGCGGGAGCCGCAGGCGCGGTCGCCTGGGCGTTGACCGCCGCATCGCCGACCGCACGGGCGGTGCCCTGCACCGCTGTCTTGGCCGGCGCATCGCTGGTGGCCTTGCCGGTCGCGGCCTGGGCGGCCTTCTCGGTGGTGGCGGCGGCCTTGGCCGAGGGTTGCGCCGGGGCCTGGGCGTAGGCCGCGCCGGCGATCAGGGAAGCCGCAGCGGCGGCGGACAGCAGTCGTTGGATCGTCATCGAGTCCTCAAATTTTAGTGGGGAACAGACCTCGCGCGCACCTCTAGCGGTCGAATTCGGCAGCAGTACGACTGGCAGCGAAGCCAGTTTCCGGCGTCACGGCTTCGTGAATAGGGGCTCACGGCCACAAGTCAAACGCTCTGGAGCGCGCAATCGCCCAAATTTAAGGCGCCGGGCCCGCTGACCGCCCAGGATTCGGGCGCGCCGCGGCTTATTGCGATGCAGCGTGGCCGCGCCCCGCCCCCTGCCCTCCGGCGTCGATAGCGTCCGGTCGGCCACGGCGAACATGCGGATGGGGACAGTCGCCGGCGGCCTCAGGTCAAACACGGACGGCCGGTCCAGCCTCAAGGGCCGCGCGGGAGCGAGCGGATGAAACTGATCATGGCGATCGTCAAACCCTTCAAGCTGGACGACGTGCGCGAAGCGCTCGTCGGCGCCGGCGTCGAGGGGCTGACGGTTTCGGAAGTGAAGGGCTACGGCCGGCAGAAGGGGCAGACGGAGATCTACCGGGGCGCCGAGTACCAGGTGAATTTCCTGCCCAAGGTGAAACTGGAGGCGGTCGTCGACGACGCCGCCGTCGGCAAGGCGGTGGAGGCCATCAAGGCCGCCGCGGCCACCGGCAAGATCGGCGACGGCAAGATCTTCGTCCTCAGCGTCGAGGACGCCGTGCGCATCCGGACCGGCGAGACCGGCGCGGCAGCGCTCTAGCGGCAAGAAATCAGGGGACAACAGACATGAAGCTCATCGCATTGAAAAGGCTGGCGGGCCTGGCTCTCGCCGCCGCCGTGATCGGGGGTCCGCTCGCCGGCCCCGCGGTCGCCCAGACCGCGGCTGCGCCCGCGAGCCCAGCCCCAGCGGCCGCAGCGCCGGCGGCCACGCCCGCGCCCGACGCGGCTGCGCCAGCCGCTGCAGCTCCGGCCGCAGCTGCGGCTTCGGCCGCTGCCGCACCATCGGCGCCGAAGATCGATACCGGCGACACCGCCTGGATGCTGACCTCCTCGGTGCTGGTCCTGATGATGACCATCCCGGGCCTGGCGCTCTTCTACGCCGGCATGGTGCGCAAGAAGAACATCCTGGCCACGCTGGCCCAGAGCTTCGCCGCCACGGCGCTGATCACGGTGCTCTGGATGGTGATCGGCTACTCGATCGCCTTCACCGACGGCGGGTCGAACAACGCCTTCATCGGCGGGGTGAAGTACCTCTTGCTCGGGCCGATGGGGCTGAATTCCACCAGTTCGCTGGCGGCGACCATCCCTGAGTCCGTCTACATGTTCTTCCAGATGACCTTCGCGATCATCACCCCGGCGCTGATCGCCGGGGCGCTCGCGGACCGGATGAAGTTCTCGGCGTTCCTGGCGTTCATGGGCGCCTGGCTACTGCTGGTCTATTGCCCGATCGCCCACTGGGTGTGGGGCGGCGGCTGGCTCGGCAAGGCGGGCGCGCTGGACTATGCCGGCGGGACCGTGGTGCACCTGAACGCCGGCACCGCCGGCCTCGTCGCAGCCCTGATGCTGGGCCGGCGCAAGGGGCTCGGGAGCGAGAACATGGCCCCGCATAACCTGGCCTACAGCGTCATCGGCGCCAGCCTTCTCTGGGTCGGCTGGTTCGGCTTCAACGCCGGCTCGGCGGTGACCTCGAACGTGCAGGCCGGCATGGCCGCCGCCGCGACGCAGATCGCCACCGCCGGCGCGGCGTTGGCCTGGATGACCGCCGAGTGGATCGTCTCCAAGAAGCCGTCGGTGCTGGGCCTGGTGTCCGGCGCCGTGGCGGGCCTGGTGGCGATCACCCCGGCGTCGGGTTTCGTCAACCCCGGCGACGCGCTGCTCATCGGCATCGCCGCCGGCGTGGTCTGCTACTTCTCCGCGGTCCACGTGAAGAAGATGTTCGGCTACGACGACGCGCTGGACGCCTGGGGCGTGCACGGGGTCGGGGGCGCGCTGGGGGCCCTGCTCACCGGCGTCTTCGCCTCCAACGCCATCAACTCGGCGTCCAAGGGCTGGATCCACGACCACAACGTTGGCCAGATGGTCCTACAGCTCGAGGACATCGCCGCGACCTTCCTCTACTGCGGCGTGGTCACCTTCGTGATCCTGCTGGTCATCAAGTACACGATCGGCCTACGTGTCGCCGAAGAGGTCGAGGTCGAGGGTCTCGACATCAACCTGCATGGCGAGGTGGTGCAGGCCTAGGCCCGCGAACCCACCGCAAGCTACGGAGCGGGGGTCCTTCGGGGCCCCCGTTTTCGTTCGGCTCCATTAGCTGGGATCCGGCCAAGGTCCGCCAAGCCGGCAGCGCTGGACCCACCAGGCCGGCGCCAGGGCCTCGATCCGCTCGGCGAGGCCCTCAGCGGCGATGTCGCTGTCGCAGAGCGCGAAGCAGGTCCCGCCCGAGCCCGAGACCCGGGCCAGGAGCGACTCGGGCTCGTCGGCCAGAGTCTCAAGCACCGCGCCGACCTCGGGCGCGACAGCGATGGCGGCGGCTTCCAGGTCGTTCCGGCGCCCGCCCAGCCAGGCGGCGAGGTCGCGGGCATCTTCGAAAGCGTCGGGCGCCGCAGGCTCGGACACGTCGCCGAAGCGGCCATCGGCATCGAAGCGCGCGTAGACCTGGGCAGTTGCGACCGGCACGCCGGGATTCACCAACACAGCGTCGATCGTGGGCATGGACGGAGCCGGGCCGAGGTGTTCGCCGCGCCCCTCGGCGAAGGTGGGCCGTCCCCACAAGCATGCCGCGCCGTCGGCCCCGAGCGAGGCCGCGATGGCCTGCAGGCGGTCGTCGTCGAGCTTCAGGTCGCACACCTTGCGCAGCAGCCTGAGCGCCGCGCCGGCGTCGCTGGATCCGCCACCGAGGCCCGCCGCCACGGGCAGCCGCTTCTCCAGGCTCAGACCCACCGGCGCCACAGGCCGCCTGGCCTCCGCGATCAGCGCCCGGCCGGCGCGCAGCACCAGGTTGTCGTCGTTGTCCGTGAGCCCACGGCCGAATGGCCCGTGCACATGCAGCGCCAGCGCCTCGGCCTCGAACGTCGAGATCACGTCCCCCACGTCGGCGAAGGCCATCAGGCTGCAGATTGGATGGTAGCCGTCAGCGGTGGGCGCCCCCACGTGCAGGAACAGGTTCACCTTCGCCGGCGCGAACGCGCTGGCCATGGCCTATTTGTCGGCGAGCTTCGGCGTCGGCCCGTCGGGGCCGAGGCCCGAGGCGAGCTTCGCCTCGGCGCTGGCCTTGATCTTGTCCTCGGGCTTCAGCGTCAGCACGCGCCGCCACTGGAACTGGGCCTCGTCCTTGCGGCCGACCTTCCAGTAGGCGTCGCCCAGGTGGTTGTTGATCTCTGGATCGCCGGCATCCAGCTCGACGGCTTGTTCCAGGTTCTCGACCGCCTTCTTGTAGTCGCCCAGCCGGTAGTAGGCCCAGCCCAGGCTGTCGACCATCGCCCCGGAGCGCGGGTCGGCGGCCACCGCCTTCTGGACCATGCCGAGCGCCTCTTTCAGGTGCTGGCCGCGGTCGATCCATGAATAGCCGAGATAGTTCAGCAGCTCCGGCTCCTCCGGCCGCTGCTTCAGCGCCGCCTGCAGGTCGGCCTCCGCCTGTGGCCACTTGCCCATCCGCTCCAGCGCCGTGCCGCGCGAATAGTAGAGCCGCCAGTCGGGCGTCTTGGTCTCGGCGATCACCCCGTCCAGCACCTGGACCGCCTCGTCGAACTTCTCGTTCGCCTTCAGCAGGTCGGCGAGATTGATCCTGGCGTCGGTGTCGCCGGAAGCGGCCGCGGCGCGGGCGAGCTTCAGCGCGGTCTCCTTGTCGTCGCCGCTCTGGTAGGTCCAGGCGAGCTTGGCCTGGGCGGAACCGTATTCCAGCGAGCCGGGCTTCGGATGGGCGTAGGCCAGCCGGGCGGCCTCGGTGTCGCCCTGGCCCTGCATCAGGTCTCCGACCATCACCCAGGCCTCGTCGCGCTGCGGATCGAGACGCAACACGAGGCGCAGGTAGGCGAGGCCAATCTCGGCCTGCTTGGCCGCGATCATGGTGGCCGCGGGCGCGAGCAGCGCCTGGGCGGCGCCTTCGCGGATCGTGGGCAGCGGCGGCGGGGGCTTGCCGGCCGAGGCGCGCGCCTGATCGGCCTTGAGACCCAGGCTGTGCGGTTCGCGGGCCAGCTGTTGGCCATAGAGCGCCAAGGCGTCAACGCGGCGGCCGCGGCGTTCCAGGAAGGCGCCATAGGCGCGCACCGCCATCTCGGTGGGGGTGTTGACCGACGCCAGCGCCTTGTAGTCCGTCTCGGCCTCGTCAAAGCGCTTGGAGCGCTCATAGAGCGCCGCCTGGCCGAGCTGGCCGAAGTAGTCCACCAGCCGGTCGCCGCGCACCTGCGGGCGGACCAGGGAGCCTTCCACGTCGCCCGCCTGGGCGGCCGCCCACGGCGCCAGCAGGGCGGCCGCGGACTTGTGCGGGAAGGCGATGGCCTCGCCGGCGAGGAGCGCCTTGGCCTCCTTGCCCTTGCCTTCGGCCAGGGTCTCGACGGCCACAACCAGCTTGCCGAGCCGCTTGGTGGCCTCGTTGGCGTCCGGGCCGGAGGGCGCCTGCAGCGCCGCCTTCTGGATGTCGCCAGCCATCAGCGCCGACATGAAGGCCTTGTCGGCCAGCATGCTGTCGGCTGCGCCGCCGGCGCGCGCCTGGTCGAAGAAGCGCGCCGCTTCCCGGTTCCTGCCGTTGTTCAGCGCCACTACGCCGGCCAGGAACATGCCGTAGGGCGACAGGCCCGAGGCGAGTTCCTTGGCCGCCGGCGTGGCCGCCTGGCCGCCGGGGGCGCTGGCGCAGGCGGCCAGCAGGACCAGCGGGGCGGCGGCGGAGAGCAGTAGGGAAAGGCGCATCGGCGGACCTTGGGGGCTAAGCATGGCCGCCGCAAGGCGGCGGGCGGTCACATCCTGGGCCGGAACCGGTAAACTAGTCGTCGAAGCCGACGAAGACCGCAGCGCTGTCCACGTCCTTGCGGCGCGAGACCACGGCGTTCGCCGGGAAGCTCTCATCGGGCCAACCCATGGCGATGCAGATCATGATCACCTGGTCGTCGGCGATGCCGGCGTGCTCACGCACCACCGGCGATTGCATGATGCCCTGGCTGTTGACGACGCAGCCGAGGCCCCGCGACCAGGCCGCGTTGACCAGCGCATTGGTCACCGCGCCGCAGTCGAACGGCGCGATGTCGCCGCCATGGATCGAGCGGTCGTAGGTCACCACCACCGAGACCGGGGCGTCGAACTGGCGGAAGCCGCGCAGCACCCAGTCGCGGCGCTTCTCCTGGTTGTCGCGTTCGATGCCCATGGCGCCGAACAGCTGCTTGGCGATCTCGATCTGGCGCTCTCGGTGGGCGCCCTCATAGCCGCCGTGGCTGCGGAACTCCCGGCTGTCCGGCACCCCAGCCAGGTTTCGCTCGGTGTTGCCGGCCCGGATACGATCCAGCGGCGCACCCGATACCACGTAGAAGTTCCACGGCTGGGTGTTCAGCGACGAGGGCGCACGCATCGCCATCTCGATCACCTCGCGGATCAGCGCCTTGGGCACGGGCTCGCGCTTGAAACCGCGAATGCTGCGCCGGCCGAGGACCACCTCGTCGTAGGTCAGGGCCGAGCCGGCGGGGCGCTGGGATCCATCCATCGTCGGCGTCACATATTCGGATAGTTGGGCCCGTCCCCGCCCTGCGGCGTGGTCCAGACGATGTTCTGCGACGGATCCTTGATGTCGCACGTCTTGCAGTGGACGCAGTTCTGGAAGTTGATCTGGAACTTCGGGTTCTCGCCCTTGTCGTCGTAGAGCACCTCGTAGACCCCGGCCGGGCAATAGAGCCGCGCCGGCTCGCCGAACTTGGGCAGGTTGATCGAGATCGGCACGGCCGGATCGCGCAGCTTCAGGTGCGCCGGCTGGTTCTCGTCGTGGTTGGTGTTCGACAGGAAGACGCTGGAGAGCTTGTCGAAGCTCAACACGCCGTCCGGCTTCGGGTAGACGATCGGCTTGAAGTCCTTGGCCAGGCCCGTGGCCTCGGCGTCCGTCTTGCCGTGCTTCATCGTCCCGAAGAACGAGAAGCCGCCCATCCGCGTCGTGAACATCTCCACGATGCCCAGCGCATTGCCGAAGATGGTGCCGTACTTCGACCACAGCGGCTTCACGTTGCGGACCGTGTAGAGCTCCTTGCGAATGCGCGAGCCTTCGTAGGCCTGCTGGTATTCCACGAGATCGTCGGCCGACCGGCCGGCCTGGATGGCGTCGTAAGCCGCCTCGGCCGCCAGCATGCCGCTCTTCATGGCGTTATGGCTGCCCTTGATCCGGGGCACGTTGACGAAGCCGGCGCTGTCTCCCAGCAGCACGCCGCCGGGGAAATAGAGCCTCGGCACCGACTGGAAGCCGCCCTCGTTGATCGCCCGCGCGCCATAGGCGATGCGCTTGCCGCCCTCGAGGTACTTGGCGATCGAGGGATGGTGCTTCAGCCGCTGGAACTCGTCGAACGGCGACAGCCACGGGTTCTTGTAGTTCAGGTGCACCACGAAGCCCAAGGCCACGTAGTTGTCCCCGAAGTGGTACATGAAGCTGCCGCCGCCAGTCTGGTCGTCCAGCGGCCAGCCCAGGGTGTGCTGCACGAAGCCGGGCACGAAGGCCGCGTCCGGCACCTGCCACAGCTCCTTCAGCCCGATACCGTACTTCTGCGGCTCGCAATCGGCATCCAGCGAGAACCGCGCATAGAGCTGCTTGGCCAGCGAGCCGCGCACGCCCTCGCCGATCATCACGTACTTGCCGTGCAGCTCGACGCCCGGCTGGTAGTCGGGGCCCTTCTGGCCGTTCTTGTCGACGCCGAAGACGCCGGCCACGACGCCCTTCACGCGGCCCTGCTCGTCGAGCACCAGCTCGGAGGCGGCCATGCCCGGATAGACCTCGACGCCCAGCGCCTCGGCCTGGCCGGCCAGCCAGCGGCAGACGTTGCCGAGCGAGGCGATGTAGTTGCCCTTGTTGTGCACATAGGCCGGCATCGGCCAGAGCGGGATGTCCAGTTCGCCCTGCGGGCCGAGGAGCTTGTACCGGTCTTCGGTGACCGGCGTCTCCAGCGGCGCGCCCATGGCTTTCCAGTCGGGGAACAGCTCGTTCATCGAGACCGGGTCGATCACCGCGCCGGAGAGGATGTGGGCGCCGACCTCGGAGCCCTTCTCCAGCACCGCCACGCTGACCTCGCCGCCCCGCTCGGCCGCCAGCTGCTTCAGCCGGATCGCCGCGGACAGGCCCGACGGCCCCGCGCCCACGACGACGACGTCATATTCCATCGCCTCGCGTTCAATGGTCTCGCTCATGCCCCATCGCCCACATCGAGGCGCTCCGTTGATCCGTCGAGCGACTTATCCGAATGTCACCTAGCGGCGGTCAAGCAGGAACGCTGCGGCGCCGCGAATGCGCCGCCCGCCCAACGTCCTCGGGGGAGGAAACCGATGCGTCTCATGGTCCTGGTCTGCGCGCTGGCGCTGGTGGGCTCACAGGCCCACGCGACCAATGCCCGATGGATCGGCAGCTGGGCGGCGTCTCCCGCCCCGCCGATGGCCGCTCCGCCGCCAGCCATGGCGCGGTTCGCCACGCCGACCTTCAACAACCAGAGGATCGTCCAGGCGGTCCGGCTTTCCGCCGGCGGGCAGCGGCTGCGACTGCGGTTGACCAACGAGTATGGGACCCATCCGCTGGCCATCGGCTCGGCCCGCGTCGCCCTGCTCGGGCCGAACGGGGCAGCCCTGCCCGGCAGCGAACGTGCGCTGAGCTTTGCCGGCGCCGCGTCAGCGACGATCCCGCCGGGAGCGCCGCTGCTGAGCGATCCGGTCGCTTTGGCGACGACGCCTCTCGCCAAGCTGCTGGTCACACTGGACCTGCCCGGCGACACCTTTGGCTGTACCTGTCATATGAGCGGGCTCGAACCGGTCCAGGTCATGGCGCCGGGTGGATCGCCCGCCCCTGTTCCGGCTTCGCTGCCGGGCGCCGCGCCTCAGTATCGCGCCTTCCTGTCGGGCATCGAGGTCGAGAGCGCCGCGCCCGCCGCGCCGGTGATCGTGGCCTTCGGCGACTCCATCACCGACGGGTTCCAGTCGACGGTGGGCGCCAACCGCCGCTGGCCCGATCGCCTGGCCGAGCGGCTCATCGAACGATGGCCGGGCCGCCCCGTCGGGGTGAACAACGCCGGGATCGGCGGCAACCGCGTGCTGGGCGAAGGCGCGATCAGGATCTTCGGCCAGAGCGCCCTCACCCGCTTCGACCGCGATGTGCTCGCCGTGCCCGGCGCCACCCACGTCATCGTGCTGGAGGGCGTCAACGACCTCGGCATGAGCCCGACCGCGCCTCCGAAGGCCGAGGCGCTGATCGGCGGCTATCGCCAGTTGATCGCCCGCGCCCACGCCCATGGGCTGAAGATCATCGGCGCGACCATCCTGCCCTATGGCGGCGCCGGCTACTTCGGCCAGCCGGGCGAGGCCGAGCGGCAGAAGATCAACGCCTGGATCCGCACGGCCCATGAGTTCGACGGCGTCATCGATTTCGATGCGGCGACCCGCGACCCTGGGCGGCCCGAACGGATGAAGGCCGAGCTGCAGTCGGGCGATTGGCTGCACCCCAACGATGCGGGCTACCGCGCAATGGCCGACGCGGTCGATCTCTCGCTTTTCCGCTGACGCTAGCCAGACCTTCTCCCGAAACCGAACCTTACTGCGAATTCACTGGAAGACGCTCGGGGCTCGTCTACTGTATGCAGTATGCATTATATCGAACCCATCCGCCGCGTGAACACCAGCGAAACCGTCGCCGCCGCCGTCCGCGCCATGATCCTCGACGGCCGACTGGCCGACGGTGAACGCATCAACGAGGTCCGGCTCTCCGAGGCGCTGGGCGTCAGCCGCACGCCGCTCCGCGAGGCGCTGGGTCGGCTGGCGGCTGAGGGGACGCTCACCTCGACGCCGGCGTTCGGCTATACGGTCCGGCCGCTGACGGTCGACGAGTTTGAGCAGCTCTATGACATCCGGCCGATCCTCGATCCGGAGGCGCTGCGGCTGGCCGGCCTGCCCTCGCCGAAGCGGCTCGCCCGGCTTGAGGCCCTGAACAGACGGTTTGCGGTCGCCCGGGACGCCGAGGCGGCGATCGCGCTCGACGACGAATGGCACCTGGAGCTCGTCGACGCCTGCCCCAACCGAGTGCTCATCGAGCTGATCCAGGCGATGATCCTGCGCACCCGCCGCTACGAGGTCGCCCTGCTGCGCGAGCAGCCCAACCTCGACCGCGCAAGCCGTGACCATGAGCAGATCCTGGCGGCCCTGCGCGCCCGCGACCTGCCCGCCGCCTGCGCCGCGCTCAAGCAGAACATGCAGAGCGGCAAGGCGCCGATCCTGGCCTGGCTGCAGGCGCGCGCGAAAGCCCGAGGAGCGGCCTGATGCGCCGCATGCGCCGCCTGGCCTTGCTCCTGGCCCTGGCCGCCCTGCCTCTAGCGGTCCAATCGGCCCGCGCGCAGGCGAGCGATCCGCTGATCGGCCTCTGGTCATGGAAGACGGTGTCGCAGCCGCGTCTGCACGGCCCGCTCACCCTGACTCGCCGTGGCGCGGCCTGGGCCGCCGCCATCGCCGGGAAGAGCGCGACCGGTCGAACGAAAGGCGCCGCCCTGCGGCTGCGCTTTGCGGGGGAGGGCGAATTTCGCGGGCGGATCGGCCCCCATGGTCCCGAAGGCTTCTGGGTCCAGCCCGCGGGCCGGATGAACGACCCCAACGATCCCGGCGGCTCGGGCCAGGCCTTCGCGACGCCCCTCGCCTTCCGCCCCGCCGGCGCCAACGCTTGGCGCACCGACGTCCGGCCGCTGCCCAGTCCCTTCACGCTCTGGCTGAAGGTGTTCCGCGACGCCGACGGCGCTCTGGTCGGCGCCTTTCGCAATCCGGAGATGAACTCGATCGGCGGCCGCACCCAGTTCCTGGTCGCGCGCGACGGCGAGGCCGTGCATTTCACCAGCCGTCCCGCACCGGGCCGCAAGCCCGTGGCGCTGGAGGCCCGGCTGGTCGGTGGGCGGCTCTCCATGGTCTGGCCCGACGTCCGCCGCACGATCGAGCTCACCCGTCCGGCGGCTGCGGAGGCCGCCGCCTTCTATTCCCGTCCACCGAACGCGCCGCCCTACGTCTACGCCCCGCCGCCGCAGCTCGACGACGGCTGGCCGGTGGCGCGCGCGTCCTCCGTGGGCATCGATGAGGCCGCGCTGGCCCGCATCGTCCAGGCCCAGGCCGTGAGCGATCCGGCCGCCGCCCGGCCATCGTTGATGCACGCGATCCTGGTCGCCCACCGCGGGAAGCTGGTGCTGGAGGAGTATTTCTTCGGCTATGATCGCGCGAGGCCGCACGACACCCGCTCGGCGGCGAAGACGTTCGGATCCGTGATGCTGGGCGCGGCCATGCTCAAGGACCCTGCGCTGGGCCCCGACAGCCGCATCTACGAGCTGATGGCCGGGCTCGGCCCCTTCGCCAACCCCGATCCGCGCAAGGCGCAGATCACGCTCGCGCACCTGATGACCCACACCTCGGGCCTGGCCTGTGACGACAACGACGACGCCTCCCCGGGCAACGAGGCCACGATGCAGACCCAGACCGGCCAGCCGAACTGGTGGAAGTACACTCTGGACCTGCCGATGGCGCACGATCCGGGCAGCCGCTACGCCTACTGCTCGGCCAACTCGAACCTGGTGGGCGGGGCCATCGCCACGCGGCTGGGCGTCTGGCTGCCGGACTACTTCGACCAGATGGTCGCCCGAGCCCTGCAGTTCGGCCGCTGGTATTGGAACCTGACGCCCACCGGGGATGGGTATTCCGGCGGCGGCGCCTACCTCCTGCCGCGCGACTTGCTGAAGGTCGGCCAGGCCTTCCTCGACGGCGGCCTCTGGCATGGCCGGCGGATCGTCAGCGCCGACTGGGTAAAGGTCTCGACCGCACCGCACGAAGCGGTGAGTCCGGTTACGACGGGCCTCTCGCCCGACGACTTCGGCAACTTCTATGCGCTGGCCAGCGACGGCTACGCCTGGCACCTCGGCGAGTTCAAGGTCGGCGACCGCGTCTACAAGGACTACGAGGCCACCGGCAATGGGGGCCAGTTGCTGATCGTCGTCCCGGACGCCGACCTGGTGGTCGCCTTCACCGGCGGCAACTACGGCCAGGGTGGGATCTGGGGGCGCTGGAAGGACGCCATCGTCGCCCAGCAGATCATCCCGGCAATGCAGCAATAAAGATCAGGCTGCCGCCTGGCCGCGGTACGCCGCCTCCAGCTTGGCCACGTCCAGCTTGCCCATCTGCATCATGGCCTCCATCGCGCGCTTGCGGCCCTCGGCGTCCGGCCCGCCGATGGTCTGGAAGAGTTGCTTGGGCACGACCTGCCAGGAGAAGCCGAAACGATCCTTGAGCCAGCCGCACTGGCTGGGCTGGCCGCCCTCGAGCAGCTTGTCCCAATAGTGGTCGACCTCGGCCTGGCCATCGCAGTCGATGACGAAGGAGAACGCCTCGGAGAATTTGAACATCGGGCCGCCGTTCAGGGCGGTGATCCGGACGCCGTCCAGCTCGAATTCGATGGTCATCACGCTGCCCTCAGGCCCCGGGCCGGCCGGGCCGTAGCGCTGCGCCGATAGCACCTTCGAGTTGGGGAAGATCGAGACATAGAAGTTCGCGGCCTCTTCGGCCTCGGTGTCGAACCACAGGAAGGGATGGATCTTGGGCATGGGTCCTCCGCATTGGGATCAGGTCTCGCCCCCAGGACGCGCGGGCCCCGCGGTTCCCGACACCGCGGCTCAGCCCTTCTGGAACACGGCGACAAGATTATTGGCCGGCATTTCGATCCGTTCGGCCAGCGACAGCCCATGCCCGGCGGCGACCGCGGCCACCACCGCGAGATCGCGGATGCCCCAGGCCGGATCGCGCGCCCTGAGGCTCTGGTCGAACGCCAGGTTGCTGGACGCCGTCTCCACGCCCGCCTCGAGGAACGGTCCGTAGAGGAAGAGCTGTCCGCCCGCGGCCAGCAACCGCCCGGCCAGCGCCATCAGGCCCTCGCAGGCGGTCCACGGCGCGATGTGGATCATGTTGATGCACACGACAGCGTCGACCGGCTCACCGGGCCAGGTGGTCGGATCCCCGGCGTCGAGCCGCAGCGGGGCGGCGAGGTTCGCCAGGCCGGCCTCGTCGCGCCAGGCGGCGATGCTGACCAGCGCCTCGTCGTCCCGGTCGGTAGGCTGCCAACGGACTTCGGGCAGAGCCGAGGCCAGGAAGATGGCGTGCTCTCCGGCCCCGCTCGCCACCTCCAGCACGCGCGCGCCGGACGCGAGGCGGGTCTTGAGCACCGCCAGGATCGGCTCGCGGTTGCGTGCGGTGGAGGGCGCGGCGCGGGCGCCGGGCGGGAGGGTTTCGGCCATGCCGCTGGGGTAAACCCGCTGCAGCCTGCCGCCAAGCCATTGCCCTTCGCGTCGGGGGCGTTCATTTACGCCGTCAGAACATCCCAGACGGAAGCCCCACCATGTCCCAGCCCCGCACCGGCCTGCAGCTCCGCTCGCTGATCAAGAGCTCCGGCGAGCTCGAGCTGTCGCTCGCCACCGTCGATGTGCCCGAGCCGGCCACCGACGAGGTGCTGGTCCGCGTCGAGGCCTCGCCGATCAACCCGTCGGACCTGGGCCTGCTGCTGGGCCCGGCGGATATCTCCGCCGCGAAGGCCGCCGATGGCAAGGTCACCGCCCCGGTCGCCCCGCAGTTCCTGAAAGCCATGGCCCCGCGCCTCGACCAGCCCATGCCGGTCGGCAACGAGGGCGCGGGCGTGGTGATCGCCACCGGCTCCGATCCGGCCGCCCAGGCGCTGATGGGCAAGACCGTCGCCATCCTTGGTGGCGCCATGTACGCCCAGTACCGCACCGTCAAGGCGACCGACGCGTTGCCGCTGCCGGCCGGGACCACGCCGGCCGAGGGAGCCTCCTGCTTCGTAAATCCGCTGACCGCGCTCGGCATGGTCGAGACCATGCGCCGCGAGGGCCACAGCGGCCTCGTGCACACCGCAGCGGCGTCCAACCTGGGCCAGATGCTGAACAAGATCTGCCTCGCTGACGGCGTCCCGCTGGTCAACATCGTGCGCAGCGCCGAGCAGGCGAAGATCCTGACCGACCTCGGAGCCAGGTACGTCCTCGATTCCACAACCGCGACCTTCCAGGACGACCTGACCGACGCGCTGGCGGACACCGGCGCGACGCTCGCCTTCGACGCCATCGGCGGCGGCAGGCTGGCCAGCCAGATCCTCTCCGCCATGGAGGCTGCGGCCAGCCGCAACGCCACCACCTACAGCCGCTACGGCTCGACGGTGCACAAGCAGGTCTACATCTACGGCGGCCTGAACACCGGCCCGACCGAGCTGATCCGCAGCTACGGCATGATGTGGGGCATCGGCGGCTGGCTGCTCACCTTCTTCCTCATCAAGATCGGTGCCGCCGAGGCGCAGAAGCTGCGGGAGCGCGTCGCCGCCGAGATCAAGACCACCTTCGCCAGCCACTACACCGCCGAGATCGGCCTGGCCGAGGCGCTGAAGCCCGAGGTGATCGCCGCGTACAACAGGAAGTCGACCGGCGAGAAATATCTGATCAACCCGGCGAAGGGCGTTTAGCCGGCGCGGCGCCCGCCGGCGTGTTTCGCAGGCGCCTTCGCCAGCGCCTCCAACTGGGCAGCGCGCGTGCGGTAGAGCGCCGCCACGGCCGCCGGGCCCTTGCGCTCGGCCCTGGCGCGCAGCACGGCCCACTCGGCACGGCGCGCCTTCAGCACCGTCGGCGGCGTGCCGGCTTTCACGGCCTGGGCATAGGCCTGGCTCATCTGCCGCCGTAGGGCGACAAGCTCGCTGGCGCGGCAGGCCTCGTCCGAAGCCTTCGCGCCCGTGCAACGCGCCACCGGCTTGTCCGCGCCGCTCTTGGTCGGCCGTGCGTCGGCCTCTGCCAGCTCGTCCGAGCCCTTGCCGGCTTTCGCCTTGTGAACAGCGGCCGGCGCGTGCCTCTCGGCGGCGACTTTCTCGACCTTTTCGGGCGCCGGCTCCGGCGGCTGCGCCTCGACCTTCACCTTGGTGGCGGCGGCCTCAGCGGGTGCGGACGGATCGACGGCCGGCGCGGCGGCATCGCTGACCGGCGTCGTATTGTCGTTACCGGAAGGCGTTGCTGCCGGCGTGATGAGGGGCGCCTCGGCCGGGATCGGAGCCGCGGGAGCTATTTCAGGCGCGGGCGGCGGCGGAGGCAGGGCGGCTTTCGGGGGCGGGATGTCGGCCCAGGCGTCAAGCTGCCGGTTTGGCTGGGTGACATAGGCCACGCCGAAGGCCACGCAGAGCCCGGCTGCCCAGGCGGCCATGGTCTGGCCGCGCGACATCCCGCGCCGGCGCGCAGGGTCGGCGTCGGGCTCGCGCTGCAGCCGCAGCCCGTCGTCCCACCCGTCGCCCAACGGACGCGTCAGGTCGTCCTGTGAAAAACCGTTGTCAGTCGTGCCGGGCATGAGATCCCGGAACGCATTGCCGCGCATCGCGAAAGCGCCCGCCGCCGAAGTCCCTCAACGCAAATCCTACACGAGCGTCCGGCGGTTACGCCAGACTCCTTCTCCGGCGAAGCTTGAGGACCTAATGCCGCGCGGGAATAACCACCGGTAGGCTCTCGTAGCCCTTGACGAAGATCGAATGGGTGCGGACGGGCTCGCCGGCCAACTCGATGATCGGGAAGCGCTTCATGATCTCTTCCCAGATGATGGTCAGCTGCAGCTCGGCCAGCCGGTTGCCGACGCAACGGTGGATGCCGAAGCCGAAGGACATGTGGTGCCGCGGCCGCTCGCGCTCGATCAGGTAGCTGTCGGGGTCGGCCACGGCGCTCGCGTCGCGGTTGCCCGAGACGTACCACATCACCACCCGGTCGCCGGCCTTGATGGTCTTGCCGCCGATCTCGAAATCCTGGGTCGCCGTGCGCGCCATGTGCGCCAGCGGCGTCTGCCAGCGGATGGTCTCGGAGACCATCGCGGGGATCAGCGACGGGTTCTCGCGCAGCTTGCGGTACTGCTCCGGATGCCGGTTCAGCGCGAAGACCGAGCCGGAGATCGTGTTTCGCGTCGTGTCGTTGCCGCCGATGATCAGCAGGCCCAGGTTCCCGGCGTATTCCAGGCGGTCCATGTTCTTCGTCGACTCGCCATGCGCCAGCATGGAGATCAGGTCGCCGGCCGGCGGGGCGTTCACCCGCTCGTTCCACATGCCGGTGAAGCGGTCGACCATCTGGTCCAGCACGGTGCGCTTGTGTTCCCAGCTCTGCACCGGCCCGTGGCCCGGCGCGTTGGTCATCATGTCCGACCAGAAGGGCAGCAGCTGGCGCTCCTCCTGCGGGAAATCGAACAGCGTCGCCAGCGTCATGGCCGTCAGCTCCTTGCTGACATGCTCGACCCAGTCGAACTCCTGCCCGATCGGCAGGCTGTCGAGAATCTTGCCGGCCCGCTCGCGGATCAAGGGACCCATCACCTGCAGGTTCGATGGCGCCACCACCGGGCTCACCGTCTTGCGCTGCTCGTCATGGCGCGGCGGGTCCATCGAGATGAAGCTGGGGCGCGTGCCGCGCGCCTTCTGCTCGGCCTTGGACTCGTTGCTCTGCAGGGTGATGCCGTCGGCCGACGAGAAGACCCCGTGGTTGGAATCCACCGCCATGATGTCGTTCCACAGGCAGATCGACCAGAACCCGCCGTAGTCCGGGTTCTCGACCCAATGCACCGGATCCTCGGCGCGCAGCCGCTCGAAGATCGGCCAGAAGGCGTCGGCGGCGAACAGGTCCGGCTGGGCCGGGTCCACCGCCTCGATGGGCAGGGCGGCGATCTGCGCCCGCGTCTCGGCCTTGAAGTCGACGGCCCCGTCATGCATGGCGCTTCCTCCGGCTCTTGCAGGTTATCACCATTCAGAACCGCTGCGGCTGCCCATGCAAGCTTCCTGGGCAAGCCTCTCGCGCAATCGGCGGCTGACAACCCGCGGCGCGCGGTCCAAGACTTTGGCCGTGAGCCCCTCGCCTTCCGCCGCCGCCGAATCCCTGCTGGCCTTCTGGGCCGAGGGCGGCGTCGACGCCATGCTGCTGGACGAGCCGATCGACCGGATCGCGGCCGGCCGGATCGCGCCCCCGAAGCCGGCGGCTCGCACCCCCGCCCAGGCCGCAGCCGCGCCGGCCTTCGCCCGGGCTGCGCATTCCGACGTCTCCGGTGTGGTCGCCCAGGCCCGCGAACTGGCGGCCGCAGCTGGCGACCTCGACGCCCTCGCCGCCGCCATCGCCGCCTTCGACGGCTGTCCGCTGAAGTTCGAAGGCGCGGCCTCGCAGTCGGTCTTTTACCGCGGCGATCTGGCGGCTCCGGTGATGGTGGTCGGCGAAGGCCCTGGCGGCGACGAGGACCGCCTGGGCCAGCCCTTCGTCGGCCGCGCCGGCCAACTGCTCGACAAGATGCTGGCCGCCGCGGGGCTCATCGAGCGGGTGTTCATCACCAATACGGTGTTCTGGCGCCCGCCCGGCAACCGCACGCCGACGCCCGCGGAACAGGCGGTCTGCGCCCCCTTCGTCGAGCGCGCCATAGACTTGGTGAAGCCCGCCATGCTGCTGATCGTCGGCGGCGCCTCGGCCAAGGCCATGCTGAAGCGGGAGGAAGGCATCCTGTCGCTGCGCGGCCGCTGGTTCGAATGGCGCTCGGCGGACGGCGCGATCGAGCTTCCCGCCCTGCCGACGCTCCACCCGGCCTTCCTGCTGCGTCAGCCGGCCGCGAAGAAGCGCGCCTGGGCGGACCTCGTGACGTTGACGGAACGTCTCGACCGGCCGGATCGGCCCGCGGAAAAGTCCCCGGCCTGATCGAACGGCTATGCCGGAAGGGCCGCCCGCGTACGCTGCCGCCGGAGCATCGCGCCCAGTCCGCCGAAACCGACCAGCATCAGGGCCCAGGTCTGGGGCTCTGGCACGATGGCCACCAGGGTCGCCGCCTGGGTGATGGTGAGCGCCGCGCTCGCGGGACCCGAGGACGTTCTCAGGAAAGCGCCTGCGCTCTCGTTGTCGTTGTCGTCTCCGCCACGGAACGGCTCGGGGCCGTGGCTTACCAGGGGAGCCCCACCGAAGCCTCCGCCTCCGCCAGCGAAGCCCCCGCCCTCACCGCCGCCGTCGCCGCCGAGCCCGACATGCTCAAAGCGGAACTTGATTGGCCCATGGTCGGGGTCGACCAGGAACCCCAGGCCCATGACGGTCAGGACGTCGCCACCCATCACGCCAGTCATGTAGTTCCCGAAATCGCCGAGCAGCGTCTTGCCGTCGGCGCTCCAGAAGGTGATGTGCACCATTCCGCCATCGAGCTTGCCGAGCAGCCCGCGGTTGAAGCTGAACGAGTTGACGAGCGTCGAGGCCGTGAAGCCCGTTGCGCCGGCCGCGGTGGCGAGGGTCCCTGTGCACGCCCCGACGCTGCAAGTGAAATCGCCGGGCAGATGCAGCATGGCGGCGGCATTGGCCGAGCCCGAACCGAGGGCTAGAACGGCTGCGGCGGCGGCTAGAAAACGCACATGCACTAGGGCAACCCCTTTAACCTAAACTGTCCCGCAGCCGTCAAACGTCAGAGGCGCAACGTTTGTTCCTGCGGCTGTGTCGCATTCCTCACATAGCGCCGTTCGCCGCCCGTTTTACTGGTGCCGCTAGGTAAATGCAACCTCAGGAGGCGAAGCTTTGCCGCGACGGGTTGCGGGGTCGCGGCTGGTCTCGCTATGGTCTCGATAACAGGGGAATTCCAGACATGATGCTTCGTTCCGCCGCCGGCTTCGCCGTGGCCGCCGCGGTCCTGGCCGTTCCGGCCGTGACCTCCGCCCACTTCATCCTGATGCAGCCGAAGGGGTGGATCGACGAAAACCAGCTCGGCGACCCGCAGAAGCTGGGGCCTTGCGGCGGCACGACCGCCAACGCCGGCAATCCCACCAGCATCGTCACGCCGGTCACCGGCGGCGAGCTCCTGCACCTGCACATCAAGGAGACGATCTACCATCCCGGCCATTTCCGCGTGGCGCTCGCGGTGCTGGACCGCGCCGAGCTGCCGGCCGACCCGGAGGACACCACCCGCGACGGCCCGCGCGGCCCGATCTCCGTTTCCGGCAAGATCGATCCCAATCCCAAGCCGCCGGTGCTCGTCGATGGCCTGTGGGAGCACCACGAGCGCAAGCCCGCCCAGGAGTTCGAGACCGACGTCAAGCTCCCCAACATCAACTGCGATCACTGCTCCCTGCAGGTGATCCAGTTCATGGAGGAGCATGGCGTGAACCCGGACGGCCGCTTCACCTACCATCACTGCGCCGACCTAAAGATCACAGCGAACCCCAAGCTGCCGATCGACATGGTTTGGCCCGGCCAGGCCAAGGCGAAAGGCAAGGCCAAGGCGAAAGGCAAGGCCAAGGGAAAGACCAAGAGCTGATCGCCTGGGAGACACCGCTTCGGCCGCGGGTCCGAAGTCCTGATCAAGCTTCAGTGATCGCCAAATAATTCCCCTCTGCGGCGAACGCGCGCGGGGGGTTCGTTTGCCGGGCGTAAAGGCTTGATCGCTAGGTTGAGCTTCAATAACCCTAGGTGTGGGGACTTCGAGAAGAGGGCCGCGCCGAACCCGTCGAGAGGGCGAGGCGCGGAGACGACGGATGACGCTGACGAAGCGCCTCGCGGGTCGAGCCGCCATGCTCGCCTGCACCGCCGCCATCGCTGTGGGCGCCTCTGCGCCTGCGCGGGCAGAGATGCCGCAAGCCCTGTCGGCCGACGACGCACGCGCCTATTCGGCCGCCTTCCAGGCGACCGAGCGCGGCGATTTCATCGACGCCCAGATGCAGGCGACCAACGCCAAGGACACCTCGCTCCTGGGATATCTTTCGTTCCGAGAGCTGATGCACCCGACGGCGCATGTGGCGGCCTTCGACGAACTGGCAAGCTGGCTCGGCAAGTTCCGCGACCTGCCGGTGGCCGACCGCATCTTCGCGCTCGCTTCCAAGCGCAAGACCGATCCCACGGCGGACGCGCCCCGTCCGCTGATCTCGCTGGGCGACGGCTATGGCTCGTCCGCGCCGCAGCTCTCGAAGGAGGCGTTGCGCGGCCGCGAGGCCTTCTACGCCGGCGACCTCCGTCGCGCCCTGAAGCTGGCCAATTCGGCCGGCGACCGCTGGATCGTGGGCCTCGCCTCCTGGCGGCTGAAGGACTACGCCGAAGCCCGCCGGGCCTTCGCGGGCCTGGCGCACGACAGCGACGCGGAGGCCTGGACGCAGTCGGCCGCCTGGGTCTGGGCCGCTCGCTCGGCCCAGGCGATGGGCGACGGCGAGGCGGCCGCGGGCTTCCTGCGCTCGGCGGCTCGCAACGGCGAGACCTTCTACGGCATGGTCGCCGCTCGGCAGCTGAAGCTGACCGATCGCGCGGCGGTCCAGGCGTCCGACGACCGCGTGGCGCAGTTGCTGCTGGCGGCCTACAGCGCGCCTTCGGCGGAACTGGCCCAGTTCGTGGCTTCCGACCCGCGCGCCCACCGCGCCGCGGCCCTGGCGCAGATCGGCCGCGGATCCGAGGCCATCCAGGAGCTGCGCGCCGGGATGACGCTCGCCCGCTCGCCGCAGGAGCAGGCGAAGTGGCGCGAGCTGACGCTCGCCATGGGCACCTCGCTGGCCGACCGCCCGGTAGCGCCCAGGGGCTCCGACCTCGACTATCCGGCGCCGGACCTGCAGCCGAAGGACGGCTTCACCCTCGACAAGGCTCTGGTCTACGCGATCGTGCGACAGGAGAGCCGCTTCAACCCGCAGGCCGTCTCCCGCGTCGGGGCGACGGGCCTGATGCAGATCATGCCGGACGCCGCCGTGGCCGCGGCCGGGGACGACCACCTGCGCAGCGACCGCACGCCTCTGCTCGACCCGGCGTTCAACCTGCGCGTCGGCCAGGACTATTTCACCTGGCTGCTGGAAAAGGGTGTCGGCCACGACCTGGTCCGCGCAGTGGCGGCCTATAACGCGGGGCCCGCGCCGGTGGCCCGAACGGCCCAGATGCTCGGCGCCGAGGCGGACGCGCTCACGCTGATGGAATGCCTGCCGGCGGCGGAGACGCGCGCCTATGTCCAGCGGGTGCTGGCCGGCTACTGGACCTATCGCACCATGTGGGGTCAGGCCTCCCCCAGCCTCGACGCGCTGGCGTCCGGCGACCGGGCGATCGACGAGCGTCTCGACTACCTAGGCCAGGCGAGCCGCCCCGCGCGCCAGCTTGCCTCTGAGACGCTTCAGGTCGGGATGCGCTAGGGCGGAAGCCGCCGCCCGTCCGATCAGCACGCCGTAACTGCGGCCCTGAAGGGCCCTGCCCTCACCCACGATCAAGGCGTCGCCGCCGCCGGCCCGCAGGTGTTGAGCCAGCCGCTCGAGCCAGTCCGAACGCAGGCGCAGCCGGTCATCCAGCACCAGCAGCCGATCCGAGCGCGCCACCGCGATCGCTCGGACAAGGTTGTCGGCGAGGTCCGCCCCGGTCTCGTCGCGCAGCACGCCCAGCAAGTCGGCCGGACCGCCGCCCGCGATCACCACCTCGCGAACCAGCCCCTCGACGGCGGCCGAGGTCAGGGCCGCCAGCAGCGCCGGCAGCCGCGCCCCGTCGTCCCCCGCCGCGACGATCACCGTGAGCATGCGTCCAGAGGCCTGCCGGGCCGGCTCAGGTCAATGGTGAACAGGCCGCGACCGCCGCGCCGTCAGCCGATGATCACCCACTCGGCCACGTAGGCCTGCGCCTTGCGCGCCAGCTCGGGCGGTCCGGTGAAATAGAATTCGCTGCCGGAGAAGGTCTTCCGCTCCCGCCAGGACAGCGGGCCGGTGTCCTCGGTCATGAGGGTCTTGCGAAGTTGGCCGCTCTTCCGCTTCGGCACGAATGCGACGTAGGTGGCTTCACTCATCGGACAAGCCTCTCAACCGCCCCCGCGTCACAGGGCTCCGAGTCTGGATTCGATGCAAGAAGCCAACCTGCGGCCTTTCGCCCGCCGCGCCGCAGGTTCAGTCGTCGGACAGCAAGATGTCGAGGAAGGTCTGCCGTCTGTTGAGGAAATTGCGGGTCACCTGGAAGTGGTCGGTGTCCTCGTACTCCACGCGATCGAGCCCCTTGGGCGTGGTCTGGTAAATCCAGGCCTCCGGGTATCCGAGGATTATCGGAGAGTGGGTGGCGATGATGAACTGCGAGTTCTGCCCGACGAGTTCGTGCATCCGCGCCAGGAAGCTCAGCTGGCGGTTCGGCGATAGCGCGGCCTCCGGCTCATCCAGGATGTAGAGGCCGTTTCCGCGGAACCGATGATCCAGCAGCGCGAAGAACGACTCGCCGTGCGATTGCTCGTGCAGTGAAACACCGCCGTAGGAACCGGTCGCGCCGAGTTCGTCAATCTGCGTGCTGACGTTGAAGTGGCTTTCCGCACGCAGGAAGAAACCGTCCTGCGCCCGCCTCGCGGAGCGTATTGGCCTGACGAATTCGTGCAGTTGCGAGTGCGAAGGCCGGGTGCCGAAATTGAAGTTCTTGCTGCCGCCTTCAGCGTTGAACCCCCACGCCACCGCCAGCGCCTCGATCAACGTCGACTTACCCGAGCCGTTCTCGCCCACCAGGAACGTCACCTTCGGGTGAAAGACCAATTCATCGAGGTCTCGCACCACGGGCAGGTTGAACGGGTATGCGTCCCGCTCCCAGCCATCCCGCCGCTCGAACCGAGCGGCGATCCAATAGTGCTCAGCATCGACGGCGCGCATAGATCCTCGGCTTTCGCGCAATCTATGTTCTTGTTTCGTTCGCGTCAATCGACTAGGTTTGACAGGTGAGCACCTTCACCCAGCAGATCTCCGTCAGGGGCCGCGGCGCGCGGTCGAACGCCAGCGGCCGGTTCGAGAGCCAGGTCCGCGAAGCCTTCGATGACGGCTGGACCGCCGACGATGTCGAGCCTGTCCAACTCACCACCACCGTCTCGCCCGAGAGGGCGAAGGCGATCATCACCCGCAACGACAGCCCCGACGTCGGCTTCTCCGCCTCGATCAACCCCTACCGTGGTTGTGAGCACGGCTGCATCTACTGCTACGCCCGCCCGGCCCACGCCTACATGGGCCTCTCGCCGGGCCTCGACTTCGAATCCAAGCTGTTCTTCAAGCCCGGGGCCGCCGCCCTGCTCGAGCGTGAGCTCTCGAAGCCCCGCTATGTCCCCGAGGTGATCCACATCGGCGGTAACACCGATCCTTACCAGCCGCAGGAACGGCGCCTGCGCGTCACCCGCGGTGTCATCGAGGTGCTGGAGCGGTTCAACCACCCCTTCTCGGTGATCACCAAGTCCGCCCTCATCCTGCGCGACCTCGACATCCTTGCCGCGATGGCCAGCCGCAACCTGGTCCGCGTCGCCGTCTCGATCACCACGCTCGACCGCAAGCTCGCTCGCTCGATGGAGCCGCGCGCCGCGACGCCGGAGAAGCGGATCGCCGCGGTCAAGGCGCTGAGCGAGGCCGGCGTGCCGGTGATCGTGATGTTCGCGCCCTGCATCCCCGGCCTCAACGACCACGAGATGGAGGCCGTGCTGGAGCGTTCGGCCGCCGCCGGCGCGCGGGGTGCGGGCTATGTGGCCCTGCGCCTGCCCATGGAGATCGCCGACCTCTTTAAGGAGTGGCTCGCCACCGACCATCCGGACCGCGCCCGCCGGGTGATGTCGCTGGTGCGCCAGATCCGCGGCGGCAAGGACTACGACAGCCAATGGGGCAAGCGGATGAAGGGCGAAGGCCCGATCGCCGCCCTGATGTCCCGCCGCTTCGCCACGGCGAAGATCCGCTACGGCCTCGCAACTCGCCTCCCGGACCTCGACCTGGGCCAGTTCCGCATCCCGCCGCAGACCGGCGGCCAGATGGACCTGTTCAGCGGGTGAACACCCCGACCAGCTCCACGTGCGGCGACCAGAGGAACTGGTCGACCGGCAGGATGCGCTCCAGGACGAAGCCGCCGTCGATCAGCACCCTGGCGTCACGCCCGAAGGTCGCCGGGTTGCAGGAGACGCCGATGACCCGGGTCACCCCTGAGCGCGCGAGCTCGGCGGTCTGCTCGGCGGCCCCGGCCCGCGGCGGGTCGAAGACCGCGACGTCGGTCTTCTTCAGTTCCTCCGCCAGCACCGGCCGGCGGACGAGGTCGCGGGCCTCGGCGGTGACGCCCCTCAGGCCGGAGGCGGTCGCGGCCGCCGCGTTCAGCGATCGGATGGCGTCCTCGGCGAAGTCGGAGGCGTGAACCGGCGCGATCTCAGCCAGCCGGAACGTGAACGTTCCGACCCCGCAATAGAGGTCGGCGATGCGGTGCGCGCCGCGCGCCGCGTGAGCGACGAAAGCCGACATGGCGTCCTCCGCGCCTTCCGTCGCCTGCAGGAAGGCGCCTGGCGGAAGGGCGACGGTGGCTGGACCCAGCCGCACCTGCGGGCTGCGCGCCTGGTAAGCCACCTCGCCGTCCAGGGTGACCCGGGCGAAGTCCGCCTCCGCCGCGCGTTCGGCGAGCTGGACGCGCGCGTCCGCGGAGAGGCCGCCCGAGCGCCGCTCGACGCCCGATATGTCCACGTCCAGGCCGGTGGCGGTCAGCGTCACGTGCAGGGTGGGCGCGGACTTCGGGTGCTCGAACAGCGGCGCTGCCAGCCGCTTCAGCGCCGGGATCGCCGCCTGGATCGCCGGGTCGGAGATCGGACAGACGGCGATGTCCACCAAGTCCCATGACTTGCGCGCCTTGTAGCCCAGCCTGGCTGCCTCGCGGGTCCCACGCCGTGCATGCAGCGCCACCCGGCGCCGCGTCTCCGTAGCGGCCGCGAACGCCGGCATGATCTCGGTCTCGATCCGCTGACGGGCGAGCGTGGCTTCCAGCCGCGCCACCTTCCAGGCGAGGTAGGGCGCGTGCGCCCAATGCTGCAGGGCGCAGCCGCCGCAGACCCCGAAGTGCGGACAGGGCGGCTGCACGCGCTCGGGACTGGCGTCCAGCACCTCGACCAGCCCGCGCCGCTCACCCGAGCCTGCCGCCATCACCCTCTCGCCCGGCAGGGTGAAGGGCACGAACACCGGCCCGGCCGCCACGCCGTCGCCCTCGCCGCCGACACTGTCCACCACGAGCTCGATCAAGGGTCCCGATGGGGGTCTCACCGGGCCGTGCGGCCGCTCTCGAGGCCTCTGGCGACGGGCATGCGGCCTCATCGGCCGCGGGCCTTCGCGCGCCGATTCAGACAACGTGAACGAAAATGAACGGGCCGCTCAATCACTGTTCAGCTTTCCAAGGCCAAGGTCGTTCTCGAGGCTGCCGGATGGCGGCCCGCAGATCGAGAGAGGGATACCCATGACCAAGTCTTCCGCCTTCGCCAAGGGAGCGCTCGCCGCCGCGGCGGGTCTTGTGGCCCTGGGCGCCGCCGCGGCCGCCTCCGCCCAGCCCTCAGGCCCGGGCTATTCGAACTACGACCCCTGCCGCCGCGACGCCGGCAACCGCGGCATCGTGGGCGCGCTGATCGGCGGCGGCATCGGGGCCACGGTCGGCTCGCAGGTCGCCGCCAACCATCACCGGAGCGACGGCTCGCTGCTGGGCGGCGTGGTCGGCGCGATCGCCGGCGCCTCCATCGGCAACTCGACCGCCGCCTGCAAGGACCTGCCCCCGCCCCCGCCTCCGCCCATGCGCGAGGGCCCGCCTCCGCCTCCGCCCGTCGCCTATGACGACGCGCCGCCGCCGCCGTCCTTCGAGCACTATGCCCCGCCACCCGCCCGCTACGCCGAGCGCGAGACGGTCTGGGTCTACGGCCGCCACGGCATGCGCTTCCGGGTTATGGAGGACCGCTTCGACCGCGACGGCTGCACGTTCGCCGAGAGCCCCGTCTACATGCCCGACGGGCGCATGGACCACCGCTACGTCCGCGTCTGCCCCGACTATCGAGGCCGCTATCACGTGGTCGACTGACGAGATCTGTCGCTAGCTAGCCAACTGGGCCGCCCCCGCAACGGGCGGCCCTCTTCTTTTGGAGTTAGCGGGCAGAGGTCGCCAAGAGCAGGAACTCGCGGTTGCCGTCGCCGCCAACGATGGGGCTGTGGGCGGTGGCGATCACTGCCCAGCCCGCCTCGCCCAGGAAGGTCTCCACGTCCTGGAGCGCAGCGAGCTGCGAGGCCTCATCCTTGACCACGCCTCCCTTGCCCACCCGTTCAGGGCCGACTTCGAACTGCGGCTTGACCAGGGCGACGAGGTCGGCGCCCGGCGCGGCGAGCGCGAGAGCCGCCGGCAGCGCCTTGGAGAGCCCGATGAAACTGACGTCGCAGACGATCAGCTCCGGCGGCTCCGGGATCTCCGCCGCCGTGAGGTCGCGGGCGTCCAGCCCCTCGAGGGACACGATGCGCGGGTCGCCGGCCAGGCTGGCGTGCAGCTGACCTCGCCCGACGTCAACGGCGTAGACGCGGGCCGCACCGGCCGCCAGCGCCACTTCGGTGAAGCCTCCGGTCGAGGCGCCGATGTCCAGCACCACGCGGCCCGCCACCGCCACGGCCCATTCGGAAAGCGCGTGCTCCAGCTTCAGCGCGCCCCGGCCGACGTAGGGATGAGCAGGCGTGGCCTCGATGACGGCGTCCTCGGCGACCAGCTCCGACGGCTTGGCGACCAGCCGGCCATCGGCCGTAACGCCGCCCGCCTCGATCGCCGCGCGCGCCTTGGCGCGGCTCTCGAAGAGGCCGCGGGCCACGAGCAGCAGGTCGGCGCGCGTCTTCATCGCCCGCACCCTAGTGGAACTTGGCCGTCGTTTGTGATGGAGTCCGGATCACAGGCGGCCGGCTAGAGCCGCATCAGGGAGGCTTCCATCATGCGCAGTGCGATGATCCTGGGGCTGGCGACCGCGCTCCTCGCGACCACGGCCATGGCCGCCGCGCCGCCAGCGCCGGCCGACCCGACGCTGGAACGGCCCGGCTGGAAGGCGGCGCGCAACGCCATGGGACAGCCGGACCTCTCGGGGTTCTGGAGCAGCGCTACCATGACGCCGCTCACCCGCAACCTGCAGATCGGCAAGACGCCGACGCTCCCGGCGGCGCAGGTCAAGGCCATGGAAGCGAAATTCGCCGCGGCGCTCGCGCAGCGCGACGAGACCACCGATCCGAACCACCTGCCGGGCAGCGTCGAGGACAAAGCCAAGGACAAGAAGCTGTTCGAGGTGCGGCCGGACTTCGAGTTCGCCGGCGGCGACGTGGGCGGCTACAACATCTTCTGGCTGGACCCGGGCAACCACATCCTGGAGGTCAACGGCGAGTTCCGCACCTCCATCGTGACCACGGCGGACGGCCAGGTGCCGAAGCGCCGCGACGGCAAGTCCTCCGGCGGCTTCAGCTATTCGGCCGACGAAGGCGGCGGCGGCTATCTGGGCTCGTTCGTCTCCTACGAGACGCGGCCGGAAAGCGAGCGCTGCATCAGCTTCGCGCGCAACGCGCCGCCGCCGATGCTGCCGAACGGCTACTACAACAACAACTACCAGATCCTGCAGACGCCGGACTACGCGGTGATCGTCGCAGAGCACATCCACGATGCGCGGATGGTGCGGCTGAACGGGACCCATCGCACCGACGGCCTGCGTCCGCGCGGCGGCGACTCGATCGGCCACTATGAGGGCAACACCCTGGTGGTCGAGACCACCAACCTCCCGCAGCCGGAGAACTTCTACGGCGCGTGGAAGAACCTGAAGGTGACGGAGTGGTTCACCCGCGTCTCACCCACCCGCATCAAGTACCGCTTCCAGATCGATGACCCCGACACGTGGGACAAGCCCTGGGGCGGCGAGTACGAGTTCTTCCCGCTGAACGGCATGACCTACGAATATGCCTGCCACGAGGGCAACTACGCCCTGCCCGCGATCCTGGCCGGCGCACGCCGGCAGGAGAAGGAGAAGGCGGAGGCCACCTCCAAGACCAAGGCCGGCGCGGACTGAGTCAGACCTCCTCTAGACGGAGGCCTGCTCCGGCTCGAAGAGCTTCTTCAGCTCGTTCTTGAGGATCTTGCCGTTGGGGTTGCGCGGCAGGACCTCATGCCAGAACCGGACGGCGATCGGCACTTTGAACGCGGCCAGCCGCTCGGCGACGTGGGCGCGCAGCTCGTCCTCGGTGGCGTTCATGCCCGGCTTCAGCGTGACCACCGCCGCCGGCTCCTCGCCCAGCGTGCGGTGCGGCACGCCGACCACGGCGGCGTCCATCACCGCCGGGTGGTCGTAGAGGACGTTCTCCACCTCGATGCAGTAGATGTTCTCGCCGCCACGGATCAGCATGTCCTTGGCCCGGTCGATGATGTAGCAGAAGCCTTCCTCGTCGATCTTGGCGAGGTCGCCGGTGCGCACCCAGCCGTCCACCAGGGTCTGGGCCGTCGCCTCGGGCTTGTTCCAGTAGCCCTTCATCATCTGCGGACCGAAAGCCCAGAGCTCGCCCACCGTGTTGGGCGGCAGCACGGTCTTGCCGTCCGCCGGGTCGCGGATCTCGATCTTCGAAACCGGCACGGCGACGCCGCAGCTGTCGGGACGGTTGGCGTAGTCCTCGCCCCCGTTGCCGGTCACGGTCGCGCAGGTCTCGGTCATCCCCCAGCCCTGGCCTGACATGGCGTTGGGGAAGGTCTCCTTGAGCTTGCGGACCAGCTCCGGCGCGGATGGCGCACCGCCGTAGGACACCCCTTCGAGCGAGGAGAGGTCGTAGTTCGCCCGCGCCGGATGCTCGATCAGCTGCCAGGCGATCGTCGGCACGCCGCCGGCCAGGGTCACGCGCTCGCGCTCGATCAGCTCGAACGCGCGGATCGGCTCCCACTTGCGCATCATCACCAGCTTGCCGCCGCCGAACAGCGTCGGGTTGAGGATCGCGAAGCAGCCGGTGACGTGGAAGAACGGCACCGAGAGCAGGGTCGCGCGCTGGGGCGCGTTCGGGTCGGGCGCCGGCGGCTGTTCGCCGCGGCGCAGGAAGGTCCGCGCGCCGGCGCAGACCGCGGCCATGATGTTGGAGTTCACGCCACGCTGCGTGCCGAGCGCGCCCTTCGGCTTCCCGGTGGTGCCAGAGGTGTAGAAGATCGTGGCGTCAACGTCGGGCGCGATATCCACCGTCGGCAGCGGGCGGTCGGGAAGGTCCTTCCAGGCGCCCGGCGGGCCGATCACCTGCTCCAGCTTAGCGACCAGCGGGTGGGCGATCTCCTCGTTCTCGCGGCTGACGTAGACACGCACGAGGTCGGGACAGTTGGGCAGGTGCTCCGTCAGCCGCTCGTAGCGCTCGCGGTCCACCAGCAGGACCTTGGCCCCGGAATCGGTCAGCCCGTATTCCAGCTCGGGCCCCGTCCACCAGGCGTTCAGCGGCGTCACGATCGCGCCCAGCGACGCGGCGGCGTAGAAGGCCACGACCCACTCGGGGATGTTGCGCATGACGATGGCCACGCGGTCGCCCTTGGCCACACCCTGGGCTGCGAGCTCGGCGGCGAGCGCGGCGACCGCGCGGTGGAACGCTTCGAAGCTGACCCGCTCGTCCTCGTAGACCAGGAAGATCTTCCCGCCGTGCTGGCGCGCCCAGGCGACCACGTCGCGCAGCGAGCCCGGCTGGTTCTTCCACACCTTGGTGCGGATGCCGCGGATCTCGATCTCGTCGGTCTCGGTCGGCATGCCGGGGCCGGTGAGGATGGCGTGCGCCTGCTCGATCGACATGGCGGGCCAGCCGGCCGGAAGGGCGGCCTCGGACATGGTGCTACTCCCTGGCGAGGCGCGGGTCTTGGCGCCCGCGCGCGGCAAGTGAACAAGCATAACCCAGCGCGCGAGGCAAACGGCGCGCCCTCGTCGTCCAGAGCGAGCGGCCGACGGTCGCGCGCTTACCCGCACTTCGCGCTCGAACCGTCGCCACGCCGCGCAACGGAATGGCCGCTTGTGGTTACTGGAATATCCAAGCTTACGTCAGGTCTAGCCGTGGCATTCCAGATCTACAGCTCAGCTTTCACCTGCTGAGCGACTCTCCTCAGCGGGAAAGGTTCCCTCGTTTCTCCTCACATTTAAGTTCATTCCTGAATTAACTTTTGGAATTACGTGTTCCTTCGGAACCCTGAATAGGTGCCTGCTTCAGTTCAGGAGCTTCCGATGAAACATCTGCTATTCGCCGCGGGGCTTTCGCTTACCGCCCTCGTTGCCGCCCCGGCCGGCGCCGCCATCATTCTGGTGGATGCGAGCACGATCCAGGGCGCCAATGTGCTCTTCAACGACGGCGTGCAGACCGGCCCGACCGTTCTTGGGTTCCTCCAAGGCGGGACCGAGGTCGTCTTCACCGGCACATCGGGCGGCGGGACCACCATCCGGGCCAACGGCGGCCAGGCGCGGATCGAGGGCGCGCTGGACACCACGACGGCCAACCCGAACGACACCTTCGTGCTCAACTCGCTGCGCTTCCAGCTGGGTGGCGGCGCGACGTTCAACAACCTCGAGTTCAACCTGCTGGGCGGGACCGCCACCTCGGCGAACTTCACCCTCGTCGACAACGTCGGCACCACGTTCACCTTCAACAACCGGGCTCTCGGGAACGGGGAGAACTTCTTCGGCTTCCAGGGGATCAACGGCGAGAGCATCCGCAGCGTCGCGATCACGCTGAACGGCGGCGGCACCGGCGACGTCCGTCAGATCCGGCTCGACCAGTCGACTGCGGCCATTCCCGAGCCCGCCACCTGGGCGATGATGATCGTGGGCTTCGGCGGGATCGGCGCGTTGCTGCGCCGCCGCGCCTATCGCGGCTTCGCCGTCGCCTGATGAGATCCGGCTGGGGGCAAGCGTGTCCCGGCGCGCCAGGCGCCGGGGCATGTGCTTGTGCGGAACAGGCCGGCCCCTGGTTTGTTTGGCCCCTCGGGGAGGCCGGCTTGAAGGGACAGACCATGCAGAGATTGCTCATCGCATCGCTGGCCTGCGGCGCGCTCGCGCTGACGGCGGGCGCCGGTTTCGCCCAGCAGAAGGGCACGGTCGGCGGCGGCGCGGCCGGCGCAGTGGCTGGCGCCGCGGTCGGTGGACCGGTCGGTGCGGTTGTGGGCGGCGTCGCCGGCGCGACGGTCGGGCACAAGACCATCGACAAGACCGACACGAGCGCCAGCGCGAGCACGTCGACCTCGACGTCCACGACGCACCACAAGAAGCATCACAAGACGCACAAGGCGACGACCGACACCTCGGCGACGACCACCGGGCCGACGTAAGGCGCGGCCTTGCGCGACTACCGCCTGGCCTTCGCCAGCTTCTCGAGGGACTTCTCCAATCGCAAGAAGCCCTCGGTCATGCAGGCCATGATGGCCTCCGCGTCGGCGCTGGCGTGGGAGCCGCCTTCCGGCTCGTTGGTCCGCGCGCGGCGGCCGGCGGCCTTTTCGCGCAAGCAGGCATAGGCCTCGCGCAGCCGCCGAGCGGAGTCGCCTTCCTCGGCGATGTACCAGCCCAGCAGGTTGCAGGTCATCGGGTCGTATTCCCCGTCGGCCATTTTCTGGCGGATGTCGCGAAACGCGTCGCGCTCTTCGCCGCTGCGTTCCGGCCCAATCTTCTCGAGGTCGGAGATCCGCGGGTCGGCGTACTTGGCCAGCCGCTCGCCGTCGGCCGGATCGCGCTTGGGCCGCAGGGTGTAGCCGAGCTCGGCGATGCGCCGGCAGAAGACGTCCCCGTGGCTCCGCTCGCGCGCGGCCACCAGGCGCAACGTGCAGGCGAGATCCTCGTCCGGCGTGACGTTGGCCCAGGCCTCCAGGTATTGGCCAGCATGAGACTCGGCGAGCGATATGGCGTTCAGGAGGCCCAGATAGGCCGGCTTCCCCGACGCCGTCGTCGTCACGGCCATGGCGTGTTCCTCCCTCGTTTCCGTTGTTCTCCAGAGCTAAGCGCCGTTTTGCGCCGGTCGCAATCGGCGTTCTCCGAAACGGCTCGTGGGGTCGAACCTAAGGTCACCCTTGCCCCGACGGGCAGGCGCGCTTTGAATTGCGCCATCGAGGCAAAGCGGAGCCGACCAATGTACGATCTCACCGGCAAGGTCGCCGTCATCACCGGCGCCGCCAGCGGGATGGGCCACGCCGCGGCCGTCCTCTTCGCCCGGCAGGGCGCCAACGTGGTGCTGGCCGACCTCAACGCGAAGGGCGGCGAGGCGGCGGCCGAGGAGGCCGCGGGGGCGGGCCCCGCTTGCGTCTTCCAGCGCACCGACGTAGCGCAGGAGGCTGACGTCCAGGCGCTGATCGCGCGCGCGGTCAGCGAGTTCGGCAAGCTCGACATCCTGTTCAACAACGCCGGCATCGGTGGCGCGGTCGGACCCCTGGAAGAGATCGCGGTCGAGGATTGGGACAAGACGCAGGCCGTCTGCCTGCGCGGCGTCTTCCTGGGCATCAAGCACGCGATCGGGCCGATGCGGGCGAACGGCAAGGGCGCGATCATCTCCACCGCCTCGACGGCCGGCATCGACGGCTATTCCGGCCTGCACGCCTACTGCGCCGCGAAGGCCGGCGTCGTGAACCTGACCCGTTCCGCAGCCCTTCAGCTCGCCTGCGACTTCATCCGGGTGAACGCCATCGCGCCGGGCGGCGTCTCGACGCCGATCGTCTGGAACGGGACGGCCAACCGCGAGACGGTCGAGGGCTTCCTCCTGGCCGCCCAGCCCCTGCCGCAGGTCGGCCAGCCGCTCGACATCGCCAACGCCGCCCTCTTCCTGGCCAGCGACGCCGCACGGTTCATCACCGGCCACACCCTGGTCGTGGACGGCGGCGCGACCGCCGGCGCGCTCAACACCGCGCCAAAGCGCGGGCAGCCGGCAGCGCGAAGAGGCCAGCGCGCGTTCGCCGGTCCGAGCTTCGAAGTCGGCTGAGTCGGGCCGCGCCGCGCCTCTCCTACCGCGTCCCGAACACCGCCTTCACGTCTTCGCGGAACGACGCCTGGCTGCCGGGACGGGAATAGAACATGTGGCCGCCCGGATAGAGCGCGAGGCGCACCCGGCCGGGATCGCCGGTGATCGGCATCTGGTCGATGACCAGGCGGGAGACGAAGTAGGGGCAGGACAGGTCGTCGTAGCCGTGGACGATCAGCACCTTCATCTTCGGGTCGGCGGCGATGGCCTGGCGCAGGTCGGTGGTGGCCTCGGTGAGCTCGACGCCCGGCTCCCAGGCGCCGCCCACCTCGTAGCTGAGGGCATTGAAGCGGCCCTCCACGTTCCAGCCGACCACGCGGGTATCGAAGTCGACCATGGCCGACGTGGTGGGGGCGATGATCGCGTCCAGGATCGGGTCGCCGCGCTGGCCGGTCGGCGACCAGGGGAAGGGGTCGTCCTGGGTGACGTTCGAGTCGTAGACCGAGGCGATCTTGCCCTGGCTGCGGTAGAGCTCGCGCAGGAAGGCGCGGGTCTCGATGCGCCCGCCCGAGCGCTTGACAAAGGTCGGGTCGAGGCCGGTGTAGGCGGTGACCTTGGCGACCAGCCGGTCGACCGCGGCCGGATCGCGGCGGCCCTTCATCAGGTCGGTCACGAACTCGCCGCGCGCGTAGGCCTCGACCTCGGCCATCTGGCCGGGCGAGAGCGCCTTGCCCTGCCGCTCGTAGTTGGCCGCGGCCATCGACGGCAGGGTGGTAACCCAGGGCATTGGCGAGAAGTCCGGCGCCTGGTCCATCGGCGGCTCGAGGTAGGGCGATACCATCACCATGCCGTTGATCCCGACGCCCAGCCGGGTCTGCAGGAAGTAGGTGATGCGCGGCACGCGGTAGCCGCCGTAGCTCTCGCCGGTGATGTACTTGGGCGAGGCCATGCGGCCGTTCTTGAGCAGCCAGTCGTAGACGACGCGCGACAGGTACTCGATGTCGGGCTTGATCGAATAGAAGCGCTTCTTGGTCTCGTCCTTGTCGACGAGGCTGCGGGAGAAACCGGTGCCGACCGGGTCGATGAACACCATGTCGGTGAAATCGAGCCAGGCGCCCGGGTTGTCCACCAGGACGGCCGGGTCCG
>JBJMQX010000081.1:0-104486 GCA_045802455.1 Phenylobacterium sp. | reverse complement strand
CGGCCGGCCGGCCGCCCAGCCACCCAGGCCGCAGCGCGCGCCGATAACGCCCGTAACCGCCGAACAGCTCATCGCCGCCTTCGCCGGTCAGTACGACGCTCAGCGTGTCCTTCGCCGCCTCGGCCAGCTTGTAGGTCGGCAGCGTCGCATAGTCGGCGGTAGGATCGTCCAGCGCCCAGGCGACCTCAGGCAAGATCCGCCAGAAGTCCGCCTCGCCGAACCGCGTCTCGCGCCAGTCGAGGTTCAGCGCCCTGGCGACGCGTTCGGCGGTTGCGCGTTCATCGGCGGCGCCAGTTGCGTCGAAACCGCAGGTATAGGCGGTCACCGGCCGCGCGTTCAGCCGCGCCATCAGCGTCGCGATCGCCGCCGAGTCGATGCCGCCGGAGAGGAACAGCCCGTAGGGCACGTCCGAGCGCTGGTGCACGCGGACGGAGTCTTCGAGAACGGCATCCAACTGGTCCAACAAGTTCCACTCATCCCCGCGAAGGCGGGGACCCAAGCGGTCGTGCGGCGCAATCCGGCGTTCGAGATGGTTGGGAGGCTCGGCTTGGGTCCCCGCCTTCGCGGGGATGAGCGGAGCGGAGGGGCGAAGCCAAGGTTTTCGCACACCGCTGACGATGCGGCCGTCGCGGACCTCGACGACTTCGCCGGGCGCGAGCCTGCGCAGGCCCTGGAACATGGTCCCTGCGCCCAGGGTGTAGTTGAACGCCAGCAGCTCCCTGGCCGCGTCGTCGTCCAGCGCCCGCTGCATCAGGCCGGCCTCGAAGAACGCGCGTGGCTCGGAGGCGAAGGCGAGGCCGCCGGCGTGCTGCATGATGTAGAGCGGCTTGATCCCGAACGGATCACGGGCCAGCCAGCTGCGCCCGTCGGCGCCGATCAGGCACAGCGCATACATGCCCCGCAGGCGCGCGAACGCAGCCTCGCCCTCGCGGGCGTAGAGCCTCAGGAACGGCTCGAAGTCCGAACCGGTGGAGAGCTCGCCCTCCAGCCCGAAGTCCCGTGCGAGCTCCAGGTAGTTGTAGATCTCGCCGTTGCCGATCACCGTCGAGCCCGCCGCATGCAGCGGCTGCCAGCCGCCCTCGAGGTCGATGATCGAGAGCCGCGCATGGGCCAGCGCCGCCCCGGTCTGTTGCTCGATGCGGATGCCGTCAGGGCCGCGATGCGTCAGCGCCGCGATCATCTGCGGCGCGCGGACGTCCGTCCCGCCCAGCTGGCCCGCGATGCCGCACATGCTAGTGTCCCGATCCCGAAGTTCGCATGCGTGCGCGGCAAGCTCGGACGAACTTCGGGATCGATGAGAACACTAGCCAGTTCCTGCTTCTAGTGCGGCTCATGGATTCGAAGTTCGCCACAGTGCACGACCAAAGAACAGGCGAACTTCGAATCCGCCGCACTAGACGGCCCCGTAGTCGGAGAACAGCGCCTTCCACTGGGCGACGACCGCGCCCTCGGAGAACTCGGCGGCCACGCGCTTGCGGCCGCGCTCGACGAGACGGGCGCGCAGCTTGCCGTCGGCCAGCAGGGCGCGGACGCTCTCGGCCAGGGCCGGCGCGTCGTCGACAGGGACGAGCACGCCGTCGCGGCCCTGCTCGATCAGGGCGCCCGGTCCCTGGCTGGCGGCGGCCACCACCGGCAGGCCGTGCGCCCAGGCCTGGATCACCACATTGCCAAGCGGTTCGTGGCGCGAGGGGAAGACGCAGACGTCGGCGGTGCGGTAGAGCGCCGAGGCGTCGGTGCGCCAGCCGAGGAACCGCACGCGGCCCGCCACGCCCAGCGCCTGGGCCATCGCCTTCAGCTTCGCCTCCTGAGGGCCGACGCCCGCGATCCACAGCCAGGCGTCTGGCAGTTCGGCGAGCGCGTGCAGCGACACGTCGTGCGCCTTGGCCTCGTGCAGCCGGCCCATGGCCAACAGCAGCGGCGCGCCTTCGGGGGTGTCCAGCGCGGCGCGGTCCACCGGCGCCGCGTCGCCCGGCTCGGCGGCGAAGTTCGGGATGCAGCGCACCCGCCCGGCCGGCCAGCCCTGCGCCACTATCCACTCGGCGATGTCCTCGGTGTTGGCCACCAGCTCGTCGAAGCCCGCGTAGTACTTGAGGTTGTAGTACCCCCCCAAACGGCCAATGCGAGCCCAGGGCCCCTTGGGCGTGTGGCGGGCGGCCCGGTTCATCCAGGCCAGCGCCAGCTCGGCGCGCTGCAGCCTGGCGTAACCCGCCGCGGCGGTCTGGGTGACGATGTCGAGGGGGCCGCCGAACGGCAGCGCCTTGACCGGTATGCCCGCGGCCTTCAGCGCGGCTTCGCGCCCGGCGTGGCGGCGGATCGCGGCGGCCTGGCGCACGCCCGCATGCCCCAGAGCCTGCAGCAGGGCGACGAAATAGGTCTCCGCCCCGCCGTCGCCGGCCGTTCCCAGAAGGTGCAGCACGCCCATGTGTGGCGCGGAACCTAGCGGAGCGGCGCCGGCGGAGCGAGAGGGAAGGCGGGACACCCGCCCGCGGCGGCTGCTAGGCTGCTCGCAGACGGAGGGCCCGGATGGCCGGACTGAAGGACAAGCGCGGCTTCATCGACAAGGACCGGCTCGACCTTACGGAGCGCAAGGCGGTCGAATACTGGATGAAGCGCTGGGGCGTGACCCGCGACCAGATCACCGCCGCCCATCGCAAGGTGGGCCGGCTGACCAAGGACATCGCCGCGGAGCTGGGGAAGAAGCGGTGAGGACCTCAGCCTGACGCGCTGAGCGAGCCCTCGGCGTCGCCGTCCTCGTCGTTGTCGTGCAGGCGCAGGTCGCCGTGTCCGGCGGCTTCCATGGCCAGGTTGTGCCAATGCAGGGCCTGGTCGATCAGCCGCCCGCGTTCGGCCATGTTGTCGGTGTGCGCGGCCTCGGCCAGCAGCCGGTCTGCGAGACGCCGGAAGTCTTTCTCGTCGGACATGGTAGAGCCTACGTCGACTATGCGACTTAAGCGCTGAGAACGCATGTCGCGGAAGGCGGTTCCGGGCGCAACCGCGCGAGGCCGTTCCTGCCCGGGGCATTGGGGGATGGAGACCCTGAGCGAGCGGCTTGATGGGGCCTCGGCGAGACCCTATAACCCGCGCCTCGCGCGCGGCCCGCGCCTGGAAACAGGCGTCCGGCGCCTTCGGTGCGGCTGGGTAGCTCAGATGGTTAGAGCGGTGGATTCATAACCCACAGGTCGGCGGTTCGATCCCGCCCCCAGCTACCACCCGGCCGCCCGGTCGCAGGCAGCGGCTCCTCTACGGCGTTGTCAGGGGTGCGGTCGGGGCCTGCTGAGGCGCGTCGTCGTTGGCCGGCTTGATCTTCTCCGGGCGGTCCTGCGGCGGCGTCTGCGGCGGCTTTTGCCCACCGGTGTCGCCCCACTCGCCGCCATAGACATTCGGATCCTCGGGCTGGTTCGGCGTGGGCGGGGCTGGGGGTTCGCGCTTATCGGGCATGGCGTGCAAACGGCTGAGCGCGCCGATGGCTGCGGCCGTCACTACCGGGGATCGTAGACCTTCGGCGCCGGCCCAACGGCGATCGGCCCGAACGTGGTCCGCCCGGCCTGGAAGGTGAGCGCCGCGCGGGCGGCCGCGCCGGGCCCTTCGCGGGCGCGGGCGACGTCCGCGGCGGACTGGGCGGCGTCGGGGGCGATGACGCCGGTCTCGCCCATCGCGGAGAGCGCGCGCGGGGCCTGCCTGAGGCTGAGGTTGAGCACGCCGGTGAGCCGCCCGTCATGGCCGACGCCGAGGGCGCCCGAATCGGCGCTGACCAGGGCGTCCCCCGCGGTGACGCCGGCGTTGCGCACGGTCATCCGGCCGCCGGCGTCCGTCCAGCGGCGCACCGCGTCCGGCCAGTCGCGGCCGGCGAAAGCGCTCATCTTCGAGAGCGTCGAATTCCAGGTGATGGCGATCGGCCTGGCGCCGGCGAGGCGCGCGAAGAGGCCGGAGAGCCGCGCGCGGCCGCCCTCGACGCTGAGGAACACGCCGCCCTCGTCATCGGGGCCGGCGCGCAGGTGGAATTCCACCCGGCCGGCGGCGGTGAGCGCGAAGGGCTGGGCGCCGGGCGCGGGCTGAAAGGCGAGGTCGACGCCCTCGAAGGAGAAGCTCGGCGGGCGCGAGGCCAGGTGGCTGAGGCTGGCGCGGACCAGGCGGCCCGAGACGGCGACCGGCCCGCCGACCGGGCGGATGAAGGTCAGGCCGGCCGGCGCGGCGACCAGCCAGTGGCCCAGGTCGTAGGCGTTGGCCTCCGCCTCCAGCCTTGGCGCCGTCAGGCCCCAGCCGGAGGGCTCTCGCGCGCGGACGTCGGTCAGCGTCACGTCCATCCGGAATGGATAGCCGCGGATCTCGCGGTCCTTCCACGCGACCTGGTAGCCGGCGGTCGCGAGGTCTGCCGTCGCGGTGTCGAGGCGCCGGGCGAGCTCGCCGCGCGCATAGACCCAGAACGCGCTCCAGAGGGCGATCGCCGCCAGCAGTAGGCCGAACGGCAGGTAGAGGCCCAGCCGGCCGGGTTTGCGGGGCGCGGAGGGATCGGGCAGAGACATGGGCCTCCTTATAGCCGCGGGGGCCGATGTCGGACGAGTGTTGGGTCTTCGGCTACGGGTCGCTGATGTGGCGGCCCGGTTTCCGGTTCGTGGAGCGGCAGGCCGCGACCCTGGCGGGGCGCCGGCGGGCGTTCTGCATCTATTCGGTGCACCACCGCGGCACCTATGAGCGGCCGGGCCTGGTGCTGGGCCTCGCGCCCGGCGGCTCGGTGCGCGGCGCCGCCTACCGGATCGCGCCCGCGGACTGGGCCGACGTCTACGCCTACCTGCTGGAGCGCGAGCAGCCGACGGAGACCTACGTGGAGGCGCGGCGCAACGTGCGGCTGGCGGACGGCCGGCGAGTGGAGGCGCTGGTGTTCCTCTCCGACGTGCGTCACCCGCAGTGGGCGGGCGCGCTCAGCCTGGAGCGGCAGGCCGAGCTGATCGGCCGCTCGACCGGGCTCTCGGGCCGCAACACGGACTACCTGAGGGACCTGGTGGCGCACCTGCGCGAGGAGGGCGTCCACGACCGCTCGCTGGAGACCCTGCTGGGGCTGGTCGAGGCGGGAGGCTAGAGACTGAGCAGCGCGTTCGACGCGGTCTCGATGCGCTCCTGCAGGGTGCGCATGAACTCGGCGCGCTTCAGGCCGGGCGGGATCGGCTCGAGGTATTCGAACACGATGGTCCCGGGACGGCGGAGGAAGCCGTGCGCCGGCCAGTGGACGCCGGAGTTGGTGGCGACCGGGATCACCGGCACGTCGAGCTCGCGGTAGAGCGCGGCGACGCCCGGCTTGTAGTCGCCGGGGACCCCGGGCACGCCGCGGTGGCCCTCGGGGAAGATCACCACCTGCCGGCCCCTGGCGAACATCGCCTTGGCCTCGCCGACCATCTTCTTGAGCGCGCTCGCCCCGCCGGACCGGTCGATGTCGATGGTGCCCACCTTGGCCGCGTACCAGCCGAACCAGGGGATCCACCCCAGCTCCTTCTTCATCACGAACACCGAGCCCGGGAGCCAGGTGAACTGGGCGAAGACGTCGAGCATGCAGAGGTGCTTGGGCGCGACCAGCGCCGGGCCCTGCGGGATGTGCTCGCGGCCGCGCACCTCGACCCTGACGCCGCAGACGGCCAGCAGCGCGACCACGCCGCGTCCCCAGCCGTGGAACATGGCCAGGGTCCAGCGCGAGGGGCCGAGCAGGATGGGCGTGCAGACCACCGCCACCAGCCCCGTCCACAGATAGAACAGCGCCACATAGGCCAGGGATCGAATGGCGAGCACCGGGCCTCCTTCTACTGCGCGGCGTGAGCCGGCGTCGTGCGCGGCCCCAACCCGAGCACCGCCTCGCGGCCAAGGATCGCCAGATACTTGCAATACTCCACCACCATCAAGCGCGCGAAGCGGGGCGAACGCCACCAGCGCCGGGTCTTCAGCTCCGGCGTCGGCACCGCATAGCTCTGCAGCGAATAGGCCGGCGGCCTGAGCACGGCCCGCAGCTCCAGCATGGCGCGCGGCATGTGGTAGTCGGACGTGACGATGATCAGCCGGCGGAACCGCATGGCCTGCGCCCACTCGGCGGTCTCGCGGGCGTTGCCGACCGTGTCGAGCGCGGTGAAGCCCAGGTCGACGCAGCAGTCGTAGATCCGCCGCACGGCGCCGGTGTAGCTGCGCAGCTCGGCGCGGGTGACCGCCCGGTTGACGCCGGACACCAGCACGCGCCGGCCGAGATGCTGGTTGAGCAGGCCGACGGCCGCGGGCATGCGGGCGTTCGATTCGGGTCCGGTGAGCGCCACGATGCCGTCGGCGGGTTCGGGCTGGACCGGCGGGGTCGAGCGCTGCACGCGGTCGGCGAACGCGAACAGCCCCGCGACCCAGATCAGCGCGATCACCAGGAAGGCCGCCAGCGACTTCATCGGCGGGTCACGCGATGCCGCGGATCAGGCGCAGCGCCGTCAGCCGGGCCGCAGCGGCGGCGACGCCCGCGGCGATCAGCGGGCAGGGGATGACCGCGGCGATGTCGCTGAAGGCGAACGGCAGCGCCGGCGTCAGCCCGCCGCCGCCGCCCACCAGGCGCAGGCCCAGGCCCAGGACGGCCGCCGCCCCTGCGCCAATCAAACCGGCCAGGCCGGCGAGCCGGGCGAACCGGACCTGGAACATCCGGGCGATGAAGCCGTCCTCGGCGCCGGCCATGTGCAGCACCTCGACCACGTCGTGGCGCGCAGCCAGCCCCGCCTGGGTGGCGAAGGCGATGACCGCGGCGGCCGCTGCGGTGATGATCAGGAAGACGCCCAGACCCAGCCAGCCGATCACCCCGCCGGCGCGGCGGATGTCCTTGATCCAGACGGAGTGGTCGTCGACCGTGGCGTCGACCCCGTCCGCCTTCAGCGCCTTGTCGAGGGCCTGCGCAGTGGCCGGATGCCTGGGGTCCAGGGTGACGGCGACCAGCCGGGGGACCGGCAGGTCCTCCAGGTCGCTGACGTCGCCCAGCCAGGGGCGGATCAGGTCGTAGGCCTTGGCGGGTTCCAGCGCGCGGGCCTCGGCGACGCCGGCCGCGCCCGAGAGCGCCTCGGCGGCGCGGGCGGCGGCGGCGTCCGGGGTCTCGCCGCCCCGCGGGCGAACGATCACCGTCGCCTCGCCGGTGAGCTGGCCCGTCCAGCCGCGCGCCGCGCGGTCGGCGGCGATCACCCCCATGGCGGTCAGGCAGGCCAGGAAGCAGAGCACGGCGACCACAAAGATCAGCGAGCCCTCGCGTCCGTCGCCTTCCGGCAGGAAGGGCGCGGGCCGCCAGCGCGCCGGATCGAACCGCTCGCTCATGCGAAGCCCGGCCCGAACGAGGCGCCCAGCGGCTGGCTCAAGGGCGAACGCAGGCTGATGCGGCCTGCCTCCAAGTGCAGCACCGGTCGGCCGGAGCGGGCGATGAGGTCCTGGTCGTGGGTGGCGATCAGCACCGTGGTGCCCAGCCGGTTCAGCTCGACGAACAGGCGGAAGATGCGCACCGCCATCTCGTGGTCGACATTACCGGTGGGCTCGTCCGCCAGCAGGAGCTCCGGGCGGTTGACCACGGCGCGGGCGATGGCCAGCCGCTGGCGCTCGCCGCCCGCGAGCGTCGGCGGCATCGCGTTCATCCGCCCGCCGAGGCCCACCCAGGAGAGCAGCTCGGCCACGTCGCTGCGGTATTCCGAAGGCTTGTGGCCGGCGATGCGCAGCGGCAGGGCGGCATTGTCGAAGGCGGACAGGTGATCGAGCAGCAGCAGGTCGGGAAAGACGACGCCGATCCGCCGGCGCAGCTTGGGCCGGGCGCTGGCCGGAGCCCTGACCACGTCCTGGCCGAACAGCTGGATTTCGCCCTTCGAGGGCCGGGCCGCCAGGTAGATCAGCCGCAGCAGCGAGGTCTTGCCGGCGCCCGAGGGTCCGGTCACGAAGTGGAAAGAGCCGGGCGCCAGATTGAAGCTGACGTTGGCCAGCACGTCGGGGCCGCGTCCATAGCGCATGGACACGTCGTCGAAACGGACCACCTCGTCGGGAAGACGACTTGCCGCAACGGCATTGGGGTTTCTGGACATGGAGGCCGAAATCGGCGACCTCGAACTGGGAAGGTTGCGGGAGCGTCCGATTCGAGCGTCATGATACTGACCTGTCCAGAGTGCGCCACCAGCTATTTCGTGGACGACTCACGGGTCGGACCGACTGGCCGGGCGGTGAAATGCTCCAGCTGCGGTGCCAAGTGGACAGCCCTGCCGCAGGGCCTGGGTCAGGCTGAGCCCGCCGCCGCGCCGCGCCGCCAGCCGCCGCCTGCGCCCAGCGTCGATCCACCGCCTGAAGACGACATCGTCGTCGGGGATGCGGAGCCCGAAGCCGAGCCGGCGATCTCCCCTCGTCTCGCGGCGCGCCGCGCCCTGCCGCCGCCGGCTCCTCCCGAAAACAGGGCCTGGGTCTGGGTGGTGGCCGCGGGCGTGGTCGTCGGACTGGTGGCCAGCCTCATCGTCTTCCGCAGCGACGTCGTGCGGATCTGGCCCGCCAGCCGGGCGGCGTTCGCCGGCGTCGGCCTGCCGGCCAATCCCCTGGGCCTGGTGATCGAGAAGGTGCGCGCCGACCCGACTTTCCAGGGCGGCAGGCCCGTGCTGGCGGTGAGCGGCCAGATCCGCAACGTCAAGACCACCGCGGCGATGGCGCCCAGCCTGCGGGTCAGCCTGCTGGACAGGGCGGGCAAGCCGCTGGTCGCCAAGGTCGCCAAGCCGATCGACGGGCGGGTGCCGGCTGGCGCGGTGCGCCACTTCGCGATCGCCATCGTCGACCCGCCGGCCAACGTGCGCGACCTGCAGGTCACGTTCGAGCCCGCGGGCGGGGTATCCGCGGCGGCGGGCCCGCCGATCGCCGCCGAGGCCGTGCTCATCGCACCCGGCGTGGTGGACGCCAGGCCGCTGCCGGCCGGCGCGCCCGAGGCCCTGCCGCCGCATGACTGACGCAGTCCCCGCCGTCCTGCTGGGCGAGAGCGAGGTGGCCGCCCGCGTCGAGGCGCTGGCCCGGGCCATAGCGCCGCGCGTCGACGACGAGACGGTGGCGGTTTGCCTGCTCACCGGCGGCCTGTGGTTCTGCGCCGACCTGACGCGGGCGCTGTCGCGGGCGGGGCGCAACGTGGCGTTCGACGCGCTGTGGCTGGCCTCCTACGGCGACGCGCGCGCCAGCATGGGGCGCTGCGAGGTGCGCGCCGACCTGCAGCGGCCGCTGGCCGGGCGCCGGGCTCTGGTGGTGGACGACGTGTTCGACACCGGGCTTTCGCTCTCGGAAGCCGCCCGGCTGGTGCGCGACGCCGGCGCCGCCGAGGTGATGACCTGCGTCTTCGCCCGCAAGCCCTGGCCGACCCCGCGCGCCATCGAGCCCGACTTCGTCGCTTGGGAGGCGCCTGCCCGTTTCCTGGTCGGTTACGGCATGGATGCGGCCGGCGCCTATCGCGGACTCCCCTACATCGGCGCGCTGGACTAGAGCTTCAGCCCTATTGCCGCCGCATCGCTGCGGCCATTCCCCGCGTTTCCTCATTCCGTGGAGCTGAAGATCTTGAACACGCGCGTGGCCGCGGTGGCGGCCCTCCTCCTGCTCGGCGCCTGCAGCCCGGACGGCCAGTCCGGCGGCGAGCAGGGCAAGTTCGCCGGTTTCGAGGAGCAGATCCCGAAGTGGAAGACCGAAATCGTGGCCTCGGACCCGCTGTGCCGGAGCCCGGAGAAGGATCAGCGCTGCGAAGGCTTCGACGTCGCCTGCAAGGCCGAGCGCACGCTCTCGGCCGACGACACCGCCAAGGGGATCACCGCCCGCGTGGTGGCGGCGATGACCTGGAACGGCTTCGACCCGAAGTTCAGGCACGCCCAATCCGGCGTCCGCGCCGCCGAGTTCATCAAGGGCCCATCCGGCTGGACCCGCGTCGAGCACAGCCCGGTCAACATGGAGACCTGCGGCGACCTCTAGCGCCACGGAGGTTCACCGCTTGAGCGGATAGATCGGGAACGGGGGCCGCTGCGGCTGGGGTCCGGGCGAGGCGCCCAGTCCCTTCATCGCCTCCGAGACCGCGCGCTCCAGCTGCGGATCGTGGCCGGCGGCCACCGCCTTCGGGTCCTGGTCGACCGCGATGTCGGGCTCGACGCCGTGGTTCTCGACGTCCCACTGGCCCTGGGGCGAGAAGAAGCCGACGCCCGGAGACGTGACCTGGCCGCCGTCCATCAGCACCGGCGTGCCGCCGATGCCGACCAGTCCGCCCCAGGTCCGCTTGCCGACCAGCGGGCCCAGGTGGTTGTACTTGAACATCCACGGCAGGGCGTCGCCGCCTGAGCCCGAGGCCTCGTTGGCGATCATCACCTTCGGCCCCAGGATCGAGGAGCGGGGCGTGCGTTCGATGGCGCCGTAGCGCGGCTGCCACCAGCCCTGCAGCCGGCGGCCCAGCACCTCGATGATGTAGTCGGCCATCTGGCCGCCACCGTTGAAGCGCTCGTCGACCACCACGCCCTGCTTGTCGGTCTGGGCGAAGTAGTACCGGTTGAAGTTGGTGAAGCCGCCGGCCCCGGTGTCGGGCAGGTAGACGTAGGCGAGCTTGCCGCCGGAGAGCACGTCCACCCGCCGCTTGTTGCCGTCGATCCAGTCGATGTTGCGCAGCCGCGCCTCGCTGGCGACCGGCACGACGGTGACGTCGTGCGGCCCCGCCGCGCCACCCACCTTCAGGGCGATGGCCTTGCCGGCGGTGGCCTCCAATGGCTGCTGGATGTCGGTGTCGGCGGTGAGGGGCTTGCCGTCGATGGCCAGGATGCAGTCGCCCTCGCGCACGCCCAGGCCTGGCTGGGCGAGGGGCGCCTTCACGTCCGGCGACCAGGCCCCGCCGGTGTAGATCTTGGCGAGGCACCAGCGGTTGTCGCGGATCTCGTAGTCCGCCCCCAGCAGGCCGCCCGGCACCTTCCTGGCCGACGGGATCGCCCCGCCTGAGCCGCGCAGGTGGCCGACGGAAAAGCCGGTCAGCATCTCCTGGAAGACATAGTTGAGGTCCGCCCGCGACTGCACCGCGGCGGCATAGGGCGCGAGCCGCTTCTCGGCGGCAACGGTGTCGTAGCCGTGGAAGTTCGGGTCGTAGAAGTAGGCCCGCTCGATGCGCCAGACCTCGCGGTACATCTGCGCCCATTCGGCCGGCGGGTCGGTGCGGACCTCGAGGCCGTCGAACGACAGCTGGGTGTTGTCGTCGGGCTTGGGCGGCGGGCCGCCGGCCTTGGTGGAGGCCGGGATCACGCTGTAGTGCGGCTTGGGCGGCGGTCCGGGCGGGGCGTCGGGGGGCGGCAGCTTCAGCTCGGCCACCAGCAGCTTCTCGCCGTCGGCGGTCACCTGGAAGCTGGAAAGGTGCTCGGCGACCTTCTCGACCTTGCGGTCCTCCAGGGTGAAGCGGTTCAGCGTCCCGTCCGGGCCGCGCGCGGTCGGGTCGAACTCCGAGGGATCGGAGAGGTAGAACAGGGTCCCGGGCTTGCCGGTCTGCAGCGTGCTGTAGGCGCCCGGCGGGATCGGCAGGGCCACCGTGCGCTGGCCGATCTGGGGCAGGGAAAGGCCGGCGAGGTCGACCACCGTGAGCTTGGGCGCGGGCGGCGCCGGCGGGGTGCGCGGCTTGTCCTTGGCCTCCTTCTTGGCCTCCCCGGCCTGGCCGGCGGGCGTGGCGTCGGCGTTCTCCTTGGCCTCGGCGCGCGCGGCGGAGACCGACTTCTCGTCGTCGCTTTCCGGCGCGACGGGCGAGGCGGTGGCGCCGGCCAGGGCCAATGCGTAGATCGAGCGCGTCGGATTGTAGAGGTCGCTGGTCATGTCCAGCCCGTGCTGGACCGCGCCGGCGTTGTTGCTGGCCAGGAAGTAGAGGTACTTGCCGTTGCGGTCGAAGGCCGGCGAGCCCGCGTCGCCCGTGCTGTCGGTGACCTGCTGCGAGGTCCCCGTCGCCGCCGACCACAGCATGATCCCGTGCAGGTGGTTGGGCAGGTAGCGGGTCCAGGCCAGCCACTTCGAATCCGGCGACCAGGCCATGGCGTTCCCGCTGGCGGTGAAGCCGCCCCAGACGTCGGGCTCGCCGGCCTGGGTGAGCTTGCCCGTCACGAGGTCCAGCACATAGGTGTGCAGCCGGTTGTCGTGGAAGGCGATCTTCTTCGAATCCGGCGACCAGACCGGGTGGAAGAAGTAGGCCGGCTCGCCGACCAGCGGGAACTTGCGAACGGCTCCGTCGCCGGCCTGCGGCGCGACGTGCAGGGCGTAGAGTCCGCTCTCGTCCGAGAAATAGGCCACCGACTGGCCGTCCGGGCTCCAGGCGGGCTCGCGCTCCATCACGCCGGCGGAGTTGGTGAGGTTGCGGACGGGACCCTTCTTCAGGGGCACGGTGAGGATTTCGCCGTGCGCCTCGACGACGGCGCGCAGGCCGGTCGGGGACACGGCGACGTTCTGCACCTCCGCGCCGACGTTCTGGATGCGCGGGCGCACGTCGGGCATGTCGCCCACGGCCTCCACCGGCACCAGCTTCGGCTGGCCGCCCGGCTCCAGCAGGTAGAGCTCGCCCAGGCGGTCGAACGCCAGGGTGCGGCCGTCGCTGGCCAGCGAGCGGATGTCGGGGCCGGTGTTGCGGTAGACCTCGGCCACGGCCTTGGTGGCCGGGTCGTAGCTGAAGATCGAGATCGGCCCGGCGCGCCCCGAGAGGAAGTAGAGCTTGCCGCCGGCCCAGACCGGCGAGAAGTCGGCCGCCGTCTGGTGCGGCACCTCGACGGACTCCAGGCCCGCGAGCGTGGTGACGTGGATGGTGCTGGCCTGGCCGCCCGAATAGTTGCCCCAGGCCACGAAGGTGGTGAAATTGAAGCCGAACGCCGGGCCCATCGGGTTGTAGGCGATCTGCTTGCCGTCCGGCGAAACCTTGCCGTCGTAGGCCATCGGCAGCGGCAGCGGCGCGGCCGGACCGCCCTTCGGCGACACGGTGAAGATCTGCACATAGCGGCTGGCGGCCGAGCGGTTGGAGCGGAACAGCACCTTCGTCCCGTCCGCCGACCAGCCCACCGCCTGGTCCGCCGCCGGATGCCAGGTGACCCGCTGCGGGATGCCGCCGGCGGCCGGCACGGTGAAGACGTCGACGTTGCCGTCATACTCGCCGGTGAAGGCCAGGGTCTGGCCGTCGGGCGAGAACTGGGCGCCGCTTTCCACCCCGACGCCGGTGGTGACGCGCGTGGCGCGCCCGCCGCTGCGCGGGACAGTCCAGATGTCGCCGGCGTAGTTGAAGGCGATCAGGTCACGGCTGAGCGCCGGCTGCTGGAAGATGTGCGGCGCGGCCTCGGCCCGGGCTCCGCAAGCCCCCGCCAGCACGCTCGCCGCCACGCCAAGAAACCACGCCCGCCGCATCGCCTATCCCCCACTCAGACTCGGTCGCGAACTTCGAGCAGAGGTCCGGCTTTGGCAAGCCGCTGCGGTGGCAGGGGCTCGCTCTGGCTATTGCTCCGCGACGTCAGCCACGCCGACGTGGTGACGGTAGACGAGCTCCCAGCCCATCCAGCCGTTGAACAGCAGCAGGACCACCACCACGGCCGAGAGCGTCACGCCGGTCCCGGCGACGGCGGTCTGGGGGTTGCCGGCGCGCAGGTAGAGGTTCACCGCCTCCAGCACCACGGCGATCACGTTGCCGACCATGTGCCACCAGGCGTGGCGCAGGCTGCGCACGCGGGAATCGCCGAGGAAATCGGTGAGGCCGAGCACCGCGGCCAGGGCCGCCGTGGCGAGGCCGGCCCCCAGCAGCCACACCGAGGCCTCGGCGAAGCCGGGACGCTGGGTGTTCAGGAAGATGAGGTCCGTCACCAGGGCCGAGACGAAAAAGGCGATGGGAAACGGCACGATCATCGGATGCAGCGGGTGGCCCGCGACCCTCGCGGTGCTGTGTGGATTGATCTCTGACACGTCCGATCCTCCTGTGGATGGTAGCCCATTAGATCGGCGAACACGGTTCCGGTTCCCTGCAACCGGCAAAGCGCGCCGGTGGTTTCGTGTCATGGCGAGCGGCCCCGGTGATTTTCCGGCCCGCGGACTCGCGGGAGATCGACCATGGCCTGCAAAACGGCTGCCGACGTCCTGGTGGACGTGCTGATCGACTGGGGCGTGGATGTGGTGTTCGGGATCCCCGGCGACGGGGTGAACGGCGTCATCGAGGCGCTGCGCCTGCGCCAGGATCGGGTCCGCTTCATCCAGACGCGCCATGAGGAGGCGGCGGCCTTCGCCGCTTGCGCCTATGCGAAATGGACCGGCAGGCTCGGCGTTTGCGTGGCGACCTCGGGACCCGGCGGCATCCATCTGCTGAACGGGCTCTACGACGCCAAGCTGGACGGACAGCCGGTGCTGGCCCTCACCGGGCTGCAGCACCACGACCTGATCGGCACCTTCACCCAGCAGGACGTCGAGCTCGACCGGCTGTTCGCCGACGTCTGCGTCTACAATGGCCGCGTGATGGGCGCCGCCCATGTCGAGAGCGTCGCCTCGCTCGCCTGCCGTTCGGCCCTGGGGCTGCGCGGCGTGAGCCACGTCACCATCCCGGTGGACGTGCAGAGCGAGGCCGTGAAGTCCGACCACCGGTCGAAGCGCAACGTGGCCCACCACGTCTCGGAGGTCAGGACCGGGCTTCGCGCGACGCCTCCGGCCGAGGCGATCGAGAAGGCGGCCGCCATACTGAACGGCGCCAAGCGCCCCACGATCCTGGCCGGCCGCGGCGCCCTGGGCTGCGGCGAGGCTCTGTCAGCGGTCGCCGAGAGGCTGGGCGCGCCCGTCGCCAAGGCCCTGCTCGGAAAGGCGGTCCTCCCGGACGATCACCCGCATTGCACGGGCGGAATCGGCCTGCTGGGCACGGCTGCGTCGCAAGCGGTGATGCAGGACTGCGACGCGCTGCTGATCGTGGGCTCCAGTTTCCCCTACATCGAGTTCTACCCCAAGCCCGGCGAGGCGCGCGGCGTGCAGATCGATGCCGACCCGCAGCGCATCGGCCTGCGCTACCCCGTCGAGGCCGGGCTGGTCGGCGACTGCGGCTCGACGCTAGAAGCGCTCCTGCCCCTGCTCGACGCCAAACAGGATCGCAGCTTCCTGGCCAAGGCGCAGGAGGAAACCGCCCGCTGGAACAGGCTGATGACCGAGCGCGGGACCCGCCCCGACCGGCCCATGAAGCCGCAGGTGGTCGCCTATGAACTCGACAAGCTGCTGGGGCCGGACGCCATCGTCGCCACGGACTCGGGCACCATCACCTCCTGGATCGCCCGCCACATGCGGGTGCGCGGCGAGCAGATGTTCTCCTGCTCGGGCAACCTGGCGAGCATGGCCTGCGGCCTGCCCTACGCGCTTGCCGCGGCCGTCGCCTATCCGCAGCGGCAGGTGGTGGCCTTCGTGGGCGACGGCGGGATGACCATGCTGATCGGGGAGCTCGCCACCTGCGTGAAATACGGCCTGAACGTAAAGGTGGTGGTGATCAAGAACGACAGCCTGGGCCAGATCAAATGGGAGCAGATGGTGTTCCTGGGAAACCCTGAATACGTCTGCGACCTGCAGCCGATCGACTTCGCGGCGATCGCCAAGGGGTTCGGCGTCGCCGGCTACACGATCGACGATCCCGCCCAATGCGCCGCGACCTTGAAGGCCGCCCTCAGCGCGCCGGGGCCGGCGGTCATCGAGTGCGTCGTCGACCCGAACGAGCCGCCGATGCCGCCGAAGGCGACGCTGGAGCAGGTGGAGCACCTGGCTCAGGCGCTGGCGCGCGGCACGCCGGACGCCAAGGCGATCGTGCTCACGCTCGCCAAGGACAAGCTGCGCGAACTGATCTGAGGCGGCATCGAAGGCCTACCTTCTTCCTCGAACCACCGGTGACGAAGAGCGCGTTTCGACGGCGACACGCGGCGGTTCGCAAGTCATCGTATGGTTTCGAAGACGCGCCCGCAGAGGCGCGAGATCGACTGCATCCTGGGAGGGAACCTTGCGACTGATCCTGGCCGCCGCCCTGTCGCTGCTCGCCGCCGCCGCTGCCGAGGCCCAGGCGCCGCCGCGAGCCGCGGCGCCTGCCGCCGCCGCCCAGCCTGCGGCCCCGAAACCGACGATGGAGATCTTCACGTCGATGCGGGACGGGGTGAAGCTGGCGGCCGACGTCTACCTGCCGGAAGGGCCCGGCCCCTGGCCGGTGATCGTCACCCGCACGCCCTACGGCAAGACCAACATGTTCCGCGCCGGCGGCGGCCCGCATTTCGTGCAGGCAGGCTATGCCTACGTCGTGCAGGACGTGCGCGGCAAGGGCCACTCCGAGGGCTTCTACGCGGCCTTCGTCAACGACATCGAGGACGGCTACGACACCGTCGAGGCCCTGGCCAAGCAGCCCTGGTCGAACGGCAAGATCGGCATCACCGGCACGTCGGCGATGGGCATCACCTCCAACATGGCCGCGATCGCCGAGCCGCCGCACCTCATGGCCGCCTATGTGATCGTCGCGCCCAACGAGACCTACTCGACGTCCTTCCTGGGCGGCGTGCCGAAGGACAAGGACACCGTCGGCTGGATGAAGGGCCAGGGCGTCAGCGACGAGGCCATCGCCCGCTCGCTGGCCGGCTCGACCCGCAGCGTGTTCACCGAACGGCTCGGGCCGGGGCCGCTGATCAAGTATTCCAAGGTCCCGATGTGGAACGTCGGCGGCTGGTACGACATCTTCAACACCGGCTCGGTGAAGAACTTCCAGGTGCTGCAGAACCAGGGCCTTCCCGGCGCGCGCGGCGCCCAGCGGCTGACCATGGGTCCGTTCGGCCACGGCGCGCTCTCCGGCGACTTGGCCTATCCGGGCGACGACGGATTGCAGGACGCCATGGGCGGGGCCAACCGCAATGACGTCCGCTGGTTCGACCACTGGCTGAAGGGCGTCGAGAACGGCGTCATGGACGAGCCGCCCGTCGACCTCTTCATCATGGCGTCGGCGCGCAAGGGCGCCTATTCGCCGAAGAACCACTGGATCCACGCCGGCAACTGGCCGCTGGACTACCGCGAGACGCGGCTGTTCCTGACGGATGGCCTGGGCCTTTCGAAGGCGCCGCCGAAGGCCGCGAGCGCCAAGGCCTCCTACCGGTTCGATCCGGCCAATCCGGCGCCGACGGTGGGCGGCGCCAACCTGACCTTCGACCGCGGCCCGATGGACCAGCGGGCGATCAAGGCGCGCCAGGACTACCTGCGCTTCCAGACGCCGGTGCTCGACAGGGACGTGACCATCGCCGGGCCGGTGAGCGTCGAGCTCTACGGCGCCACCGACGGGCCGGACACCGACTTCGAGGCCAAGCTGGTGGACGTCTATCCCGACGGCTACGAGGCCCTGGTGCTCGATGCGCCGATCCGCACCCGCTACCGCAACGGCCGCACGCCCGAGGACGTCAGGATGATGACCCCGGGCGCGCCGGAGAAGCTCGTCATCGACATGTGGAACACCGCGATCACCTTCGAGAAGGGCCACCGGATCGCGCTGCACGTGACCTCGTCGAACAGCCCGCGGTTCGTGGTCAACCACAACAACGGCGACGAGGCGGGCGACCCGAAGCCGCCGCGCGTTGCGACGAACAGCGTCTATTTCGACAAGGACCACCCGTCGGCGCTGGTCCTGCCGGTGGTGTTCCTGAACGACGGGCGCTAGGCGCTGACTGCCTCCATCCGGGGTCTTCGCTTCGGTTCGACCTTGGCGATCGCGATCAGCGACTCGACGCAATCGCGGATGGAGTCGTCGAGCGGCCGGAAGCTCACGCCGGTCACCTTGCGGATGCGGTCGTTGCGCAGGTCGCCCTTGGCCCAGACGGCGCGGAATTCCGCCTCGCGGGCCTGGATCCGCTCGGGGAACGGATCGGTGACCGCCGGCGTGTCGTGGCGCAGCTCCGGCAGCAGCCGGTCGATGTCGGCGCAGATGTCCTCGACGTTGCGGGTGTCGGTGGACCAGGCGATGTAGCGGTCGCCGTTCTTCACCTCGGCGCTCTCCAGCAGGCCGATGTGGCAGGCGGCGTCGTCGCGCACGTCGACGGTCATCCAGGGGCGGTAGACGTCGGTCTGGCGGCAGTGGCCCTCGAGCATCTGCTCGATCAGGTGCTGCCAGGGCCCCATGTCCTTCTGGTGGGCGGACTGGATGGGGCCGACATTGTCGCCCGGGCAGCAGGTGATCGCGTCCCAGCCTCCGCTGGCCGCGGCCGCCTCGGCGAAGGCGCGCTCGGCGATCAGCTTGCCCATGGAATAGCCCTGGCCGCGCTCCGGCGTGCGCTTGGGGTTCATCTCGTCGGGGAAGCGGTCCTCGTAGAAGACGGGCCGCCGCACGATCTCCTGCAGGTCCATCTCGGAGATCACCGCGGCGATGGAGGAGGTCACCACCACGCGGGTGACGCTGCCGGAGCCGTTCACGCTGGCGATGATGTGGTCGCAGGTGCGCCGCACGTAGTCCGGGTCGTTGTAGCCCGAGACGTGGCTGATGTGGGCGACGCCGTTCGCGCCCCGGAACGCCGCGTCGAAGCAGCCGGGATTGTCGAGGTCGGCGCTGTGCAGGGTGAGGCGGCCGGAGGCGTACGCGGGCATGGCCTTGAGGAAGCCCACCCGGCTTTCGTCCTCGGCGTTGCGCACGCAGGCGCGGACCCGGTAGCCCTTGTCGAGCAGCAGCCGCACGGTCCAACCGCCGAGGAAGCCCGCCGCGCCGGTGACGGCGACAGTTCCGCGCTTGGGGATGGGAGACATCGGGCTTCCTCCGGGGCTCAGTCCAGCCAAGGCGCCGGCCGCTCGCGGGCCAGCATGTCGTCATAGGTCGGGCGCGGGCGGACCACGGCGTACTCTGCGCCTCTGACCAGCACCTCGGGCGCGAGCAGGCGCGAGTTGTACTCGCTGGACATCGCCGCGCCATAGGCGCCCGCGCTCATGAAGGCGATCAGGTCGCCGTCCTGCAGCGGCGGCAGCGCCCGGTCGCGCGTGAAGGTGTCGCCGGTCTCGCACACCGGGCCTACGACGTCGTAGACGACCGGCTCGCCCTCGCGCGGCCTCACCGGCCGGATGTCGTGGTAGGCGTCGTACATGGCGGGCCTGAGCAGGTCGTTCATCGCCGCGTCCAGCACCAGGAACTTGCGGCCCTCCGGCCGGGCGTGGACATGCTGCACGCGGGCCACCAGCACGCCGGCGTTGGCGGCGATCATCCGCCCCGGCTCGAAGGCGAACTGGATGCCGGCCAGGCCCTGCATCACGCGGGCGATCATCGCGGCGTAGGCGGACGGCTCCGGCGGGGTCGGCTGGTTGAAATAGGGCACGCCCAGGCCGCCGCCGAGGTCCAGGCGCTCGATCGGCAGCCCTTCGGCCCGGATGCGCTCGACCAGGCTGCGCATCTTCGTGAAGGCGGCTTCCAGCGGCGCGAGGTCGGTGATCTGGCTCCCGATGTGGCAGGCGACGCCCACCGGCCGCACGCCGGGCAGGTTGGCGGCGTTGGCGTAGAGCCGCTCTGCCTCGCCCAGGCTGACCCCGAACTTGGTCTCGGCCTTGCCGGTGGAGATCTTGGCGTGGCCGCCGGCCTCGACGTCGGGGTTCACGCGGAAGGCCACGGTCGCGCGGCGGCCCATCCGCTGGGCGACGGCGTTGACCAGCTTCAGCTCGGGCTCGGACTCCAGGTTGATCTCGGCGACGCCGGCCTGCAGCGCGAAGGCGACCTCGTCCTCGGTCTTGCCGACGCCGGAGAAGACGATGCGCTCGGGCGGCACGCCGGCGGCAAGCGCTCTACGGATCTCACCCTCGGAGACCACGTCGGCGCCGGAACCAAGCTGGGCCAGCGTCCGCAGCACGGCGACGTTGGAGTTGGCCTTCACCGCGAACGCGATCAGCGGGTCCTTCAGGCCCGCGCCGACCAGGGCGTCGCGCAGCACCGTGTAGTGCCGTTCCAGGGTGGCGGACGAGTAGACGTAGACCGGCGTGCCGACCGCCTCGGCGATCCTCGCCAGCGGCACGTCCTCGCAGGTGAGCTCTCCCCCCTTAAGCTCGAAGTGGTTCATCGCGGATTGGCGTAGGGGTCCGGCAGCGCGCCGCGCGGCGGCGAACGGCCAGGGTCGTTGGTTCCCGGGATCGGCAGGGTGCGGGGCGGCGCGGGGTCGATCGAGCGATCACGGGTGTCGACGGTGTCGACCGGCCGCTGCGGGTCCTGCGCCTGGCGGGTCTGCTCGTCGGCCTGGCGCGTCGTCGAGCGGCCCTGGCCGTTGAGCGGGCCGGGCTTCTCCAGGTCGCCCAGCTTGCCGCAGGCGGCGAGCGGGCCGCTGAGCGCCAGGGCGGCCGCGGCGGTGAGGATGAGGAGGCGAGGGCTCATGCGAGCAGGTCCTTCCAACGCTTGATCTGGGCGCGCACCTGGTCGGGCGCGGTTCCGCCATAACTGACACGGCTGGCGACCGAGGCCTCCGGCGTCAGCACCCGGTAAACACCTTCGCTGATGCGCGGCTCCAGCGCCTGCAGCTCGGCCAGCGGCAGGCCGGGGAGGTCGGTCCCCAGCGCTTCCGCCCGCTTCACGGCCGTCCCGGTGACGTGGTGCGCCTCGCGGAACGGCAGATTGAGCTCGCGCACCAGCCAGTCGGCGAGGTCGGTCGCGGTGGAGAAGCCCGCGCCGGCGGCGGCGGCCATCCGCTCCACGTTCGGCTCCAGGTCGGCGACCATGCCGGCCATGGCGCCCAGCGACAGCTCCAGGGCGTCGAAGGCCTCGAAGGCGGGGACCTTGTCCTCCTGCATGTCCTTCGAATAGGTCAGCGGCAGGCCCTTCATCACCACGGCGAGCTGGGTGAACGAGCCCAGCATCCGCCCGGCCTTGGCGCGGACCAGCTCGGCAGCGTCCGGGTTCTTCTTCTGCGGCATGATCGACGAGCCGGTGGTGAAGGCGTCGGAGAGCCGCACGAACCCGAACTGCGGCGTCATCCAGATCACGATCTCCTCGGCCAGCCGCGAGAGGTGGATGGCGCAGATCGCCGCCGCGGCCAGGGCCTCGAGCGCGAAGTCGCGGTCGGCCACGGCGTCCAGCGAGTTGGCCGCCGGGCGGTCGAAGCCCAGCGCCTGGGCCGTCGCATGGCGGTCGATGGGGAAGGGCGAGCCGGCCAGCGCCGCGGCCCCCAGCGGGCTCTCGTTCATCCGCGTCCGGGCGTCGGCGAAGCGTCCGGCATCGCGGCCGAACATCTCGACGTAGGCCATCAGATGATGGCCGAAGGTCACCGGCTGGGCCGGCTGCAGGTGGGTGAAGCCCGGCATCAGGGTCGCGGCATGGGCCTCGGCCTTGGCGACGAGCGCCTGCTGCAGGGTGCGGAGCTGCGCGCCGGTGCGGTCGCAGGCCTCGCGCACCCACATGCGGAAGTCGAGCGCCACCTGGTCGTTGCGGGAACGCGCGGTGTGCAGCCGCCCGGCGGCGGACCCGATCAGCTCGCGCAGCCGGGCCTCCACGTTCATGTGGATGTCCTCGAACTCCTCTCGGAACGGAAAGGCGCCGGCGGCCAGCTCGCCCTCGATGGCGTCGAGACCCCTGAGGATCGCCGCGGCGTCCTCGCTTGTAATGATGCCGGTCTTTTGCAACATCGCCGCGTGCGCCTTGGACCCCGCCAGGTCCTGGGCGGCCAGGCGGCGGTCGAAGCCGATGGAGACGTTGATCGCCTGCATCAGTTCGGCGGGCTTGTCCGAGAACCGGCCGCCCCAAATGGCTTGCCCGCCCTTGGCAGGCGGCTTGGGCGCATTGCGGGGCGCGTCAGAGGAAGAACGGGTCATATGAACGAGCAGTCCGCGGCCAAGCCCAGGGGCGGGGTCCTGACATGGGCCCTCTGGGGCGCCGCTGCTATGGGCGTCGCAGGGGTTGTCTACATCATCGCCCAAGCTTCAACCAACACGCCCGCGAGCAAGCCTGCGGTCACCCCCGGCGCGGCCGTGGGCGCCAAGTCCTCGTTCGCCAGCAAGGTGTCGCGGCCCAGTAAGCCCACCCCGCCGCCAGACCTCGCCTTCCTGGATAAGGACGGAAAGCCGGTGAAGATCGCCGACCTGAAGGGCAAGGTCGTGGTGATGAACATCTGGGCGACCTGGTGCGGGCCCTGCAAGGTGGAGATGCCGACCCTCGCCAGGCTGCAGGCCGACTACGCGGCCAAGGGCGTCGTCGTGATGCCGGTCAGTATCGACTCCGACGACAAGGCAGGCGAGGCGACAGCTTTCATCGGAGCGCAGGCCCCGCTGGGCTTCTACCGGGACAAGGCGATGAAGCTGCCGTTCCAGCTGAGCCCGCCCGCCGAGGGCACGCCGACGACGGTGATCTACGGCCGCCACGGCCTGGAGTTCGCCCGGGTCACCGGCGAGGCCGACTGGACGAGCGCCCAGGCCCGAGCCCTGGTCGATCAGGCGCTGGCGGCGAGTTAGGCGACCTCGCGGGCCTTCGCGTGCACGCTTGATCCGGCGGTGAGCGCGCGGAGCAGGCCGACCAGCGCGCTGCGCGCTTCCGGCGCCATGAGTTCATAGGCGGCCAGCAGTTCGAGCGCGCCCGGCGTGCGCATGCGGGTCAGCAGGTCGAGGTCGCCGGTCGCCTCACGGTCCGGCGCGTCCAGGACGTCCATCAGGTCGACGACACGGCACTTCAGCGCGCGGGCGATCTGCACCAGGCGCGAGAAGGAGATGCGGTTCGCGCCGTTCTCGTATTTCTGGACCTGCTGGAAGCTCACGCCGCACTGTTCGGCCAGCGCCTCTTGCGAGATGCCGAGCGTGCGCCGGCGAATGCGGACCGCGGCGCCCAGCGCGATATCCATCGGATCGGGCGCCTTGGTGGACAGCTCAGCCAATGTCTTGCCTCCCATGAGCCGGATGGTCTTGGTGCGGACGGATCGGGCCCCACGTCCCGCGCCCCAGCTCTACTGTAGGTTAGGCCATGTGTTTTGGGGTTGAAAAGCCGACTCACCCAGGACGGGTGCGACAAATTGCAACCTTCAGTGTGGCGCCGAACCGTGAGCGAGGGCCATTTTGCAGGCGGAATCAGTGCGCTAACCTGATGAGCTGAGCCGATTAAGCTCTTGGTGACCGAGTCACCGCGGAACTCGGGGTCCCGACGAGCCAGACCGCGAGCGCGCCCAAGTCCCATGCGTCCCATCCGCCTGCATCCCCCTTTCGACCACGGCGCGGCTCTGCGCGTGCCGCCGCCGACCGACAAGGCCAGCTGGAAGACGCTGTGGATGTGGCTGGGCGAGTCCGCCCACGCGGTGATCGAGGGCGCGGCCGTGCAGGTTCGCACGCCGGAGGGCTCCGTCGTCGCGCGCTGCGGCGATTGGATCGTGCTGTCGCACTCGGGCGAGTTCCACGTGGCCCACGCGGTGCGGACCGCCGACGCCTGATTGCGGGCAAAGGCCCTCGGAATCCGCCATAAGGGCGCGATGGTCGAGCGCTTCTCCTCGTTGGCCGACGCGGCCGCCTGGTTCCAGGCCTGGTTCGCCGAGGCCGCCCTGCCGCTGTGGGCGGACGTGGGCGTCGATGGGGCGCACGGGCTGTTCCAGGAAGGTCTCGACGTCGACGGCCGGCCCGTGGCGGGGCCGCGGCGCGCGCGGGCCCAGGCGCGGCAGGTGTTCGTGTTCGCGACGGCGGCAAGCTCCGGCTATGGCGAGCGGTGGCTGCCGACCGCGCGCGAAGGCTACGGCCGGTTCGTCCAGCACTACCGGCGGCCCGATGGCCTGTTCCTGCGCCTCGCCGGCCCGGACGGGACGCCGCTGGAGACCGACGCGGACATCTACGACCAGGCCTTCGCCATGCTGGCGGTGGCGGCGCTGCACACGGCCGACCCGGCAGGCGGGTTCGCCGCGGAGGCCGACCGCACCCTGGCGGCGCTGCAGGCGCGCCGCGCGCCGGCCGGGGGGTTCCAGGAGAGCCCGCCACATCCCTTTCAGGCCAACTGCCACATGCACCTTTTCGAGTGCGCCCTGGCCTGGGAAGAGGTCGGCGGCGGGCCGGAGTGGACCGGGCTCGCCGACGAGATCGCCGGCATGGCGCTCGCCCGCTTCATCGATGCGGACACTGGCGCTTTGCGGGAGTTCTTCGACCCGCAGTGGCGGGCGATCACCGGCGAGGCCGGGCTGGTCGAGCCGGGCCACCAGTTCGAGTGGGCCTGGCTGCTGGAGCGCTGGGGGCGGGCGCGGCAGGAGCCCGCAGCCCTGGCGGCCGCGCGCCGGCTCTACGCGAACGGCCTGAAGGGCGTCGATGCGGAGCGCCAAGTGGCGGTCAACGCGTTGTGGGACGACTTCTCGGTGCGCGACGCCGATGCGCGGCTCTGGCCGCAGACCGAGCACCTGAAGGCCGCGCTGGTGCTGGGTTCGGAGGCCGAGGCGCTGCGGGCGGCGCGCGGCCTGGCGCAATACCTGGAGACGCCGGCGCGCGGGGCCTGGCGCGACAAACTCAGGGCCGACGGCTCCTTCGTGGACGAGCCCGCGCCGGCGACCTCGTTCTACCACCTGGCGGTGGCGATCCTGGAGCTTCGCGCCCATACAGCCGGTTGAGGCGCGCAACCTGGCGCGGGCTCGCCGGTTGAGGTGAAGGGGGCGAGGAGCAGCCCATGGACATGCCGCAGAAGCCGAGCTTCCGGACCATCGATCCGGCGACCGGAACGCCCGGGCGGGAGTATCCCGGCCACACGCGCGACGAGGCGCTGGCGATCGCGCGCGCCGCCCGCGCGGCGTTCGACGCCTGGCGCAGGACGAGCTTCGCCGAACGGTCGGCCCTGATGCGGCATGCTGGCGAGGTGCTGCGCCGGCGGCGGGACGAGTTCGCCGGGCTGATGGCCGACGAGATGGGCAAGACGCTCACAGAGGGCCGGGCGGAGATCGAGAAGTGCGCCGGCCACTGCGACTGGTTCGCCGGGCACGCGGAGGGGTTCCTGGCCGACCGCGCCGTGGACATGGGCGGCCCCAGGGCGAAGGTGGTGTTCCGGCCGATCGGGACCGTGCTGGCGGTGATGCCGTGGAATTTCCCATTCTGGCAGGTGTTCCGCTTCGCCGCGCCGACCCTGATGGCGGGCGACACCGCCGTCCTGAAGCATGCGAGCAATGTGCCGGGCTGCGCGCTCGCCATCGAGGACGTGTTCCGCGAAGCGGGCTTCCCGGCGGACGTCTTCCGCACGCTGCTGATCCCCAGCCGCGACGTGCAGGCGGTCATCGAGGACGATGCGGTCTCCGCCGTCAGCCTGACCGGCAGCGTCGAGGCCGGCCGCAAGGTGGCCTCGCAGGCGGGCGGCGTCCTGAAGAAGTGCGTGCTCGAGCTGGGCGGCAGCGACGCCTATCTGGTCCTCGAGGACGCCGATATCGCCGCGGCGGCGAAGACGGCGGCGGCGGCGCGGATGGTCAACGGCGGCCAAAGCTGCATCGCCGGCAAGCGGTTCATCGTGCTGCGCGACGTGCGCCAGGCCTTCGAGGCGGCGCTGGTGGCGGAGATGTCGAAGTTCCAGATCGGCGATCCGCGCGCGGAGGCGACCAGGCTGGGCCCGATGCAGAGCGTCGACGCCCGCGACGGCATCCACCGGCAGGTGGCCGGGAGCGTAGAGCGGGGCGCGCGCCTGCTGCTGGGCGGCGAGGCGCCGGACCGGCCCGGCGCCTGGTACCCGGCCACCGTGCTGACCGACGTCAGGCCCGGCATGCCGGCGCACGACGAGGAGGTGTTCGGGCCCGTCGCGGCAGTCATCGAGGCCGCCGACGAGGCTGACGCCATCCGCATCGCCAACGCCTCGCCGTTCGGCTTGGGCTCAGGCGTGCTGACCGGCGACCTCGCCCGAGGCGAGCGGATCGCGGCCGACGAACTGGAGGCCGGCATGAGCTTCGTGAACCAGAACGTCCGCTCCGACTCGCGCCTGCCGTTCGGCGGCGTGAAGCACTCCGGCTACGGCCGCGAATGCGCGGACTTCGGCATCCATGAGTTCGTGAACATCAAGACCGTCATGGTGCACGAAGAGCCGAAGCCTGCGGGCGGCCCGGAATAGGTCAGGCGCTGTCCCGGCTGTGGGCGAGCTCGCCGGCCAGGTAGGTCCGCTCGACCACGCGGTCGTCGCCGAGGATCGAGAGCACGAAGAGCTTTTCGGCGATGCTGGCGGCCGCGTTGGTGCGGCGGGCGAGCAAGGGCGTGGCGGCGAGGTCGAGGACCAGGAAGTCGGCCTCCTTGCCCGGCGCGAGGTTGCCCACCTTGTCGTCGATCCTGAGCGCGCGCGCTCCGGCCAGGGTGGCGAGGTAGAAGGCGTGCATCGGGTCCAGCACCTCGCCGCGGAGCTGGCCCACCTTGTAGGCCTCGCCCATCACGTGCGGCAGCGAGAAGCTGGCGCCGGCCCCGATGTCGGTGCCCAGGCCCACGGTGAGCCCGCAGGCGCAGGCCTGCTTCAGACTGAACAGGCCCGAGCCCAGCAGCAGGTTGGACGAGGGGCAGAAGGCCGCCGCCGCGCCGGCCTCGCGCATCCGCACCAGCGCATCCTCGGTGGCGTGGACGCAGTGGGCGAACACCGAGCGCGGCCCCACCAGACCGTGTCGCGCGTAGACCTCCAGGTAGTCGCGGGCGTCCGGGAAGAGCGCGCCGACCTGTGCGATCTCTGCCAGGTTCTCGCTCATGTGGGTGTGGATCAGGACGTCCGGATGGGCGGCGGCGATCTCGCCGGCCATGGCGAGCTGGGCGTCGGAGGAGGTGACGGCGAAGCGCGGGGTGACGGCATAGCCCAGGCGGCCCCGGCCATGCCAGTCGCGGATCAGCGCCTCGGTGTCGGCGCGGCCGGTCTCGACGGTGTCGCAGAGGGCGGAGGGCGCATTGCGGTCCATCAGCACCTTCCCGCCGATCAGGCGCATGTTCCTGGCGAGCGCGGCCTCGAACAGCGCCTCGGCGGAGGCCTTGTGGACGGTGCCGAACACGAGGGCGCTGGTGGTGCCGTTGCGCAGCAGTTCGCTCAGGAAAAATTTCGCGGCCTCGTCGGCGTGGGCGCGGTCGGCGAAGGCCTGCTCGGCGGGGAATGTGTGGGTGTTCAGCCAGTCGAGCAGCTGCGAACCCCAGGCGGCGACCACGTCGGTCTGCGGATAGTGGATGTGGGCGTCGACGAAGCCGGGCGTGATCAGCCGGTGCGGGAAGACGGTGACCACCGTGCCGGCGGGCAGGGTGGGCGCCACCTCCTCGTGCGGCCCGAAGGCCAGGATGTGGCCGTCCTCCACCGCCAGCAGCCCGTCCGGGTGATAGGCCCAGGCCTCCTCGGCCGGCGCCTGGCAGGGGTCCGCCGTCGCATGCAGCAGCGCGGCGCGGTAGGCGCGGACGCTCACAGGACCACCCGGATCTGGTCGGCGGGGGCGAGCTCGACCTCGTCGAGGTTCTCGTCGGCGCCGGCGCGGTCGATGACCAGGAAGTCGCTCTCGGCCGCCAGCGGCAGCAGGAAGTGGTGCCAGGTCCCCTTGGCGTAGTTGACGCCCTGATGGGCGGCGGCGCGGAAGACGCGGATCGCGACGGGGTCGAAGTCGCCGGGCGGCGCGACGACGACCAGGAAGGGGCGGCCGGAGAGCGGGGTGAAGCTCTGGCTGCCCAGCGGATGGCGCTCGAACACCTTGAGGATCGGAGGCTCGAGCGGGCGGCCGCGGAAGATGCTGACGACCGCATGGCCGCCGCCGTCCGCCACGTCGATGTGGGCGAGGTCGTCGAAGCGGACGGTCTGCCCGTAGTTGATGACGATGCGCTCCGCGCGGTCCGAGGCCTCGATGACGTCGCCGAACGGCGAGAAGGCGTCGGCGGTCAGGGGCTCTGGGGCGAGGTCACGCATGCCCGATTCCCCACAGCGTCATCCTCCGGTCAGCTGAAAGCTGATCCGGGGGACCCAAGCGGACTTGCGCCCGTGGCGGCTCAGCTTGGATCCCCCGGATCGCCTCTTCGGGAGACCGGAGGATGACGAGGGTTGTTGGGGCGTGGGGCCTCACGATCCCACCTTCGCGCCGGCCCTGATCCAGGCGCCGAGGCTGGCGCGCTCGGCGTCGGTCATGTGGGTCTCGTTGTTGAGCGGCATGGAATGGCTGGCGACGGCGCGCTCGTAGACTTTGGGCGCGAACTTCGCGAGGCCTGCGTCGGTGTCGAGGACGACGCCGTTCGGCGGCGCGGCGATCCCCTTGTGGGTGGGCTGGGCCGAGTGGCAGGCCGCGCAGTGGCGGTCGACCAAGGTGCGCACCTCGGCGAAGACGGGGACCGCGACAGCGGAGGGCGGCGGTGGCCTGGCGGTCTCGTTCAGCACGGCGACCGTGACGAAGGCCAGCGCGCCCAGCGCCAGCACGTCGAAGCGCAGCTGCCCAGCGTTCTTCACGTTGAAGAAGTGGCGGATGGTCCAGCCAGCGATCCCCAGCCCGGCGAGCCACAGCCAGTTCAGCGGCGCCGACACGATCATCGGATAGTGGTTGCTGATCATCACGAACAGCACCGGCAGCGTCATGTAGTTGTTGTGGACGCTGCGCTGCTTGGCCTGCTTGCCGAGCGCGGGGTCCGGCGCTTCGCCCGCCAGCACCTGGGCAACCACCTTGCGCTGGTTGGGGATGATGATCAGCCACACGTTGGCGGCCATCACCGTGCCGATGATCGCGCCCAGGTGCATCACCGCGCCCAGATCGGAGAAGATGCGCGTGAGCCCGTAGGCCGCGGCCGTGAGCATCAGGAACCAGATCACGCCGAACAGGCGCAGGTCCTTGCCCACCGGCGAGCGGCAGAGGCCGTCGTAGGCGAGCCAGCCGAGGACCAGCGTGCCGAGGCCCAGGCCGATCGCCTGCCAGCGGGTCAGCGCCAGGCGGCTGGCGTCGATGAGGTTCACGTCCGCGCCGACGTAGAAGATCAACGCCAGCAGCAGGAAGCCGGAGATCCAGGTGGTGTAGGCCTCCCACTTGAACCAGTGCAGCTCCTCCGGCATGCCGGCCGGGGCGACCATGAATTTCATCTGCCGGTAGAAGCCGCCGGAGTGGACGCTCCACAGCTCGCCGGCGACGTCCCCCTTGCCGGACTTGGGAGGGGCTTTGGCGGGCGGCTTCAGATGGCTGTCCAACCACATGAAATAGAAGGACGAGCCGATCCAGGCGATGCCGGCCGTCAGGTGCAGCCAGCGCAGCGCCAGGTTCGCCCACGCCCCCCAATCGAAGGTCACGCCCCGTCGCCTCCCGTGAGTTCGAGGAGTTGGGCGGCGAGCGCCACGGCGATCACGGCGGGCTCCTTGCTCTTCAGCGTATGGAGACCGATCGGGCAGGTGAGGCGCTCAAGGTCTGAGTCGCCGAAGCCGTCCGCGCGGAAGCGGCTCTCGAAACGCGCGCGCTTGGTGCGTGAACCGATCAGGCCGAGGTAGGCGAAGTCGCCGCGGGCGAGCACGGCCCCGGTCAGCCGGTAGTCCAGGTCGTGGCTGTGGGTGAAGATGGCGTAGAGCGTGCCGGCCGGCGCGGCCTCGATGCAGGCTACGAGGTCGTCCTCCTCGAGGATTTCGGCGCGCGTGCCGCCAGCCTCGGGCCGCAGGTCCTCGCGGCTCGCCAGCCACTCCAGGTCTAAGGGCAGAGGGGCGAAGGCGCGGGCGACCGCCTGAGCGATGTGGCCGGCGCCGAACATGACCAGCTTGGGCTTGGCGGGCTGCATCAGCTCCGAAAGCCGGCGGACCTCAGGGATCGGGGTGCGGGCGCCGTCGGCGGCGGCTTCGGTGGCGGCCGAGGTGACGGTTCGGCGCATCTGGCCCTCTTCGAATTCCGATTGCAGGCGGTAGGCCTGGCGCTGCCCGTGGGCTTCGGCGAGCCAGCCGGCGCTCTCGGCGTCCAGGGCCTCGACCAGCAGCCGCACATGTCCGCCGCAGCACTGCCCCAGTAGCGGGCCCAGCGGATAGTCCTGCAGCGCGTGACGGCGCTTGGTCTGCGCCAGCAGCTTGCGGGCCTGGTCGAGGCCCTGCCGCTCCAGTGAGCCGCCGCCGATGGTGCCGGTGAAGCGGTCGGGCCAGACCAGCATCCGCGCGCCCGTTTCGCGCGGCGTGGAGCCCTGGGCGCCGACGACGGTGACCATCGCCAGCCGCTCGCCGCGTTCTACGGCGTCGAGGGCCTCTGCGATCCACTCAGCCATCGGCCCGCCTCCGGACATCTTCGCAGGCCCAGAGCACGCGCTCGGCCGTGGCGGGCGCATCGAGGTTCGGCATGACCCTGTAGCCGCCCACGCTGGCGACGGCGTCGGTGAGCGCCGAGAACACCGAGATCGCCAGCATCAGCGGCGGTTCGCCCACAGCCTTGGAGCGGTGGATGGTCGCCTTGCGGTTCTCGCCGCGCTCCCAGATCGCCATGTTGAAGGCGTCAGGCCGGTCGCCAGCGGTGGGGATCTTGTAGGTCGACGGCGCGTGGGTGCGGAGCGCGCCGGCGTCGTCGAAGACCAGCTCCTCGGTGGTCAGCCAGCCCATGCCCTGGATGAAGCCGCCCTCGATCTGGCCCAGGTCCACGGGCGGGTTCAGCGAGCGGCCGACGTCGTGGAGGATGTCCACGCGGGTCACCCGGTTCTCGCCCGTCAGGGTGTCGATCGCCACCTCCGAACAGGCCGCGCCATAGGCGTAGTAGTAGAACGGCCGCCCCTGGTGGCGGGCGCGGTCGTAGTGGATCTCCGGCGTGCGGTAGTAGCCGGTGGAGCTCAGCGAGACGCGCTTGAAATAGGCGCGGCGGACCAGTTCGGTGAAGCTCATCCGCGTCTTGCCGGCGGTGACGCCCTCTGGCGCGAACACGACGGCCTCTGGCGTGCAGCCGAACTCCTCGGCGGCGAAGCTGATCAGGCGGTCCTTGATCGTGCGGCAGGCAGCCTGGGCCGCCATGCCGTTGAGGTCGCTGCCGGAGGACGCCGCGGTGGCCGAGGTGTTGGGCACCTTGTCGGTCCGCGTGGCGCTGATCTTCACCGCCTCCAGCGGGACCTGGAACTCGTGGGCGACCACCTGGGCGACCTTGATGTTCAGCCCCTGGCCCATCTCGGTCCCGCCGTGGTTCAGGTGGATGGAGCCGTCGGTGTAGACGTGCACCAGCGCGCCGGCCTGGTTCAGGTGGTTGGAGGTGAAGGAGATGCCGAATTTCACCGGCGTCAGCGCGATACCGCGCTTCAGGACGGCGTTCCCGGCGTTCCAAGTGCGGACGGCCTGGCGGCGGGCGCGGTAGGTGCAGCTCTCGGCCAGCTCCGTCATCAGCTCGAAGGCGACGCTGTCGGTGACCCGCTGGCCGTAAGGCGTCAGGTCGCGGGAGACGCCGTAGAGGTTGGCCAGGCGCACATCCAGCGGTTCCGTGCCGAGGTGCAGGGCGATGGCGTCCATCGCGCGCTCGATCCCCAACATGCCCAGCGTCCCGCCGAAGACGCGGAAGGCGGTGTCGGAGACGGTGTTGGTGCGCAGCCGGTGCGAGACGATCTCAGCGGCCTGCAGGCAATAGGCGTTGTCGGAATGGAACATCGCCCGGTCGTTGATCGCCACTGACAGGTCCGCCGAGTGGCCGCAGCGGCTGGCGAGCTCGAAGGCGGCGCCGGTCAGCACCCCGTCGTCGCCGAAGCCCACCCGCCAGTCGGTGGTGAAGGCGTGGCGCTTGCCGGTCATCACCATGTCGTCGTCGCGGTCGAGGCGGACCTTGACCGGACGGCCGGTCTTGGCCACCGCCAGCGCGGCGATGGCCGCGTAGTGGACCGACTGGGTCTCCTTGCCGCCGAAGCCGCCGCCCATGCGCCGCACCTCGACGGTGACCGCGTGATCCCGCAGGCCCAGGCAGCGGGCGATCAGGTGCTGGGTCTCGGTGGGGTTCTGGGTGGAGGACCAGACGTGCAGGTCGCCGTCCTCGCCGGGAACCACCAGGGCGACCTGGCCCTCGAGGTAGAAGTGGTCCTGGCCGCCGATCGCGAGGCGGCCTTCAAGCGCATGCGGGGCGGCGGCGATCGCGGCGGCGGCGTCGCCCAGGCGCATGACCTGGGTGTCCTCGATCAGCGATTTGGCGGCGCGGGCGGCCTCGATGGTGAGGAGCGGCGGCAGGTCGTCGTATTCCACGACGGCGAGGGCTGCGGCGGCGCGCGCCTTCGGCAGGGTCTCGGCGGCGACGGCGAACAGCGGCTGGCCGACGAAGCGTACGACGTCCTCGGGGAACATCGGGTCGTCGCCGGCGATCGGGCTGATGTCGTTCTTGCCCGGCACGTCGGCGGCGGTCAGCACGCAGACGACGCCCGGCGCCGCGCGGACCGCGGAGAGGTCCAGGCGCACGATTCGGGCGTGGGCGCGGGCGGACTGGCCGACATGGATGTGGATGAGGCCGGCGGGCTCGGGGAGGTCGTCGATGTAGATCGCCTCGCCCGCCACGTGCTTGTCGGCGCTGTCGTGCGGCGTGGCGACGTGGACGGCGGAAACGACGGCGAGCGCGGAGCCGGAGTCAGGCATCGACCGGCTCCAGGGCGGCGAGCCGCGGCGCCGCTTGGCTCTCCAACACAGCGCGGACGAGCAGGTTCTGCGCGGCCTTGAGCCGGTAGGCGGCCGAGGCGCGCATGTCGTCGATGGGCTGGAAGTCCTGGGCCAGGGCCTCGGCGGCGGCCCGGACGCCGGCCTCGGTCCAGGGCTGTCTGATGAGCGCCGCTTCCGTGGACGCCGCGCGCTTCGGCGTCGCCGCCATGCCGCCGAAGGCGATGCGGGCGTCGGTGACGCGGCCGGCCTCGACGCCAATCGAGATCCCGGCGCAGACGGCGGAGATGTCCTGGTCGAACCGCTTGGAAAGCTTGTAGAGGCGGAAGATCCGGTCCTTCGCAAGCTTGCGGACGATCACGGCTTCGACGAATTCGCCCGGGCGGCGGTCCTGCCTGCCGTAAGCCAGGAAGAAGTCCTCCAGCGGCAGCTCGCGGCGGGCCGCGCCTTTGCGCAGCACCAGCGTCGCGCCGGCGGCGATCAGCGCGGGCGGCATGTCGCCGATCGGCGAGCCGTTGGCGATGTTGCCGCAGACCGTGCCGAGGTTGCGCACCTGCAGGCCACCCAGCCGGCGTACGAGCTCGCCGAACTCGGGGTGCAGGCCGGCGAGCGCCGTGTGCGCGTCGGCGTAGCGGACGCCCGCGCCGATCCGGATCGCCTCGCCCAGGTCTTCGATCCGCTGCAGCTCGGCGACCTCGTTCAGCGAAATCACCGTCGGCAGCACCCGGCGCTGCTTGGTGACCCAGAGGCCGACGTCCGTGCCGCCGGCGAGCATGGTCGCGTCCGGGTTGGCTTCGACCGCCGCCCCCAGGTCGTCGACCGTGCGCGGCGCCAGGAAGCGGCGGCCCTTGTGCTCGAGCGCGAGCGGCTCTTCGGCCTGCAGCGCCTTCAGCGCGGCTTTCAGGGCAGCGGTCTCCGCAGCGTGAGGGTCCGGGCCCATGGCCTCGCCCGCCGCCAGGATCGGCCCGTAGCCCGTGCAGCGGCAGAGGTTGCCGGCGAGCGCGTCCTTCAACGTCTGCCGGTCGGTCGATGCGCCGTCCCGCTGGCGCGCGTAGAGGCTCATCACGAAGCCCGGCGTGCAGAAGCCGCATTGGCTGGCGTGGTTCGCCACCATCGCCTGCTGCACTGGGTGCAGCGCGTCCTCCTGCTTCAGGCTCTCGACGGTGAACAGCGCCCGGCCATCCAGCATCGGGGCGAAGAGGATGCAGGCGTTGACCGCCCGGAAGCGGACATCGTCTCCGGCCAGCTCACCCAGTACGACTGTGCAGGCGCCGCAATCGCCCTCGGCGCAGCCCTCCTTGGTTCCGGTGCGGCGCAGGTCGTAGCGGAGCAGGTTGAGCACGGTCAGCGTGGGGTCGACGTCCGCCAGCTCGCGGACTTGGCCGTCCAGCAGGAAGCGGATCGGCCGGGTTTTGGCAGGCCTGCCCATCGTCAGCTGCCGCGGTAGGTCGAGTAGCCGAACGGGCTGACCAGCAGCGGCACGTGGTAGGGGCCACCCGCATCGGCTACCCCGAACTCGACGGCCACAGTCTCCAGGAAGGCCGGCTGGACCGGCGCCACGCCGAGCGCGCGGAAATAGGGCCCGACCTCGAACTCCAGGCGATAGGCGCCGGGGACGAGCGCCTCCTGTGACAGAAGCGGCCCATCGCAGCGGCCGTCCGCGTTGGTCTGCGTCTCGACAAGCACCTCGCCGTCCCGCTTCAGGCGCAGGGTCACGCCGGCGGCCGCGCGGCCGTGGGTGGTGTCGAGGACGTGGGTGGTGAGACCGCTCATTCCGAACGCAAATCAGGCAGCCTGCAAATCAGTCGCCGGCCGTCCAGAGTCCGCCGAAGGCCTGCGAATTGCAACTCGCGCCGGGTCTTGCGAGGCTGCGGCCCATGGCTGAGCCGCCCTATCCCCGCGACATGACCGGCTATGGCGCGTCGCCCCCGCACGCCGACTGGCCCGGCGGGGCGCGCATCGCCGTTCAGCTGGTGCTGAACTACGAGGAGGGGGGCGAGATGAACGTCCTCCACGGCGACGCGCAGTCCGAGACCTTCCTTTCCGACCTGATCAATCCGGCGCCGGTCGTGGGCGGGCGGCACATGTCGATGGAGCAGGTCTACGAATACGGCAGCCGGGCGGGCGTCTGGCGGCTGCTGCGGCTCTTCGAGCGCTACGGCGTGCCGGTGACGGTGTTCGGGGTCGCGATGGCGATGGAGCGCAATCCGGCGGCGGTCGAAGCGATGCTGAAGGCCGGCCACGAGATCGCCTCGCACGGCTGGCGCTGGATCAACTACCAGGACGTCCCCGAAGCGGTGGAGCGCGACCACATGGCGCGCGCCATCGAGATCCATACCCGCCTGACCGGCGAAAGGCCGCTGGGCTGGTACACCGGGCGGACCAGCCCCAACACGCGCCGGCTCGTGGCCGAGGACGACGGCTTCCTCTACGACGCCGACGATTATTCCGACGACCTGCCGTTCTGGACGACGGTCGCGGACCGGCCGCACCTGATCGTGCCCTACACGCTGGAGGCCAACGACATGCGCTTCTCCGGCGGCGGTCTGGTCACCGGCGATCAGTTCGAGCGCTACCTGACGGACACCTTCGACGTGCTCTACGCGGAGGGTGAGACGGCGCCGAGGATGCTTTCGATCGGCCTGCACTGCCGGCTCGCCGGACGGCCGGGGAAGCTCGCGGGACTCGAGCGGTTCCTCCGCCATGCCCTGGAGCATCAGGACGTCTGGTTCTGCCGCCGCGTGGACATCGCCCGGCACTGGCGGGCGCGGCATCCCTATGCGGGGTGAGGCGCTCGCCGGCTTGCAAAGCGCCGTCATCCTCCGGTCGCCCCCCCGGGCTCGACCGAAGGTCGACCCGAGGAGAGGCTCCGAGGCGATCCGGGGGACCCAAGCTGAGTTGACCATTCTGCGAGTCGGCTTGGGTCCCCCGGATCAGCCTGCGGCTGACCGTGGGATGACGATTTGGGGGGAGCCGTGAAGCCGAGTTCTCTGAGCCACGCCGAGTTCATCGCCCGCTTCGGCGGGGTCTACGAGGCCTCGCCGTGGGTGGCGGAGGGCGTCTGGCCGGCCGTCGAAGCGGGGCGGCTGGACGATCCGGCGGCGCTCGCCGAGGCGATGCGGGCGGAGGTGGACGCCGCGCCGCGGGCGGTGAAGCTGGCGCTGATCGGCGCCCATCCGCGGCTCGCCAGCCGCGCGAAGATGGCCGACGCTTCGGTGAAGGAGCAGTCGGACGTGGGACTCGATCAGTGTTCGGCGCAGGAGTTCGCGACCTTCCAGCGGCTGAACCTCGCCTACGACCGCCGGTTCGGCTTTCCGTTCATCGTGGCCGTGACGGGGCTCACGCGGGCCGCGATCCTGGCGCAGTTCGAGCAGCGCCTGCGCAACGACCCAGAGACGGAATTCGAGACCGCGCTCGCCCAGATCCATCGGATCGCGGGCTTTCGGCTCGCCGACCTGACCTGATAGAGGCATGGCGGTGTTCGACGACCTGCGCCGCCGCTATGTGGACCTGGCCCAGCCCCGGCTGGGGTCTGAGGTGGTCTATGCGACCGACGACTTCTTCGCCGACAAGGCGCGGCTGATCTCGCCCGCCGAGCCGGTGTTCATCCCTGGCAAGTACGACGAGAACGGCAAGTGGATGGACGGCTGGGAAAGCCGGCGCAAGCGAACGCCGGGCCATGACTGGTGTGTCGTGCGGCTGGGCGCGCCCGGCGTGGTGGCGGGCTTCGAGGTCGACACCCGGCATTTCACCGGCAACTACCCGCCGGGCGCCCAGCTCGAGGTTTGCGCTTCCGACGAGGCCGTCCCCGGCGACGACGCGCCGTGGACCGTGGTCACCCACCGCCTGGACCTGAAGGGCGACGACCGGGCCTGGTTCCCGATCGACCACGCCGACCCGGTGACCCACGTGCGGCTGCACATCTATCCGGACGGCGGGGTGGCGCGCCTGCGGGTCTGGGGCCGGGTGGTCCCGGACTTCGCCAAGATCGGCGCGGACGAGGCGATCGACCTCCTGGCGATGGCCAATGGCGGGCGCGGGGTGATCTCCAACAACGAGCACTACGGCCGCGTGGAGAACCTGACCGCGCCCGGCCGCGGCGCCGACATGGGCGACGGCTGGGAGACGCGGCGCCGGCGCGAGCCCGGCCACGACTGGGCGGTGCTGGAGCTGGGGACGTTCGGCAAGATCGCCGAGGTGCAGGTCGACACCGCCCATTTCAAGGGCAACTACCCTGACCGCTGCTCGATCCAGGCGACGGCGCGGGCGCATGGGACGCCCGAGCAGATCGCCGCGCAGGCCGAGCGATGGCCGCTGCTGCTGCCCGAGGTGAAGCTGGAGGCGGACCGCGTCCACGTGTTCCGCGACGAGCTCGCGGCGATCGGGCCGGTGCGGTTCGTGCGGCTCAACATCTTCCCCGACGGCGGGGTGAGCCGCCTGCGGATCATCGGGACAGTCGTCCGTTAGGCGGCCTCGGAGACCGCCAGCAGGTCCTGGGCCATCCGCATCTGCAGCTCCGGGATCGGCGCGGCGCGGCGCAGGGCCAGGTCGATGTGCACGGCGGTGATCGCGCAGGTGGCGCAGAGCTCGCCGGTCTCGACGTTATGCATGGCGTGCTCCATGCGGATCACCCGCTCGCGCACCTCCAGCACACGGGTCCAGACCTCGATGGTCTCGCCGGCCAAGAGCTCGCGCTTGAAGGTGGTCACCTGCTCGACGGTGGCGAGGCCGGTGTTGCTGGCGCGCATGTGGGTCGCGCTGAAGCCCAGCTGGGTGGCGGCGTTCCAGCTGCCCTCGTCGAACTTGGCCGCATAGAACATGTTGTTCATGTGCCCATAGTGGTCGCAGTGCCAGGCGTAGACGGCTCCGCGGTAGGTCAGCATCGCGTGCATGACGGTGTTCCTCGATGGATGTTCGCTGTTGATACGGTGGCGTATCGAACCTTTGGCGTGTAGTCAATACGGTGCCGTATCGAAATTGTCGGGGAACGCACGATGAGCAGCGTTGAGGGATCGCAAGACTGGGTGGCGGCCGGGCTGGACGCGCTGGCCGAAGGCGGCATCGACGGCGTGCGGGTGGAGGTGGTGGCCCAGCGGCTGGGCGTCACCAAGGGCGGCTTCTACCGGCGCTACCGCGACCGCCGCGCGCTGCTGGAGGCCATGCTCGCCGCTTGGGTCGAGGGGCGGATCGCGGCCATCCGGCGCCAATCGGAGGAGGGCGGCGAGGCTCCCGCCGACCGGCTGCGCGGCTTCATCAGGCTGTTCTCCGCGCGCCAGAACGTCCAGGGCCTGGCCATCGAGCTCGCCATGCGCCAATGGGCCCGCAGCGACGCGGCCGCCGCCGCCGCGGTGGCGCGGGTGGACGAGGCCCGGCTCGCGATCGTGTCCGGCCTCTACGAACAGCTCGGCTTTCCCCGGGCCGAGGCGCAGGCGCGCGGCGTGATCATCTACAGTTTCCTGTTCGGCGAGGGGCTGCTGTTCCTCGACCTCGACACGGCGGCCCGCGAAGCGATGATGGAGGCCTGCGCCGAGGCGCTGGTCAGCGAGCCCTAGCCGGACCCCTCGCCGTCAAAGCCACGTGATTTCAATGGCCGGGCGGCGGCGGAGCAAAGTCGTAACGCTTGCCAAGCATTATGGCGGGGCGTTTAATCCCCGCTCAAAGGCCCTACGCCGGCGAGCTGGCGGGAGGGCCTTTTCGATTCTGGAGGCTTGAGAAGACATTCATGTCCGCGAACAGGACATCCCACATCCGACTGACCTCTCACCCGGGCGCCGGGACGGCCAGCCGGTTCCCGATCCATTGGGACGCCAAGACGGCGCGTCAGCGGGGCCCGGTGGTGGCCACCGCCAACGCCGGCGCCGACCGCAACGCGATCGGCGCGCACGGCGGCGCCTATTCGATCTACCGGGCGCTGGCGATCTCGTCGGGCGCGATGGCCGCGCAGGCGAGGCCCGAGCTCACCAACACCTATCCGGTGGTTCCGGTCGGCCCGCACGCCCAGTGGCACGAGGCGGGCAAGATCGTCAGCCTCGATCCCTGGGGTCACCGGGTCGCGGAGGACTTCGCCGCGGAACTGGCCGAAGGCGTCGACATCCGTCCGACCATCGCGGTCACCAAGGCGCGCATCGACCTGCCGGAGATCCACGAGGCCATCGCCAAGGGCCGGCTGAAGGTCGACGGGAACCTGGTGCACGAGAACGGCGACGTGGCGGTGACCAAGGCCGCGGTCGACCCGGTCTGGTACCTGCCGGGCATCGCCGAGCGGTTCGAGGTGGACGAGCAGCAGCTTCGCCGCACGCTCTTCGAACAGACCGGCGGGATGTACCCGGAGCTGGTCACCCGGCCCGACCTGAAGGTGTTCCTGCCGCCGATCGGGGGGATCACTCTCTACATGTTCGGCGACCCGGCGAAGATCGGCAACAAACGCTACACGCTCACCTGCCGGGTGCACGACGAGTGCAACGGCTCGGACGTGTTCGGCTCCGACATCTGCACCTGCCGGCCCTATCTCACCCACGGCATCGAGGAATGCGTCGTCCAGGCCCAGAAGGGCGGGACGGGGCTGATCGTCTACAACCGCAAGGAAGGCCGCGCGCTCGGCGAGGTGACCAAGTTCCTGGTCTACAATGCGAGAAAGCGCCAGCCGGGCGGCGACCAGGCGGCGACCTATTTCGAACGCACCGAGTGCGTGGCCGGCGTCCAGGACGCGCGCTTCCAGCAGCTGATGCCCGACATCATCCACTGGCTGGGCATCCGCCGGATCGACCGCTTCGTCTCGATGTCCAACATGAAGTACGACGCGCTGGTGAAGGGCGGGATCGAGATCGGCGAGCGGGTGCCGATCCCCGACGACCTGGTGCCGCCGGACGCCTCCGTGGAGATGGAGGCCAAGAAGGCCGCCGGCTACTTCACCCCGGAGAAGCCGCCGTCGAAAGCGGACCTCAAGCGCGTTGTCGGGCGCGACCTGAAGGAATTCTAGGTGTCCGACACCGATGAAGCCCGCCGGCTGCTCACGGCGGCGGCGGTGCGCGACGCCTCGGTCGAGATGCTCCGCCTGGCCGAGAGCTGGGGGCTGCCGGAGTGGCAGGCTGACCTCTCACACATGGATGCGGCGGCCGACCTCGTGGCCGATACCGTGCGGTCGAACTATCCCGACCTGAACGTGCCGTTCCATGCCCGCTGGCGGCACTTCACGGCGAACGGACACGATCTCTGGGCCGAGCTGGAGAAGCCTTCGGACCCCAGCGCGCGGGCGCGGGCGGCATTCGACCTGGTGATCCCTTCGGTGCTGCTGGACGCAGGTGCGGGGCCGGCCTGGCGCTATCGTGACGAAGCGACCGGCGCGGTCCTGGCGCGCTCCGAGGGCCTGGGCGTGGCGTCGTTCAGGCTCTTCCAGTCCGGAGCCCTCTCGTCCGACCGCGGCGATCCGCTCCGGGCAGACGCGCTCGACCGGGTCGATGCGGCGATGATCGCCGAAGCCTTTCAGGTGAGCGACGAGAACCCCCTCGCGGGCCTCGAAGGGCGCGCAGCCCTGTTGCGGACCCTGGGGGAGACCGTAGGGCGGCCGGGCGATCTGTTCGACGTCATGGCGGGCCGCGCCAAGCGCGGGATCCTGCCGGCGGAAGTCATCCTGGAGGTGCTGCTCGAACGGCTGGGTCCGATCTGGCCGGGCCGGCTCAGCCTGGCCGGCGTTCCGCTCGGCGACTGCTGGCGCCATCCGGTGCTTTCGAAGCTCGTGCCGTTGCACAAGCTGTCGCAGTGGATGAGCTATTCGCTGATCGAGCCGCTCGAGGCCGCAGGCATCGAGGTGATCGCGGTGGACGGCCTGACCGGCCTCGCCGAATACCGCAACGGCGGCCTCTTCGTGGACACCGGCGTCCTGGCGCTGCGCAATCCCGACGACGCCCGCATCGCCCATCCGGTCGACAGCGCCGTGGTGGTCGGCTGGCGCTCCCTGACCGTCGCGCTTCTGGACAGGATCGCGCCGATGGTGCGCGAGCGGCTGGGCGTGAGCGCGAAGGACTTCCCGCTCGCGCGCGTGCTGGAGGGCGGCACCTGGGCCGCGGGACGGCGCGTCGCACGCGAGCTTCGCGCCGACGGCGGGCCGCCGATCGCGGTGATCAGCGACGGCACGGTTTTTTAGGGGGACTGCATGGCCTTCAAGGGCGTCACGGTCGTCGACCATCCGCTGGTGCAGCACAAGCTGACGCTGATGCGGAAGAGGGACACCTCGATCAAGAGCTTCCGCCAGCTGCTGAAGGAAATCGGCGGGCTGATCTGCTACGAGGTCACGCGCGACCTGCCGCTGGAGCCGGTGACCATCGAGACGCCGATGGCCGAGATGTCCGCGCCGCAGCTGGCCGGCAAGAAGCTGGTGCTGGCGCCCGTGCTGCGCTCCGGCATGGGCATGCTGGACGGCATGCTGGAGCTGGTCCCGGCCGCCCGGGTGGCCCACATCGGCCTCTACCGCGACCCCGAGACCCTGACCGTGGTGGAGTACTATTTCCGGGCCCCGGCCGACCTCACCGACCGGCCGGTGATCGTCATCGACCCCATGCTGGCGACGGGCAACACCGCCATCGCCGCCGTTGACCGGCTGAAGGAGGCCGGCGCGCGCGAGATCCGCATCACCTGCCTGCTCGCCTCGCCGGAGGGGCTGTCGAAGTTCCAGGGCCACCACCCGGAGGTGCGGATCTGGACCGCGGCCATCGACGAGCGGCTGAACGACCACGGCTACATCCTGCCGGGCCTGGGCGACGCCGGCGACCGGATGTACGGCACCCGCTGATCGGTGCGGCCTTTTGGGCTCAGGCCTGTCCGGCCGCCTTTCGTTTGCCGGGCGCCGACGGCCGGGCGCCGATGAGCGCGATCAGTCCTTCGGGGCGGATCGGCTTGGCCAGATGCTCGTCCATACCGGCGGCGTGCGCCTCGGCGATGTGTTCGGGCAGGGCGTTGGCCGACAGGGCCACGATGCGGGTGGGCGGCAGGCCCAGGGCGGCCTCCAGGCTGCGGATCTCGCGCGCGGCGGAAAGCCCGTCCAGCACCGGCATCTGAATGTCCATCAGGATCAGGTCGAAGGCCTCGCGCTCGACGGCCTCCACCGCCTGGCGGCCATCCTCGACCATGGTCAGCTGCACGCCGAGCGGCTCCAGGATCAGGGAGACAACGGCGCGGTTGGTCGGATGATCCTCTGCGACCAGCACCTTCAGGCTGCTCAGGTCGGCGGCCTCCGCTTGCTCGACGGGCTTCGCGGCCGCCGGCGCTTCGGTGGCGGGCAACGGCAGGACGACCGTGAACTCCGAGCCGCGGCCGGGCTCCGACTTGGCGGAGATCTCGCCGCCCATCAGCTCGGTGAGGGACGAGGAGATCGCCAGGCCCAGGCCCGAGCCGCCGAACCGACGGGTGATCGAGCCGTCCGCCTGCTCGAAGCGGCTGAACAGCCTGGCTTGGAACTCCGCGGCGAAACCCACACCGGTGTCGATGACCTGGAACATGACGTCGTCGCCGGCCGCGCTGACCTCGAGCGCGACGCTACCCTGTGCCGTGAACTTGACGGCGTTCGAGAGGAGGTTCGAGAGGATCTGGGTCACCCGGATATCGTCGCCCAGGCGCCAGCCCTTGACCGACTCGTCCATGGCGACGGTGAACTCGAGCCCCTTGGCCTCGGCGCTGGCCCGGTGCAGGGCCGCGATGGTGGCGACGCACTCGCCGATGTCGAACGGCGCGCGGTTGACCGGCAGCTGCCCGGCCTCGATGCGCGAGATGTCGAGGATGTCGGTCAGCACCTGCTCCAGAAGGCGGCCGGAGGCCACCACGAGATCGGCGGTCTGCCGGCCGCGCTCGGTGGTCTGCTCCTGGGCGAGCACGCTGGAAAGCGCGATGACCCCGTTCAGCGGCGTCCGCAGCTCGTGGCTCATGTTCGCCAGGAAGTCGGTCTTGGCCGCGTTGGCGCGCTCCAGTTCGGCGGTCCGGGCCAGAACCCGCTCCTCCATGCCGGCCAGGATCTCATCTCCGCGCAGCCGCTCGTCGCGCAGCGCGCGGGCGAGCTGTCCGATCTCGTCCGTGCGCCAGGCGAGCTCGGGATTGGACTTGGCCTCCGGATCGCTCAGCGCCTGCAACGGCCCGATCACCAGCCTGCGGAGCATGCCGAACAGGATCGCCGCGCCGATCGCCACGACCAGGAACTTGGCCAGGAAGTTCGACGCGAGCTGCGACCAGGAGGCCGCGTAGGCGATCGACTTCGGGAAGGTGGTGATCAGGATCCACTGCGGGCCCTGCAGGTGGCCATAGGCGACCAGCATCTTGCCGTCGGGACTGTCGACGACGCCGGTGGCCTTGCCGTCGGCCCGGATCCTCGCGACCAGCGCGCCCAGCCCATAGGCCTTCTCGAGCGCGCCCACCGACCTGGGATTGAGCGCGTCCGGCCGGGTGAAACCCGGGAAGGCGACCAGTCGGCCCTCGTTCGATGCGATCAGGCTGGTCGCGCCCTTGGGCGTGGCGCCGAGCATCTTCGAGAGGTACGAGCCGGCCATCAGCGTCGTTCCCCAGGCGCCCACGTAGCGGCCGTCGACATAGACCGGGCTTACGCAGCCGGAGATCAGGGTGCGCTGGGTCTTATCCTGCAGCAGCGGCGCCAGCGGCGTGCATCGCATCTGACCTGAGGGGTCGTTCTGCGGCAGGGCGTACTTCGCCTGGTCGGAATGGTCGAAGTCCGTGGCCGCTCCCGCGGTCTTGCGGAAGAACATCAGCCGTTCCGGCCGCAGCGGCGCGAAGACGATCAGCCGGTTCTTCGGGGTCAGGAAGAAGAAGTTCTCGAACTTGGCGAGGTCGCTTTCGCCGACCCGGCCGACGACCAGGGTGGCGGCGGTGAGGACACGCTTCTCCTCGCTCGAAAGACCGTCGGCGTGGCCGATGAAGGCGCCGACGCCATAGATCGAATCGCCCTCGCCCGTCTGCTCGCCCTCATAGAGGCTGTCGCGGCTGCGCCGGGTGCCGTCGCCGTGGTCGGGGAACCAGGCGTCGAACTGGCGGTCGGTGCGTGGCCCGACCGGCATGGCCGCCAACCTGCGGCGCAACGCATCGGTGGCCGCCCGCTGCTTGGCGGACAGGGTGTCGAACAGGTCCTGCTCGGTGCGGGTCCGCTCCTGCACATAGAGGGCGAGGTCGGCCTTGCGGTGGTCCTCCACCTGTTGCCGATAACTGGCGAAGGTGATCAGGGCGTCGGCCAGCAGCAGCACCGTCATCGAGATGACGAGGCCCGCCAGGAGCTTGGTGCTGATCGATTGGAACCGCATGGGGGCGGACCGAATCCCCGAAGGCTGGAGATCACCGGTATCAGCGAAACCTTTCCCAAACGCTTCCCGGGGCGCTTAGCGAACAGCGTTAGCCTACGTAAACCCCTCCACGACGGCCAGCACCAGGCCGGCGATCCAGAGGGTCTCCATGACCATGACCGCGATAGGCCGCCAGCCGGCGGCGATGAGCGCCTTGAAGGAGGTCTTCATCCCGAGCGCGGCGATGGCCACCACCAGGCACCAGCGGGAGATGTCGCTGGCCGCCGCAAGCACCGGCTTGGGCAGGAATCCCAGGCTGTTCAGGGCCACCAGGGCGGCGAACCCGAAGAGGAAGGTGGGGATCGGCACGCGCGCCCTACCGGCCCCGCCGCCGGCCCGGGAGATCACGAACGCGATGGACGCCACGACCGGCAGCAGCATGGCCACCCGCAGCAGCTTCACATAGGTCGCCACGTCGCCGGTCTGCGGGCTGATGATGTAGCCGGCGCCCACCACCTGGGCGACGTCGTGGATCGTGCCGCCGAGGAACAGGCCGGCGCGCTGGTGGTCGAGGCCGATGGCGGTGACGAGCATTGGGTAGAGGATCATGGCGATGGTCGAAAGCCCGGTGACCACCACCACCGCCAGGATCACGTCGCGCTCGCTCTCCTTGGTCTTCGGCAGCACCGAGGCGATGGCGAGCGCCGCCGAGGCGCCACAGACGCCCACCGAGCCGCCGGAGAGCGCACCGAACGCGCGGCTGAGGCCCAGCAGGCGCGCAAGGCCGAGGCCCACCAGCAGCGTGGTGGTCACGCCGGCCACGACCATGGCGATCGGCACGGGGCCCAGCGCGACGATCTGCTCCACGGTGATCCGCGCGCCCAGCAGGGCCACGCCCGTGCGCAGGACGGCTTTCGAGGCGAACTCGATGCCCGGAATGCAGCGGCCTTCCTCGTGCAGGAAATGGAAGGTCATGCCGAACAGCAGCGCGAACAGCATGACCGGCGCGTGGTAGTGGCCGGAGAGCCAGTCGGCGGCGAGCGCGATGGTCAGCGCCACCAGCACGCCCGGGTACACCGAGCGGACGATCGCCTCGATGGAGAGCCGCCGCCGGGCGGCGGGCGTGACCGGCAGGCCCTCCATGCCCTCGAAGGACTGGAACATCTCGTGCGCGGCCGCGGCGTCCGTGTCGATGTCCCGGATCATGAAGTCTCCCGCCCACCCTTGCGGGGGCAAGCTGCGCCGCTTCGGCGCCCACGCAAAGCGCGCTGGAGCCCCGCGACAGCTAGGGCGCCACGACCGGCACGTGGTAGGCGGCGAGCAGGGCGTCCACCTTCGACTTCAGCCGGTCCAGCTCGACGTCGAGCGCTCGCTGCAGGCGCCGGTCGTCGCGGCGCACGCCCATGGAGACGTCGAACGCCATCGGCCACTGCGGCCCGTCGAGCCATGGCTGCACCGGCGCGAGCCGCAGGGGATGCCGGGCACGGGCGGCGAAATAGCCGGCGAGGGGCCCCCAGACGACGGCGACGTCGATATCGCCGCGGTCCACCGCCTCGACGATCGCCGCCGGCGGGTTGGGCCGGGCGTAGTCGCCGTAGAGCATGAAGCCGCGCACGTTGCCGATGATCCCGCGCCGCGCCAGCGCATGGGCCGGCGGCGTGTTCGCCGCGTCGTCGCCGATCATCTGCACGCCGACCGTAACGGTGCGCAGGCGCGGGTCGTCGAAGCTCCGGATGTCCAGGCCGCGGTCGGCGCGGGTCACGAACACGTAGGTCGAGCGATAGTAGGGCCGCGTGGTGGCCAGCATGTCGACGCTGGAGGCCACACCTGGCCAGAGGTCACACCGGCGGTCCTTCAGCGTGTTGCGCACATAGCCCCGCCGCTGGGCCCACCAGACGTAGCGCACCGGGCGATGGAGGTCGCTGGCGATCATCTGCACCAGCCGGTTCTCGAAGCCCTCGCCGGCCCGGTTGGAGAACGGCAGGTTGTTGGGATCGGCGCACACCCGAAGCGGACGCGGTCCGCAGGCGGCGAGCGCCAGCGGCAGCAGGGCGAGGACCGCCACGCGCCTCATGGCGTCGTCACCACGCCCCAGGGCTTGCCGCCGGTCTTGACGGTGGCGAGCGGACGGCCGGATTTCACGTCGATCACCGAGACGTCGCCCGAGAGGCCGTTGGCCGCATAGAGCCGTGTCTCGTCCGGCGACAGCGCAATCCCCCAGACGCGGAAGCCGGCCCTGTCGAAGCGCAGCACCCGGAAGGTCTTGCGGTCGATCTCGGCCACCGCATTGCCGCGGCCCAGCGCGACGAACACCCGGTCTCCGGCCCGCGTCATGGCGATGCCGACCGCCTGGACGTTTTCCGGCGGGTGGGCCTTCTGCAGGTCGATGGTGGCGATGGGCCGGCGTGTCGCCGGATCGATGACGGTGACGGTGGCGCGCGCTTCCGAGGTCACCCAGAGCTGGCGCCCATCGGGGGTGAAGCGGGCGTCGCGGGGACGCGTGCCGACCGGCAGGCTGTCGACCAGCCGGCCCGAAGCGGCGTCGATGAAGTGCACCAGGCTGGCGCTCTCCGAAGTGCAGATCACCCAGCGGCCGTCCGGGCTCGCGGCCATGCCCTCCGGCTCCGCGCCGACCTCCGTCCGGGCCACGATCGTCTTCGAGGCGAGGTCGAGGGTGGTCATCGTCGCGTCGTTCTCGTTGGCGACGTAGAGCCGGCGCCCATCGGGGCTGAGCGCGAACCGCTCGGGATCGGGCCCGGCCGGCAGCCGGTCGATGACGCGCCGCGCTTTCAGGTCGACGACGTCGATCCGGCCGTCCTTTCCGGCCGCGACGTAGAGGCGGCTGCCGTCCGGCGACAGGGCCATGCCGCGCGGCCGGCGCCCCACCGGGATCCGGGCGACCCCCTTAGCCGTCAAGCCGTCGATCACGTGCAGCACGTCCGCCTGCTCGTCGTCGACATAGGCCCAGTGCGGCTGCGCTTTCGGCGGGCTGCAGCCGGCGACCGCCGAGAGGGCGAGCAGAGCCGCAGCCAGGGTGGCCGGAGCCGCGCGGCTCACGTGTGCGGCAGGGCAAAGACGTGCAGCATGCCGCCGGCGGTCGTGCGCTTCTTCAGGTCGGCCATGACGCCCACGAAGCCCAGCGCAGCGGTCGGGTCACGCGGGTCGAGGTCGCCTGAGACGATCGCGCCCGCCCAGCCCCCGACCCCCGACAGCACGGCCACGTACTCGTGGCCGTCCGGACCCTTGTAGACGATCGGCTGGCCGATGATCCCGGAGCCGGTCTGGAACTGCCAGCGGAGCTGTCCCGAGCGCGCGTCCACCGCCTTGAACCAGCCGTCCATGGTTCCGTAGAAGACCAGGTCGCCGGCGGTCGCCACCGCGCCCGACCAGACCGGCAGGTCCTCCTTGACCTCCCAGGCGGCGCGCCGGTTGACCGGGTCCCAGGCAGTGAAGGCGCCGCGGTTGCCGCCGGGGCCGGGCTTCATCTTCACCTCCGCGCCCACGTACGGCGTGCCGGCGATGTAGTTCGCCTGCAGGTTCTCCCAGTCCATGCAGAGGTTCTCGTGCGGGATGTAGACCAGGCGCGTCCGCGGCGAGAAGGCCGACGGGTTCCAGTCCTTCGCGCCCGAGGCGGTGGGGCAGATGTCGCGCACCACCTGGCCCTGCTTGGGGACCTTGTCCTCGTTGATCAGCAGCCGGCCCGTCTTCAGGTCCACGCCCCGGCTGGAGTTGATGTTCCCGAACGGGTCGGCCGAGAGCACCTGGCCGGTCTTCGGGTCCATGACCATCAGGTAGCCGTTGCGCCCGGGGTGGATCAGCACCTTGCGCGGCTGTCCGCCGATCGGAAGGGTGACCAGCAGCAGCTCGTTGATGTCGTCGTAGTCGTGCACGTCGTGCGGGTTGGACTGGTAGAACCACTTGGCCGCCCCGGTGTCCGGGTCGCGGGCGAAGATGCCGGAGGTCCACTTGTTGTCGCCTGGCCGCTGCTCGGCGTTCCAGGGGCCGGGGTTGCCGGTGCCGTAGAAGATCAGGTTCAGGTCGGGGTCGTAGGCGATCCAGCCCCACATCGAGCCGCCGCCGATCTTCCAGGCGTCCGGCGGCCAGCTGGTGACGCCCAGGTCCTTGCCCTGATCCATGGCATAGAAGGGGTGGAAGTCCGCGCCGATCAGCACGTCCTTGTCGGGGCCGGTGTGGTAGGCCTTCCAGACCACCTTGCCGGAGCCAGCGTCCAAAGCCTGCAGCCAGCCGCGGATGCCGAACTCGCCGCCGGATACGCCGACCAGCACCTTACCCTTCACTACCATCGGGGCCATGGTGATGCTCTCGCCCTTGTTGATGTCGGCGAGGTGCGCGCGCCAGGCCTCCTGGCCGCTGTCGGCGTTCACCGCAATGGTGTCGCCGTCGAGGGTGTTGAAGATCACCTTGCCCTGCCAGAAGACCGCGCCGCGGTTGACCACATCGCAGCAGGCGACCCCCTGGCTCGCCGGGTTCGGGTGCGGCTGGTAGGTCCACTTGGCGGGCGCGCCGGGCTTGGAGAGGTCCAGCGCATAGAGGAAGTTCGGGTAGGCGGTGACCACGTACATGGTCGAGCCCACCACCAGGGGCGCGGCCTCCTGGCCCTTGTTGACGCCCAGCGAGAAGCTGAACACCGGCTGCAGCGAGCGCACGTTATCGTTGTTGATCTCGGCGAGCGCCGAATAACGGGTCGCGTCATAGGTCTTGGCCGGCATGGTCCACTGGCCGTCGTCGGCCACCTGGACGTCGCTGACCGCGACCGCGGCGCCGGCGGGGGCTCGGGCCGGACCGGTCGGATGCGGCTTGGAACAGGCCGCCAGCGCCAGCGCGACGATAACAAATGCGCCCGCCGCTCGTGGCAGCGCAGCCCCAAGGGCGCGGGCTGCGGGGGGAAGCTGCAGCGTCGCTTTGATCATGCTCCGTCAACGCCATCGGCGCCGCGTCGTTGCGCCAACCATCCTTTGAGCATTTCCCCTCGGTGGCCGCCGCCGGACACCCGGCCCCCGTGCCGCGCGTTCAGCGGACCATGCCCTCGTCGGTGATCCGGACCTTCGACTATGACGCGGCGGCGCGGCGCCTGGACGTGCAGTTCGTCAGCGGCCGCCGCTACAGCTACTTCGAGATTCCTGAGGACCTGGCCGAACGGATGCGGCGGAGCTTCTCCAAGGGTGAGTTCTTCAACGCCCATGTGCGCGACCGCTTCCGCTATGCGCGCATCGGCTCCGGCTGACCGGCGTTCGCGCGGAGCCGGAATCCGGGCATCGTGGCCGGCGCCGAAGGAGGCCCGCGATGTCCGAAGCGCCGAAGACGTCCGCCGCGCTCGCCGCCTGGTGGCGGCTGATGGAGTGGCGGATCGGGATCGTGCCGCTGCCGGTGGGCTTGGCGGTCCTCGCCATCGCCGCCGCCTTCGTGAGCCTGGGCGAGGTCCCCTCCGACATCCTGACCAACATCGCCGTGCTGGCGACCGGCGGCTTCCTGTGCGCGGAGCTCGGCGCGCGGGTTCCCGGCCTGCGGAACCTCGGCCTCGCCGCGATCCTGGCGACCTTCCTGCCCTCGTGGCTGGTCTATGCCGGCGCCCTGCCGAAGCCGCTGGTGAAATCGATCGCGGCCTTCACCGACCAATCGAACTTCCTCTACCTGTTCATCGCCGCGGTGATCGTGGGCTCGATCCTGGGCATGGACCGCCGGGTGCTGATCGCCGGCTTCGTGAAGATCTTCGTGCCCCTGATCGCGGGCTCCGTCGCCGCCTTCGCGGTTGGCTGCGGGGTCGGCACGGCGCTCGGCCTCGGCTTCACCCACACGCTCTTCAAGGTGGTCGCCCCGATCATGGCCGGCGGCGTGGGCGAGGGCGCGATCCCGCTCTCCATCGGCTATGCGCAGCTGGGCCACGCGGCGCAGGGCGACCTGTTCGCCGAGGTCCTGCCGGCGGTGATGCTAGGCAGTCTGACCGCCATCCTGCTCTCCGGCATGCTGAACGCGCTGGGCAAGCGGCGTCCGGCGCTCACCGGCGAAGGCCGGCTGCAGCCGGGCGAGGAGGACCTGCCGCTGGAGGGGCCCGCCGACCATGTCGATCCGCCCAGCCCGCAGACGGTCGGCGCGGCGGTGGTGCTGGTGGTCACCCTCTTCCTGGCCGGCGCGCTGGCGCAGAAGCTCTGGCATTGGCCGGCCCCCATCGTGATGCTGGGGCTGGCGGTCGCCATCAAGCTGGCGCGGCTCGCCTCGCCGGCGCTCGAGCGCGGGGCGCACGCCAACTACCGCTTCTTCCGCGCCTGCGTGACCTATCCGCTGCTGTTCGCGATCGGGGTCGCCAAGACGCCCTGGGAGAGGTTGATCGCGGCCTTCAACTGGCCGACGGTGGCGACCATCGCCGCCACCGTGGCGACGCTGATGGGGACCGGCTTCCTGGCCGGCCGCCTGGTCGGCATCTATCCGATCGAGGCCGCGATCGTGAACGCCACGCACTCCGGCCAGGGCGGCACCGGCGACGTGGCGATCCTGACCGCCGCGAACCGCATGGGCCTGATGCCCTTCGCCCAGATCGCCACCCGCATCGGCGGCGCGATCACCGTCACCCTGATCCTGATCCTGTTCGCCCAGCTCGGCGCGCCGGCCTGACGGCTTCACCTCGCGGTGCAGCGGTGCGGGCAGTCAAACGGCTATTTATGCTATTGAGGCGCGGCCGTGTCCGCCGGGGCCGCCCCGGTGCTGCCGCGGACCTTCAGCTGCGTCGGCAGGGTAACGGTCTCCACCTGATTGTCGCCGCCCAGGCGGCGGTGGAGCAGGCGCATGGCCGTGGTGCCCATGTCGTCGGAGGGTTGGCTCATCGTGGTGAGCGAGGGGCTGGTGAAAGCCGCGAACTCGATGTCGTCGAACCCGGCCACCGACATATCGACCGGCACGTCGTAGCCGAGATCGTGCAGGCGCTGGATCGCCCCGATCGCCATCTCATCGTTGAAGCAAAACATCGCGGTGGGTCGCGGCGTCAGCGCCAGCACCCGGTCGACCGCCTCAGCCCCCGATTGCATGGTGAATTCCCCCGGGACAACCAGGCTCTCGTCGAACTGGACGCCGGTGGCGCGCAGCTGAAGACGGTAGCCGAACATCCGGTCGCGGGAGTGCGGGCTCTCCTCCGGGCCGCTGACGACGGCGATCCGCCGATGGCCCAGCGAGAGCAGATGTTCCGTCATCACCCGCGCGGCGCCCACGTCATCGACCCCCACCGTGGAGCAGGGGGCGACGTCCAGGCAGGCGCACGCATTGACCACGGCCGCGTCCGGGTTCGCCTTGAGGATCAGGTCAAACACCTTGCCGTGCAGGCGTGAGCTCAGCACGATGACGCCGTCCACCTGGCGCGCGGCCAGCAGGCCGATGTAGCGGGTCTCGACCACGGGATCGTTCTGGGTGTCCCCCAGGAGGACCGAATAGCCGAATTCTCGGGCGACCTTTTCGATGCCGCGGATGCAGCGAGACAGCATCGGATTGGCGATGTTTGTCACCAGCACGATGATCTGGCGCGACTGCTGGGCGCGCAGGCTGCGCGCGACGAGGTTCGGGCTGTAGCCTAGCCTGTCGGCGACCTTCAGCACCTTTTCACGGGTCGGCTTGGCCACGCGCTCGGGCGTGGTGAGTGCGCGCGACACCGTGGCCACCGAGACGCCGGCCGCCTGGGAGACGTCACGAATGCTCACCATGGCCGTCACGCGCTTCCTGGTCCGTCCAGCCGGTATATGCAGCCCGCTTCCCACCGGCAACGGCTCAGGCGAGCGCCCAGGCCAGTCCGACCGCGGCCGTCCAGGAGAACGCGCCGCCGCCAAGGCCTTCCCCGGTGAGAGGGTCGTAGTACTCGCAGAAGCCGGCCCGCTCCATGAGCCGGCGCGTGTCGATACGTAGGCGTTGGGAAAGCTCCTGGTAGCCATGAGCGGCCAGCCCGTCGCCGAGCATCCAGTTGACGATCGCCCAGACGGGTCCTCGCCAATAGCGGCGCTGGTCGAACTCGGCGCTGTCCGGCGCCATGGTCGGGGCTCCAAAGGCGCACAGGTCCAGCCAACGCTTCAGCTCTAGCGCCAACTCGTCCATCCGTCCGGTCTTCTCGACCCCGCCCCAGAAGGGGAGGAACCCCGCATGGGAGGCGACTGGCAGCCGCTCTCCGCTCACCAGGTCCAGCGAATAGTAGGCGCGGGCCTCGGCGTCCCACAGCTTCTCAAAGCCGTCCTGGCGGCGGTGCGCCCGCTCGCCGAGCCGTCGCTGTTCAGCCCGGGACCCGAACCGGGCGGCAAGCACGCGCAGGTCCCGCTCGTCGCGCATCAGGATCGCGTTCAGGCCCACGTCGGCCACCTTGAACGGCGTCTGCGCCCAGATCTTCGCGCCGTCCCATCCCAGGCCGCGGTACAGTTCCACCAGGTAGATGTAGCGCTCGTACTCCCATTGGCGGGGTCGCATCGTGGCGTCGACCAGCTGGACGTCGCGCCGGTTGAACTGGCTCTTGGTGGCCGGCGTGCCCTTCAGCGGCGCGTCCCAGACAGGTGAATTGTCGGCGCCCGACTCCCAAGGGTGCAGCACGCCCACGATGCCGGCGCCGTCGGGATCGCGCTCCCGCGCCCACCAGTCGTGCAGGGCGAGGATCTTCGGATAGAGCGCCGCGGCCCGGGCTTCGGAGGCATGGTCGTCATTCGCCCGATCGAGGATGAAGCGCGCCGCGGTGGCCGTCAGGGGCGGCTGGCTGATGCCCGACGTGCGTGGGTCGTGGCCGGCGCCCCAGACCTCCGGGCCCGGATAGTAGCTGTCGACGATATGATGGAAGACGATGTGCGGCAGCAGGCCGTTCTCCCATTGCCCTTCGTAGAGCCGCTCGAGTTCTGTCCACGCGCGGCCGATGTCGTAGGTCGCAATCCCCATCGCGCAGAATGAGGAGTCCCAGTTCCACTGGAATGGGTAGAGGCCTTCGGTCGGCACGGTATAGCCGCCGCGGTCGTTGCCGCGCAGGATCTGCTCCGCCTGCGCCCGCAGTGAGGTCGGGTCCCCTGTCCGGACGGCCTCGTCCACCTTCATCAGGCTCCTTTCGATTCCACGGCGGCGCCGTGCAAACGGTTACATCCTGCGCGCCGGCTCAGCCGGCAACCCGCGCGTCTGGCTCGCATATCGCTGCTATTGCGCCGCTTGGCAATTCGAAATATGTAATCGTTTACATCGCCACGGCGGACCAGGCCGAACCTAGAGCCGGGCCGCGCTGCATGGCGCACCAGGGGAGGACAGGACATGGGTCGGTCGAAGCTTTACGCCGGGGCCGCCGGCGCGGCGCTGATGGCGGCGCTCTGCGCGACGGGGGCCGCGGCCGCCGAGGCGGCGGCGGCGACGCCGGAGGTGGAGACCCTCATCGTCACGGGCACCAGCACGGCGCGGACCGCCCTTGCCACGCCAATGCAGGCGACAAGCATCGATTCCAACCGTCTGCAGCTCCTGCAGTCGAGCAGTGCGGCCGACATCCTGGCGACGGTTCCGGCGCTGAAGGCCGAGGGCGGCGGCGGCGAGGTGGCGGCCAACATCTTCGTGGCGGGCCTGCCCTCTGGCGGCCAGTACCAGTTCACGCCTTACGAGTTCAACGGCATCCCGGTGATCGGCAGCATCGGGCTGAACTCGTCGGCGCCGGACGTCTACTACCACTCCGACCTTGGCGTGGACCGCCTCGAATTCGTGCATGGTGGGGTCTCGAACCTGTTCGGCGGCGGTTCCGTGGGCGGCCTCATCAACTTCATCGACCGGACCGGCAGGAGTGAGCCGCGCGGCCAGGTGAGGCTGGAGTTGGGCGATCTGCAGCGCCTGCGTACCGACTTCGCCTTCAGCGGACCCGTGAACAAGACCGGACTCTACTATGCGCTGTCCGCCTACTACCGCTACGACGAAGGCCCGCTGAAGTCGCGGATGCCCACCAATGGCGGGCAGATCCGCGGCAACCTGCGTCAGGAATTCGACGGCGGCTACGTCACCCTGTACGGCCAGTACATCGACGACCGGGTGCAGTTCTTCGCGGACTACCCGCTGACCGGCGACTCGCACCGGCGCCCCACGGGCAACGACGGCAAGAGCATCTTCACCACCATGACCTCGGCGCTGAAGGGGATCGCCTATCTGACGCCGTCGGGCGAGTACGACACCAAGGTGGGCGACGGCGCGGCTTCCAAGGGCGGGCAGGTCGGCCTCGATTTCCGCAAGGACTTCGCGGACGGCTGGGGTCTCAACGGCCGCGCCAACTACGGCCACTACAACACCTCCTTCGCGCTCTTCGCCGGGGGCGACAACGTACAGAACCTGCCGACCACCCAGACGGCCTTCCTGCAGGCCTATTCCACCATCCTCGGCTTCAATCCGGCGACCACGAGCGCGCGCTTCACCTACGCGAACAGCGGCGCGGCGGTATCGGCGAGTTCGCTGCTGTGGGCGGACCGGGTCATCGACCGCATCCGGCCGCTCACCACCGCCTCGGCCGAGCTGAACCTGACCAAGGAATTGAAGGCGGGCGACTGGGATCACCACTTCACCCTCGGCGGTTTCGCCGCCCGGACCGCCGCCTCCGACGTGAACTACGGCTATTCCTATCTCGGGGACTTCACGAACGCGCCGCAGCTGGTCAACCTGACGATCACCAATACGACCACCGGGGCCCAGACCCTCGTCACCCGCAACGGGCTCCTCGACGCGGGCCTGCAGTACACCAACAACTATGCCCGCGCGAAGCGCTACGCGGGCTACGCCGCCGACCAGGTGTCGGTCGGCCGGTGGGAGCTCGACCTCGGGGGCCGCGTCGAACACCTGGACGGCAACGTCAAGCGCGAGGGTTCGAAACTCGTCACCTCCGACACCACGCCCGGTCTGTCGCCGCTGATCGCCAACGTGCTCACGGGCAATGGGGTGATCCTGCAAGGCGACGTCGGCACCACCGCGTGGGCGGTGGCCGGCAGCGCGCTCTATCGCGTCACCGACAACTTTAGCGTCTTCATCAACGCCTCCCGCGGCTTCTTCATGCCGCAGCTGAACAGCGTCCAGGTCAACGCCACCGGCGTTCAGACCTATCGTCCCGAGATCATCAAGCAGGTGGAGGGCGGCTTCAAGTACGCCGGCGGCGGGCTCTCCGGGTCCCTGGCGGCCTACTACACCACCCTGACCAATCGCCAGAACGTCCAGTTGCTCAATGGCCCGCCGGGGGGCGGAATCGTCGAGGTGGTGAACCAGGTCGCCACCCGCGCCTACGGCGCGGAAGGCGATGTCCGCTGGCGGATTCTCGACACCCTCAGCTTCGAGGGCAACGCCACCTACGACCACGACCGCTACACCAAATATACGCCGGTGGCGGCCTGCACGGCCTGCGTCGGCCACGAACTCGTGCGCCAGCCCGAGTGGATGGGCAACGCCGGTTTCTATTATGCCGACCGCGGCATTGACGTGGCCTTGTTCGACACCTTCACGGGCCGCACCTTCTCGTCGGACCTGAACAACATCCGGCTGCCGTCCTTCAACGTGGTGCGGTTCAACGCCGGCTACACCATGACCGTCCGCGGCGGCGACAAGCTCCGCGCCGGCTTCGAGGTCTACAACATCTTCGATTCCCAGGCCGTGACCGAAGGCTCGCCCCGACTTGGGACGCTGCAGAACGCCGGCCAGGCCTTCTTCGTGGGGCGCACAGTCCTGCCTCGCCGCTACACAGTCCAAGTCTCTTACAGCTTCTAGCGGAGCTCCCCCTCCGCCTAGGACGGCTGGGCGGCCGGCGCATCCCCCTAGAGGCGCACGGCCGCCCGCCAACCGCTCCCGGCGGGCAACCCTGAGGCTCACGGCAGCGGATGCACCGCCGGCTCAACATCTTCGAGCACCATCGGCGGGCGGGCGTCGGCCGCGTGGGTCTGCAGCCGGACGTTTCGCAGCGTCAGCCCGCGGACATGGCGCGCGTAGAGGCCGTAGGCGGGAAGGGGACCGAACATGGGGGCGTGCGGATAGTCGCCCTCTGCCTCGGGTGGCCGGGCCGCCGCAGCCGCGCCGCCGCCCCGCATCGTGAGGCTCACGTCGCTCAGGCTGACGTCCTCGACCGGATGACCGGGGATGCCGGTGATCGAAGAGGCGAGGTCTCCGCCCGTCGCCACGATGTTGGAGAAGATCACGTGCTTCAGGCTGCCCGGCGTCGGCCTGGCTTGGCCGCGGCCACGGTTGCCGAGCCGCAGGAAGATCGGCGTGTGGGCGTCCCTGATGGTGACGTTGGAGACGATGACGTTCTCGAAGCTCGCCCCATCGACCATCGACATCGATATGGCCGTGGTCGCCGGTCGCGCGAAGCCGGGCGCCTGGAAAATCGTCGCCCCGTTCAGCACGATGTTGCGGAAATCGCCCAGGCTCTCGGTGCCGATCTTGAAACCCTGGTTTTGGGTCGAGCAGACCAGGTTGGAGACGAGGACGTTTTCAGTGGGCGCGACCTTGCCGCCGCGCCGGCCTGTCGTCTTCAACACCACGCAGTCGTCGCCCGCCTCGATATGGACGTCGGAAATGACGACGTTGCGACTGGAGTCGACGTCGATCCCGTCGGTATTCGGCCCGAGAGGATCGTTGAAGATCCGCACTTGGCGGATGGACACGCCGTCCGACTCCAGGGGGTGCACCGTCCATCCGGCGGCGCCGGTGATCGCGACGTTCTCGATGCGCACCGCCCTGGCGCCGATGGTTTCGATGAGCGGCGACGGTCGCGGCCTTCGCGAGAGAAGCCGCCCGTCGGCCGCCGTGTCCCAGTAGGCCCGGCCGTTTCCGCGGATTTCGCCGCCTCCGTCCACGGCGACGTCATGGACACCCTCGGCATGGATCAGATGGTAGGGGCCGTTGCCCTTGTTCTGGGTCGAGCCGTCGATGGCGATCTTCGGCACGTCCTCCGGCGGCAACGGCCGGAAGTCCTCGATACGCGGGCTCGCGAGCAGCACGGCGCCGGGTGCGATGCGCAAGGTGATCCTGTCGCGCAGGACGACGGTGCCGCTCAGGAACACGCCGGAGGGCAGCAACACCACGCCGCCGCCCCGCGCGGCGCAGGCGTCGATGGCGCGCTGGATGGCGAGGGTCGCCAGTGTCCGCCCGTCGCCGCGCGCCCCATAGGCCGTGACGTTGCACGCGCCGTCAGGTTGCGCGGCCGAGGGCCCGGCGATCGCCAGCACGGCACAACCGGCGAGCCCTGCTGCGAAGCGTCTGCGCATAGGCTATCGACCCTCGTGCGGGGAAGGGCCGCGGGCGCGTCTTCGCAACGCGGTGGGACTGTCACCAAGAAGGCGGCGGACCAGCTTGTTCAAGTAGTGGGGATCCTCGATCCCAACGCGGCGACCGATCACGCCGACCGGCAGATCGGTCGATTCCAGCAGGTATTGCGCATGGGTCACGCGCCGGCGCAGTGCGTAGCTGGGGACGGTCATTCCAAAGCGGCGGCGGAAAGCGCGCGCCACATAGTTTTGCGAGCGGCCGACCTCGCGCGCCAGGCGCTGGGCGTCGATAGGCTCGGCGAAACGCGCGTCGATGATCGCGCTGACGCGATCGGCAACCGCGTCGGCCGCGTCCGCGTCGGGTTGGGCGCGCACGGCGCACCACAGCAGGAGGTCCTGGAGCGCCACCGCGGCAGACGCCTGGGCGAGCACGTCGGCGGTCCGCGCCCGCATCCGGCTGATCGCCGAAAGCCGCTCGGCCACGTAGGCGCCGGCGGGACCTGGCCGCATGTGGCGCCGAAGGGCGACGGTCGCGCCCTCGGATGGAGCGGGCTGGAAGTGCACGCACCAGTGCCGTCCGGGGGCGGCGAGGTCATAGGCCGTCTCCACGCCGGCCGGGCTGAGGGTGAGGTCGCCGGGGCGCAGGTCAATGGGTTCGGCTCCGAGCCGCATCCGAGCCGTGTACTCATGCAGGTGGAGGGCGTGGGTCGGACCCAGATAGCGGGTCTCGAAACCGCGGTCGGCGAGCGCGAACTGCCCCGCGAGCTTCAGCCGCGGCAAGGTCGCCGCAGGCCAGTGGAAGGCGTCCGTCATGGTTGAATTTCTACCAATGATGGCTCGGATCCCCAATTGCCCGGGCGTGGATTGCGCCTACCCTGCGCCTGAGCGAGGCGATGGAGCAAGCCATGACCGTCGGCGGCTTGAGCAAAGACCAGCAGGAATTCTACCAGGAAAACGGCTACGTCCATGTCCGCGGGCTGCTGACGCCGCAAGAGGCGGACGCCTATCGCGACGAATGCCACAGCCTGGCGGCGCGGATCGGCGAGAACGACGCCACCTGGGCCAGCGTACGCGACCGGGGCCTGCGGATCACCCACTGCCACGACGTGCAGTTCCAGTCGGCGGCTTTCACCCGGCTTTTGGCGGACGGGCGCATGACCGGCGTGGCCCAAAGCCTGATCGGCCCGAACGTCCAGCTCCACCACACCAAGATGTTCATCAAGCCACCGGAGAAGGGCTCGCCCTTCCCGATGCACCAGGACTATCCCTACTTCCCGCACGAGGGAGGCTCGATGATCGCCGCGATCGTCCACTTCGACGATGCGCCGGAGGAAAAGGGCTGTTTGCGGGTCGTGCCGGGCAGCCACCGGCTGGGCCCGCTGGAGGCGATCGGGGAAGACCACCACCTGCCGCAGTTCCCGCTGGAGGACGCTACGCCGCTGCCGGCCAAGGCGGGCGACGCGATCTTCATGTCCTATCTCCTGGTCCACGGCTCGGGCGTGAACCGCTCGCGCGCGCCGCGCACCACCATCCTGGTGCAGATGCGCGACCCGGCGGACCGGCCGCTGACGGAAAAACACGGCTCGAGAGGGCAGGGCATGATGCTGGCGGGGATCGATCCCACCCAGAAGCGGTTCGATTTCGCTTGGGCGCAAAACTCCGCTTGATGGCGTTCGCGGGCGCGCTGCTGGCGGTCCCGACCGCCGCCGGCGCCGCCCAGGCCGGGGGTTGCGCGAAACTGCTCGGCCAGAGGCTCGGCGGCGGCCAGGTTCTCGCCGCCTCGACAGCCCCCGAGCGGGCGGGCTCACCCGCGTTCTGCCGGGTCGTGCTGGAATCGCGCCCCGCCGCAGGGTCGCGCATCGGCACGGAGGTCTGGCTGCCGCTTCGCGATTGGACGGGACGCTTCGTCCAGCTCGGCACGGGCGGCTTCGCGGGCACGCTGCCCGAGGCCGGGCTTGCCGCGGAGGTCCGGCGCGGCAACGCCGTGGCGGTCACCGACACCGGCCACAAGGCGAGCGATGGCTTCGACGCCCGCTGGGCGTTCAAGGCGCCGCAGCGGGTGATCGACTACGGCTACCGTTCGCTGAAGGTCTCGGCCTTCGCGGCAAAGGCGGTGGTGCGGGCGTTCTATGGCGCCACACCGGCCCACAGCTACTTCGTCGGATGCTCGAACGGCGGACGCCAGGCTCTCATGGCCGCGCAGCGCTATCCGGAGGACTGGGATGGCGTCCTGGCCGGCGCCCCGGCGCTGGCCTGGACCGAACAGCTCTCCAGCTTCGCCCGCATCCAGCAGGCCCTGCGGCGCGCGCCCGGGGCCATGATCCCCGTTTCCAAGCTGCCCGTCATCCAGGCGGCGGCGCGTGCATGCGGCGAAGACGCCAAGGGCTGCATGTTCGATCCAGGCCGGCTGGCTTGCGCAAGCATGGTATCGGACGCTTGCCTGACTGCGCCCCAGATCGGCGCGCTCAAGCTGATCGCACGCGATTTCGATCCCGCGGCCGCCGCCATTCCCGGTGGATGGGACCAATGGATCATCAATCCCGACCGCACGGCGCAGTCGCAGCTGACCTTCGCGGAGCAGTTCTTCGGCCAGATGGTCCTAGGCCGCGCCGGCTGGCGGGTGGAGGATCTCACCGCGCGTGACATCGAGCGCGCCGGCGCGTTGTCGCCCGTGCTCGACGCGAAGGCTGGCCTGCAGCGGTTCCGTCGGCGGGGCGGCAGGTTGGTGGTCTATCTGGGCGCGGCCGATCCGGTGATCTCTCCGCGTCGGGCGATCGACTATTATCGCAGGTCCGCGTCTGAGGATTTCGCGCGGCTCTACGTCGTACCGGGCATGCTGCATTGCCAGGGCGGGCCCGGCCCGAACGCCTTCGGCCAAGCCCCCCTCGCGCCGGCATTACAGCCCGACGGCGAGCACGATATCCGCCGCGCCCTGGAGCTCTGGGTGGAGCAGGGCCATGCGCCGGACCGGCTGACGGCCGTGAAATACGTCGATGACGATCCGGCCAAGCCGGTGGCGGCGGCGGGGACGCTCGAGCCCGCCGTGGTTGGCAGGCCCCGGGATCGCCGTCAGGATCGCAAGCGAAGGGATCCCGCATGACCGCCGTCACCGCGTCCGGCCGCAGCGCCTCGCCCGCCTACCCCTGGATCGTGATCGCGCTCCTCTGGATGTGCGCGATGCTGAATTCGGCGGACCGCTCGATCCTGGTCGCGGTGATGCCGCAGATTCGCGACGAGTTTCATTTATCGCCAACCGCCCTGGCGCTCGTCACCTCCGTGTTCTTCTGGGTCTATGCGGGCGCCGCCTTCCTGACGAGCCTGCTGGGGGATCGCATCCGCCGCAGCCAGGTGATCCTCGGCGGGTTGGTGTTCTGGAGCATGGCCACCGGCACGGTGTCGGCCTCGACCGGATTCGCCATGCTGATCGGCGTGCGCGCTCTGGTGGCGGTCGGGGAGGCGACCTACTACCCGAGCGCCACGGCGCTGATCAGCGACTGGCACCCGAACGAGACCCGCGGCCGGGCGCTCTCCATTCACCAGACCGGCGTCTTCGCCGGCGCCGGCCTCGGCTCGCTGGCCGCCGGACTGATCGCCGACCGCATGGGCTGGCGCGCGCCGTTCCTGATCTTCGCGGTCGCGGGATTCGGTGTGGCCTTCCTGCTTTGGCGGCTGCTTCGCGACGCGCCGGGCCGCGAGGCGCAGCAGAAGCTCGCGGGGTCGCCCGCGCAGCCGTTGCGCGTGGTCTTGGCCATCCGTCCGGCGCTGATCCTGTGCGCGGTCTTCTTCCTGGCCAACGCCGCGTCCAACGGGGTCACGGTATGGGCGCCGACCTTCGTCCACGACAAGCTGGGCATCAACCTCGGACAATCGGCTCTTTGGGGATCGGCGACCATCAACCTGGCGGGTTTCCTGTTCGTGCCCCTGGGCGGCATCCTGGCGGACACTCTGGCGCGGCGCACGCCGCTTGGCCGCTTCTATACCCTGGCGATCGGGCTGGCTTTCGCCGCGGTCCTCCTGCTGCCGCTCCTGATCGCCAACTCGGCGCTGATGGTCGGCCTCGTGCTGCTCGCCTCCAGCGCGGGCAAGGGGCTGTTCGACGGCTGCATCTACGCCGCCATGCATGACGTCGTCCCGCCGCAGGCCCGCTCGACCGCGGTCGGCCTGATGACTATGACCGGCTTTGTCGGCGCGGGCCTCGCGCCGTTATTCGTCGCGCAGATGGGCCAGATCCTGGGCATGGCGGCGGCGATGACCTCCGCGTCCGGGCTATATTTCGGCGCGGTGGCCATCCTCCTTGCGACCCGCGCCGTCACGCGGCGCAGCATCCTCCCCCACGAGCGCGAGGTTCCTGCGTGAGCCGGCCACCCTCGGCGCTCCTGCTCCAGGCGCCGCGCGTGCTCGCCTTCGAGACGCTGGAGACCGCGCCCTTGGCGGCCGGCGAGGTACGCCTGCGGACCCTGTTCTCCGGGGTCAGCGCGGGCACCGAGCTCTCGCAGTTCCGCGGCACCAACCCCTTCATGCACCGGCGGTTCGACGAGAGCTCGCGGCTTTTCCTCGAGGCCGCCGCGCCGAGCTGGCCCTATCCGGTGCGCAACCTCGGCTACGAGGAGGTGGGCGAGATCGTCGAGGTCGGCGCCGGCGTGAGCGACCTGGCGGTCGGCGAGCGGGTGTTCGGGACCTGGGGACACCGGACGCACCATGTGGCCACCGCGGACTACGCGCGGGAGCGCCGGATGCCGGCCGGAGCGGACCCCCGCATCGGCGTCTTCTCGCACATCGGCGCGGTGGCGCTGAACGGGGTCCATGACGCCCAGATCCGCCTCGGGGACACCGTCGCCGTGTTCGGCCTGGGAGTGCCGGGCCAGATCGTCGCCCAGGCCGCGCGCGCTTCGGGCGCACGCGTGGTCGGCGTCGATCCCGATCCTTTCCGCCGCGAGGTCGCGCTGGCGCACGGGGCGGCCGAGGCGATCGATCCGACGGACGGCGGCGGCGCGGAAGCCATCAAGGCCGCCACCGGCGGCCGCGGGGCGGACGTCTGCATCGAGGTCTCCGGCGCGCCCTCGGCCCTGGCCGAGGCCATCCGCGCCGTCGCCTACTCGGCCCGGGTCGTCGCCATGGGCTTCTTTCAGGGCGAGGTCGCGGGCCTGCGCCTGGGCGAGGAATTCCACCACAACCGGGTCCAGCTGATCTGCTCCCAGATCTCCGGCGTTGCCCCGGAGGCCAGCTACCGCTGGTCGAAGCCCAGGCTCTGGCAGACTGCGGTGCGCCTGCAGCATGAGGGTCGGCTGTCCCTGACGCCGCTGATCACCCACAGCGCCCCGTTCGAGGATGCGCCGGCGCTCTTCGAGCGGCTGGACCGTGGCGAGGCGGGGCTTCTGCAGGCGGTGCTGGAGTTCACCGAATGAGCCGCCTTCGGCTGGGGCTCCTGGGCTGTGGCGGGATCGGCGGACGACACCTGCAGGCGGCCGCTCAGTTGCCCGCCGACTTCGAGGTGGTCGCCTGCTGTGGCCGCGACGCCGACAGCACGGAAGCGTTCGCGAGCCGGCATGGCGGCGCGCCCTATGTCGACTTCGACCGCATGCTGGACGCAGAGCGGCTCGACCTGCTGATCGTCGCCACGCCCCCCGATGCGCGCAACGGCGAAGTCGAACGTGCGGCGGCCCGCGGGGTGAACCTGCTGGTCGAGAAGCCGATCGCGCTGGACCTGCCGAGCGCGCGTCGCATGGTCGAAGCGGCGGACGCCGCTGGCGTCCGCGCGGCCGTGGGGTTCATGTACCGGCACGGCGAGGCCGTCGCGCGCTGGCAGGCGCTGGCCGCGGCGGGCGAGACCGGGCCGGTCGGCCTCTTCGCGGGCAGCTTCCACTGCAATGCGCTCCACGCGCCCTGGTGGCGGGAGCGCGCGCGCTCCGGCGGCCAGGTGCTGGAGCAGCTCATCCACCTGATCGACCTCGTCCGGGTCACCATGGGCGAGCCGGACAGCGTCTATGCCCGCTCCGCGAACCTTTTCCACCGCGGGGTCCCCGGCTACGACATCGAGGACGTCTCGGCGATCCTGTTTGGCTGGGACGACGGCCGCATCGCCAACCTGAACGCCAGCAACGCCGCGATCCCCGGACGCTGGCTGAAGGACTGGCGGGTGGTGGCTGAACGCTACACGGGCCGCTTCGAGGACTGGAACACCGCGGTCCTCACCCGCACCTGGCCGCAGGTCTCCGACGAGGCGGTGGCCGCGACGAGCGACCCGTTCGTTGCGCAGCTCGCCGACCTCGCCGGCGCGATCCGCGAGGGCCGTCCGCCCCGGGTTCCGCTGGCCGAGGGCGAGGCGAGCCTGCGCCTGGCTCTGGCGGCGCGCCGGTCAGCCGAAGCGCGACAGGAGGTGAGGCTGACCGATGCAGTTTAGTGCTCAGCGCGCGGCGTTCGTCGGCCGCGGGCTCAGTCTCGGCGGATTGCAGCCGCTCATCGACGGCGAACCGGTAGCCGCCGAAACGCGCGTCGTGACGCCGACCGGCGTGGCGTGGCGGCTGAAGGGCGGCTTCGCCGGGGTCTGCGTCGACCTGGCGATCTCCGCCTCGGAGGAAGGGCTGCAGTTGGCGATCTCCCTGTCAGGCCTGGATCCTGCCCGGACGATCGACAGCGTGGGCCTGCGGTTCGCCGCCGTGGAGGGGGTCGCACGCTATCTGCGCAACGGCTACCAGAGTTGGGACGGCAGCTTCTTCGTCGAGCCGGGCGAGCCTGTGGCCGACGACATCCCCGCGCGGTCGCCTCGCGCGGGCTTCGCGTTCACGGCCCTGGCGCTCAAGGACGGGCCGGGCGCCGTCGTGCTGGGCTTCACCCGCCACGACCGGTTCCAGAGCCGCTTCCGCTTCGGCGACGAGGCGGACGCGTTCAGCCTCGACGTGGAGACCCTTTGGGACCGCACGCCGCACGATGGGCGTATCTCTGCGGAACCCTTGCTGCTGATCGACGGCGACGCCGTCGAGCCGGCCTGTCGCGCCTGGTCTCGCGCGGTGGCCGCGGCCGCGCCTTCGCCGCCGCGCCTCCCGGCGCGGCGCCTCACCGGCTGGTGCTCCTGGTACAACCTCTACGCGGCCATCGACGAGGCCTCGATCCTCGAACACCTGGCGGCCGCCGCCGCCTTTCGCGACCGGCAGCAGGTCCCGCTGGACATCTTCCTGGTTGACGACGGCTTCACGCCGGAGATGGGCGACTGGTTGGAGGTCAAGCCGCAGTTCCCGCGCGGCATGGCGCCGCTCCTGGCGGACATAGCCGAGGCGGGCTTCACGCCGGGCCTCTGGATCGCGCCCTTCATGGTCGGCAACCGCAGTCGGCTTTTCCGGGAGCATCCGGACTGGGTGGTGCGGGAGCGGGCGACGGGCGAACCGCTGGCCCACTTGAGGTTCTACGGCGAGTTCCGCTGGCACAAGCGCAGCGAGGAATACTACCCGCTGGACATCACCCACCCCGACGCCGAGGCCTACATTCGCCAGGTCTTCCGAACCTGGCGCGCGTGGGGCTGCGCCTACTTCAAGACCGATTTCATGCTGTTCGGCGCCGAGTACGGCCCGGAGCGCGCGGTCTGGCGCCAGCCGGGACTGTCGCGCATCGCCATCTGGCGACGCATGGCGGAGCTGATCCGTGAGGAGATCGGGGAGGCGCTGTGGCTCGGCTGCGGCTGCCCGCTGTGGGCTTCGGTCGGGCTGGTGGATGCGGTGCGCATCGGCCGGGACATGGGAGTCAGCTGGCGCGGCGACCACTCCGGCGAGAGCCTGTTGCGGGACCAGCAGACCCGCAACCACGCCGCCGGCGTGCTGTGGCAGGCGGACCCCGACTGCATCCTGCTCCGCGACCGCTTCCATGATCTCAGCGACGAGCAGGTGCGCTCCCTGGCGCTCTTCGCAGGCCTCGCCGGTGGCGTGCTGATGACCAGCGACAAGCTGGACGAACTCCGGCCCGAGCGTGCCGCCCTGTTCGCGGCTCTGTTGCGCGAGCCGCACCTGGCCTGCGCCTTCCCCGAACTCGGTCTCGCTGCGGCCGACGGCGTCGTGACCCAGTGTGCGGCCCGCCCCGACGGCTCCGCCGTCGTCAACCTCTTCAACACCCGCGGCGAGCCGACGCGCCGCAGCGGAATCGAACTGCCGCCTTATGCGGCGCGATTGCTCGTCGACGCCGGCGATCCGCTTGCCGACGTATGACTCATGGTGGCCGGCGCGGCGCCCACAGGGGCGGCCGTGATTAGGATTGCGAGAGCCATGGGGGCGCGATGAATTGGAGTCTGCGTCACACGGCGGGGGCGGATCGGCGGTGGCTGCGCCAAGCGTAATAGCCTAGCCCGATCACGAGCCATCCGGCGAGCAAGCCGTAGGGACGCACGTCCGTCGAGAGCCCCAGAGCCGCGATGATGAGGGCCGCGGCCACGCCCCCTCCGGCCAACCCTTTCACCAGCCCGGGACCGAACGGCAGCCGCGCCTCGGCGCGCACCTCGGCCTGGCTGCTCGCGTTCCAGGCCGCCACGCAGGTGCCGGCGTATTTCAGCATTGTGGGCACGCTGACGGCCAGCAACAGGAACAGAAGCGAGGACGGCAGGAGGAGCGCCGCGCAGGCGGCGACAAAGGCCGCGATGGTGGCCACGTGTGGCGTCCCGAACTTGGGATGGATGCGACCGAGGGCGGCGGGCAGGGCGCCGGCGCGGCCCATGGCGAAAAGGAAGCGCGAGAATACCAGGAATGTCGCATTCATCGACTTGGTCAGAGCGAACGTCGCCGCCGTGACGATCACCGGCGTCGCCCACGGGCCGACCGCCGCCCGGGCGGCGTCCAACAGCGGCGCCTTGCTGGCCGCGAGCGTGGGCGCGCCCACCAGGCTCAGCGCCGCGAAGGTCACGGCGAAATAGACCACCAGCGTCAGCGCCAGAGCGCCCGCCACGCCCAGCGGCACAACCCGTCGCGCATCGTCCACCTCTTCGCCGACCTCGGTGGCGGTCTCGATGCCAAGGAAGAGCTGGATCATCAGCGGCAGGGCCGCCACGATCGGCAGCCACCCCCCCGCCAACGCTTCGGCGAAGAGCTGCGGCTTCAGCTGCGGACCGGCCGCCACGACGAGGAGGCCCAGCACCGCGAGCAGCATCAGCATCAACGCGGTCTGCACCCGCGCCGCCACCGCCACGCCTACGTAGTTCAGGGCGAAGAGCACGAAGAAAAAGGCCAGCATCACGGGCTTGGCGGGGAGGTCGACCACCATCGAGAGGTAGTTGGTCAAGGTCTGACCATAGACGATCATCACCACGGCGTTGGCCAGGACACGCAACCAGACGATGCCGAACGCGAACGCCGGATGGGTGAACTGCCGTTGCCATTCGTAGGAGGCGGCGGTGCGTGGCTGCGTGGAGGCAAGCCAGGCGTAGACGAGGGCGAAGAGCGCCATCGGCAGGACGGCGAGCAGGGTCGTCATCAAGATGCCGGTCCCGCCCACGTTCGCCGCGGGACCCAGCACCGTGAAGATCGCGGCCCCGATCGCCGTGCCGGCGCCCAGCATGACGAGATCGATCAGCCGGACGCTGCGCCTCAGCTCCTCCCCAGAAACTGGCGCGGGCGCGCTTACCACGCCAGGCACTTCGCCTCGGACGCGCCCGCCACGCGGACGAACCTGTAGCCCTCCATCGGCTTGGTTTCGAACTCATAGATCGCGGGCTTCAGCTCGAAGCAGGGGCCAAAGGCATGCGCATCGGGCACGAACAGCTCGCCCTGCAACACGACCTTCTCCCACTGCTCGGCTGCGCCCGGGCCCAGCTCCTTGGTCACAAATGCCGTCCAGGCCTCATGATCGAAGCGAACGCCCTTCTCGCGGCTCGTGAAGATCGGTTGCAAGGCGTCCTCAAGCCGTCGGCGACCATTGCTCTTGGCGCGAATACGGGCGTCGAGGTCGGCAAAGTAAAGGGCCGAGCGGTTGTATGGGATGTGGCGGATGTTCTCGTCACCGAAGCCCGCCTCAGCGATCTTCGCCGCCGACCAGGTGCGCGACGGGAAGGCGTAATAGCCCTTGGCGATGGCGTTGATGTCGCGGGCGTAGTCGTCGAGGCTCATGAACCCGCCGCGCTTTGGCATGATGGCGGCGTAGTAGACCGTCAGCCCCTCGCTGAACCAACTGGAGATCCCGTCAGGCGCGGCGATGCCGCCGGACCACTGGTGGATCATCTCGTGCGCCAACGTTCCGCGCGGGGCATGCGCACCGGGCGTCGCTTCGCCCGCCGCAGCCGAGAGCATGAAGGAGCGCGGCAGGGCCGTGCCGCCGCTTACGCCAGGCCCCGGCGGCAGAAAGCGCATGAAGACGCGATAGGGCGGCGGTGGGTCGAGGTAGCGGAAGGACTTTCCGAGAAAGGCGTAGAGTTTGGCTGTCCAGGCCATCTCCGCCGGCGCGTCGAACGGCGCCTGGCCCAGCCAGGCGGCGCTGAAGCCGTGGTCGCTTCCCGACAGCGGATAGCGGCTCACCGGCCCGGCGATTATCCAGGCCTGGGTCAGGCTGCGCGGCGTGTCACGCCACCGTGTGTCGCCCTCGCCCCAGGACGCGATTGCCGTCGAACCGGTGGCCAGATCGGAGAGGTCCCATGCCACATGCAGATCGGCCGGGCCCATTTCCGGGAAGACCAGGAAGCCGGAGCCGGCGCCGCTGACGCCGCCGCCGACGGCGCGGATGCCGAAGGGCGGCCCGCGCGTCGCATCCGGCGGCTGCACCAGCGAGCGGAAGCTCACGGTCACGGACCCAGAGATTGGCCGCGCGGCGGTCCAGTGGCGGAAGTACGGAAAGCCGCCCGGGACCGGCTTGTCCTCACTCTGCGCCAGCGGAACCAGTCCCGCGGAGTCGCGGACCTCAAGCTCCTTCACCCGGTCGGCGATGCCGCGCACGCCGGCGTAGACGACCGGAGCCGAGATCGCGAATGGCTTGTCCGACGGCTGGCCGCGGATGGTCTCGCGCACCGCGATCGCAGTCACGTCGGAACTGCCCTCGCGCTGTGGCTTCAAGACGATATCAAAATCTGGAGAGACCTGACTTTCGCCGGGCCGCACGCCCACCGCCAGGCTCGCGGCCAGCGCAACGCCTAGGATGGTGAACTGCGCGGGCTTCATGGCGCGGGCGGGATGACCGGCGGCGGCGGGGCAAAGGGCCGGATCGCCAGCCGTTCGAAGATCTCCGCCGGGTAGTAGGCAACGCCGCCCAGCATCGTCATGCGGTTCTTCCGGACTGCGCTGATGTCCCGGGTCGGGTCCCCGTCGATCAGGATGAAGTCGGCGAGCTTGCCGCGCTCGATCGTTCCCAGGTCCGCGTCGCGGTGGAAATACCGCTCAGCGCCCAGGGTGTCGTCGTAGAGCGCCTTTCCTGCCGGAATGCCGGCTTTCACATAGACCTCCAGCTCCCGCAGCAGGGCGAAGCCGGAGGTGTCGTCGGTGCCGGGCAGGAGCTGGATGCCCTCGGTGTCGAGCAGCTTCAGCACCTCCATCACCTTTCGGAAGCCACCCTGGTAGGCGGCGTCATCGGCGGGCGAGTTGATCGTCACGAAGCTGCGCTTGCGGTAGCGCTGGTAGCCGATCGGCGCGTGGTCGAGGTAGGGACGATCGCCCTCCTGCACCTCGCCCGAGCGCGACAGCATCAGCCGCTCCAGCGTCATGGCGGTGGTGTCGAGCGCGACGTGCCGTTCCTTCATCAGCGCGATTGTCGCGCGCACTGGAGCCGAGTTGAGGTCCAGGTTCGCGCCCCGGGCCATGCCCGTCAGCCGCAGCGGCGTGCGGGTGTCCTCGCCCGGTTTCAGGATCCAGCCCAGCATGAGCTGGTTCACGTGGGCGATGTCGTTGTAGCCGTCGCGGATCACGCGGTCCGGCGTTGAGAAGGAGGGCACGTGGCCGGTGACGCCCAGGCCCAGCCGATGCGCCTCGGCCGCCACGGGGGCGACCCAGTCGGGCGGGAAGGAGTTGTAGATCTTGATCTGCCAGTAGCCGTGGTCGGCGTACCAATGGACGTCGTCCAGCGCCTGCGGCAGGGTGTCTGCGATGAAGCCGTTGCGCGCGGAATAGGGGCTGCGGCCCTCCAGGAAGCCGTTGCGCACGATCCTGGGACCGGCGATGCGGCCGGTCTTCAGCGCCTCGTCGATCTTCAGGAGCTGGGCGTTGTCGTTGCCCATGTCGCGGATCGCGGTGACGCCCACCGCCAGGTTGAACAGGTTCGACGAGAGCGTCGTGTGGTGGTGCATGTCGTGCAGGCCTGGAACCAGCGTCCCGCTCTGGCCATCGATCACCGTCTCGCCCTTGGGCGCCGGCCCGGACTGCGCCGGCGTCACGGTCGCGATCCGGTCGCCGTAGACCACCACGTCGGAGGGCCCGCCGACGGTCATGCTGGCGGGGTCGAAGATGCGCACGTTTCGGATGCGCACCGGGCCCGCGAACCGGTGCGCCAGCGCCTTCTGCGCGTCTTCCGCCCGGGCGAAGGCGATGTCGCGGCTCAGGTTTTGGATCTGCGGGACTAGCCCTTCGTAGCCGCGCCGGATCAGGCCGCCGCCGGCGGTCCCGAACAGTTCGCCCTTGCCGTCGATCAGCACGTAGTCCGGCGTGAGGTCGATGCCGGAAAGCTCGTAGACCGTCAGCGGCACGGCGGTCTTGCCGTTGGCCAGGGTGACCTTGCGCACCTCGGCCAGCTTGAGCTGGCCGGAGGGCAGGACGGGCGAGGCATGGCCGGGCGCCTTCAGGAGCGCCTTCACGTAAACGCCCAGCATCCAGGGGCTGACGTCGTTGCCGATGTAGAGCAGGGGTTTGGTCGCCGGCGCCTGGCCCTTGTCGGCCTGGCTCACCCATTCCGCCCGTCCCGCAGCCCAGGTGAAGTGCTCGTGCACCGGGCTGCCGAAGAGCGACGTGCCCTCAATGGTCCAGCGCAGCGGTATCCCGGCGGCGTCGAGATCGATCTCCTCCTTCGCCGTCGGGCCGCGGCCGTTGTTCGAGACGGCGTAGTCGATGGAGGCGTGCCGGCCGGTGATGCTGGCGTCGAGATGGCCCACCTTTTCGCCGTTGGCGATGACGACGAAATTCTGCGTTTCGGCCCAGGCGGCGGGCGCGGTGGCGATGGCGGCGCCCGCCAGCAGCCCGGCGAGCACGAGACGGCTGCGGATCCCCATCGAACACCTCCCCACTGGAGGTTTATCGTACCCGCGCAGGGCGGCATTTCTATTCGAACTCGCGGGACCTGCTCCGAAATCGGACAGCTTCAATGCGTGCCCAGGTTGGACGGGACATAGGTTATGTGGGGCCCTGCCGTCTCAGGCCAGGATCACGTCGCAGACCCGGTCGACGTCCGCCATGGTGTTGAAGACCGAGGGCGAGACGCGGAAGCGGTTCGGATAGAGCTGGATGTTGACCTGGGCCTCCTGGATGCGGGGCCGGAGCTGCGCGGCCCCCGGCGCGACGAAGCTGATGATCGAGCTCTTGCTGTCCGGCGGCGTGAGCGGCCGGTAACGCGCGGAGATCCGCGTCCGCAGCGCCTCGATCAGCGGCTGGCGATTGCGCTGGATGGTCTCGACGCCCATGCCAATGATGTTGCTCAGCGAAACCCCGACACCGACCTCGCTCGCCTCGCTGAGCGACCCCACCTCGAACAGGCCCGCGGCGGTTTCGTTGTTGGGCGAGGAGTCGAACAGCGCGCGACCCGGCGTGTCGCCCGGAAAGGCGTGGTAGGCGAAGGTCTTGGGCTGGTGGTAGCCGAACTGGGTGCGCCGCAGCTTCGGGAGCAGGTCCTTGCGCACATAGAGGAAGCCGTAGCCGAAGTCGCCCATGAGCCACTTGAAGGTCGAGCAGGCGAGGAAATCGACCCCGGACGCCTTGACGTCGATCGGGACCGCGCCGGCGCCCTGCACCGCGTCCACGTAGACGAGGGCGCCCTTGCGATGGGCGATCTCGCAGACCGTCTTCAGGTCGTGCTCGAAGCCGTTGACCTGGGAGACAAGCGAGACAGCCACAAGGCGCGTGCCGCGGTCGACCGCCGCCTCCAGCCGGTTCATGTCGATCCGGCCCTCGGCCGTCATCGGCAGCACCGTCAACCCGGAACCCTGTCGGGCCAACTCCTCGTAGGTGTAGAGCGAGCCATCGAAATGCAGGATGTCGGTGACCACCTTGGCGCGTCGGTCGCCCTGGATGCCGAGCGCGCCGACCACGAAGCTCTCGCCGTAGGAGGTCGAGGGCACCTCGGCGATCTCGTCCGGAGTGGCGTTTATCAGCCTGGCGAACAGAGCGCGGGCGTCTTGTGCGGGCTTGCGCCGCGCGGCGGGGTCCACCCGGCCGGCGAGGTAGGCGCGCATCGCCGCCGCCGAGTCGAGCGGCAGCGGGTGCATGTAGGCGCAGTTCATGTAGGCGCCGCTGAAGTGGAAGTTATCGCGAGGCGAGGGGGCCGCGGGCGCCTGGCCCTTCGCGTCGGCAGCGAGCGCCAGCAGCGGCGTCGCCACCAAGGCCGCGAGGGACTCTCTGCGTGAAACCATCGGATGAATGCTCCTTGCAGGCGGCGCGCGTCAGTAGACACATCGGTCGTCGGCGAGGCCAGGGACCCGCGCCCACTGGTAGGCCTCCACCGTCTTGCCGCGCGGCAGATAGGTGATCGGGAAGGTCCTGCCGTCGCGGCTGACCTTCAGGGTGAGTTCGCGGCTCTGGTCGCCCTGCACGCTGTCCAGCGCCACGGAATAGGTGACCACGTCACCCTCTCGCAGGCCGGCTCTGGCCGCCGCGGACTGTGGATCGAGCCCTCGGATCGTCTTGACGTCGCCCACGAGTGACTTCGGGTCGAAGCCCAGATCGAAGCGGCGAAACCTCCCCGTCGTGCGTGTGAAGCAGGGTCCGAAATCGCCGCTCTCCGGCAGCATCAGCTTGCCCGCCAGCATGTCGCCGTGCAGCTGACGGCCGGCCTCGCCCAGTTCGCGCGTGACCACTTCCAGCCACACGGCTTCGGTCACGGGCTCGCCGACGCGCTTGCGGCGCACCATCTCGCGGATCAGGTCGTCCAGCGTTCGCTTGCCGGCCGAGGCGCGGCGGATCCTGCCGTCGAGCACGGCGAAGTACATAGCGCCCCGGTCGTAGGGCAGGGTGCGGATGCGGGTGTCCTCCCAGAACCGCGGACCCACCTCGCGGTCCGGCGTGTCGTTGAGCGCGTTGGTGTAGTACCGGCGCGCCGTGGCGTTCAGGTCGGCAAGGAAGTCGGAAGGCGAGATCATCCCGGCGCGCAGCGGCAGGAGCGCCTGGTAGTGGACGGCGATGCCCTCGCCGTACCATTGGCCGCCAAGCCCCGTGGCCGTCCACGTGTGGATCATCTCGTGGCTGAGGGTGCCTTTCAGCTTCTCCGGGTCCCTCGCGGTCTCACCCCAGGTGAGCAGGAAGGAGTTGGTCAGCGCAGCGCCGCCGCCGGCATTGATTGGGTTATAGCGCAGGATCACGCGGTACGGCGGTTCGGCCGGATCCTGGAAGAACCCGCTCATCCAGCCGTGCAGCTTGCCGGCCCAGACCATCAACGGTCGCGGGTCGAACGGCGGCTCGCCCAGCCAGGCGGCGGAAAAGCCGGTGGGCTTCACCTGGGCCGGCTCACGGTGCATCGGGCCGGCCATGTAGAGTGCCGAGTGCAGGCGCGATGCCGGTCCTGCGGCAAGCTGAACGTCCCCCTCGCCGAAGCTCGACATCGCGTGCGAACCCTTGGGCAGACCATGGAGGTCCCAACGGAGAGCGATGCGATAGGCGTGAGACCCCTCCGGCAGCAGGATGAAGGTGTTGCCCACCCCCGAAACCCCGCCGCCTTCCGTGCGCAGGCTGTAGGGTGGGCCCGAGCCGCGGGCGGGCGGCGTATCGTCAACCGGCGCGCGGTAGCGGACCGTCAGCTCTCCCTTGATGGGGCGTCCCGCGATCCAGTGGCGGGAATAGGCGATGGCCGCCGGATCGTCCCTGATGCTCAACGGAACCCGGCCGGCGGCGTCGGTCGCGGTCAGGCCCGTGAGGGTATTGGCGACGGTGTCGGTGTTGGCGATGACGATGGGAAGGGTAAGCACCGGCGCGCCACCGGCGACATCGAGGCCGGAAATCCCCAAGGTGATATCCATGGAGCCTCGCCCCGCGGCCGCGTCGAGCGGACCGGGCGCGAGCAGGACCTCCATTCGCGCTTCCGGTGCAGCCGCACTGGCTCCGAGGGCGGCGGTGGCGAGAGCAAAGGCGAGCAGGGCGGAATTCATCGGCTTTGTTCGTAGATCCAGGCGGTGACGGCCAGGTCCTGGACGGCGTGGCCGAGCGACTTGTAGACGGTGATCTCGTGCGGCGATGTGCGGCCGGGCGCGGTTCCGGCGAACACCTCGCCGATCTCGGCGGCGATGGTCGCCTCATTGGCGAGACCGGCGGCCTTGGCGCGCAGGAACTCCCCGCCATGCGCCAGGACATGCTCCCTGTGGTCGACGATGAAGCGCCCGCGGGTGACCACTTGGATGTCCGCCTCGGCCTGCGCGGGCCCGCTCGAGCCGACCAGGTTCACATGCGTCCCCGCCGCGAGCCAGTCGCCCTTGAGGATCGGATCGGTCGCGCCCGTGACCGTGCAGACGATCGCCGCCTCGGCGACCGCCCGTTCAGCCTCAGTGAATGCCTCCACGAGCAAACCTGTCGCTGCTGAGGCCCGCTCGGCGAAGGCCTGCGCCCGCATTGGTTCGCGACCCCAGACGCGCACCGACTTCAGCGATCGGACCCTGGCGATGGCGGCGATGTGGCCCAGCGCCTGGCGGCCCAGCCCCAGCACCGCAAGCGTGTCAGCGTCCCTGCGGGCAAGCGCTTCAGTGGCCGCGGCCGAGGCGGCCGGTGTGCGTATGGCTGTAACCTCACCCGCGTCAGCGACGCAGAGTGGGCCGCCGCTCTCGCCGTCGAACATCACGACCAGGCCCTCGTGCATCTTGCGGCCGTCACCGCCGACAAAGACGCTCACGAGCTTAGCTCCGAAGATGCCGCGCTCTCCCAATGCGGCCGGCATGATCGCGAAGGTGCGGCCTTCGCCAAGTCCGATGAAGCTCCTGAGCAGCTGACGGGTGCGACCGTCGGAGAGCGCGATCATGGCTTCGCGAACGGCGCGCCGCGCGCTGTCTGGATCGAGCCGCCGGCGGACCGCATCGGCGTCGAACAGGACCAGGCCGTCGGCGGCGCCCGCCATTCCGCTACTCCGAAATGCGCGAGGGCGGCGCCCGTTTGGGGTCGGCGCCGCCCTCGCAGTCCGTCCGTGATCCCACAGTCGGACGAGTTCGATCAGAACCGCGCGCGCAGCCCCACGAAGTACTGCCTGCCCAGGATGTCGCCGTAATTCCGCGTGGGATATGAGGGCTCCTCGTCCGTCAGGTTGATGACCCCGGCGCGCACCGTGTAATGGCCGAAGTCATACTGCGCCGATACCGAGTGGCGGATGTTCGAGTCGACGGTTGGCGTCGGCACGGTCTCGATGGTCGCCGTCGGGCTGAACTTGACGCTCGGCAGATAGAACAGCTCGTACGTCGCCCGGAACGGCCCGCGCGTGTAGTGGGCGTCGAAGCGCGTCACCCACTTCGGATTGGGCAACCCGCCCAGTCCTTGGTACGAGCCCGCGAAGTCGATCCGATCCACGCCGGTCACCGATTGCACGAGCTTGGAGGTGTGGGTCGCCTCAAGGTTCAGTTGGAGGTCGCCGTACTCGCGCCCCTCGCCGAAGATCCGGCTCAGCGGGAATTGGTAGGCGGCGTTGTAGACCTCGCCCCGGAACTGGATCAGGCCGGCGTTGAACGTGGTCGACGTGGCCGTGTTGATGAAGCCTGTGGCCGGATCGCGGGTGAAGGTGGAGCAGACCGCCGCCGGCTGCGGCGAGACGTCAAAGCAGGTTTCTTCGAAATTCAGCGGCGTGAACGCCGACAAGCCGTTGGTCAGGTCCACCTGGATGTGGTCGGCCACGATGGTGAGGCCGGGAATGAAGGCCGGCTGCAGAACGACCCCATAGGTGGTGGTGTCGGAGATCTCGTTCTTCAGGTTCGCGTTGCCGCCCACCGTGACGAGGGCGTTGTTGAAGTTGACCGACGGGTCCTGGAACGTCGCCAAGGGCCCCCAGCTCGGGTGCTGGGCGAAAAGGGCCTGGCAGTTGGCCTGCCGGATCGCAGGCGCCGGACCGTTGTTGATGAAGCGCAGGTCGCAAGGTTCGTTGCCGACGTTCGCCAGGGCGGTCCGAGAAGGCGCGAACAGCATGTCGAGCGTCGGCGCCCGGAAGTTGCGGCTGCGCGAGGCGCGGAAGGTCAGGCCGGAGACGGCTTCCCAGCGGCCGCCAAAGCCCCAGACGTTTTCCGTGCCCGCGATGGAGTTGTCGACGCGCCGGTACTGGCCGTTGAGCTCCACCAGCTTGGCAAAGGGCAGCGTGAAGTCGCCGCCGATCACCGGGATCAGCACTTCGGCTGAGAGTTCGTTGGTGTGGTAGTCGCCCCGGGTCGCCACCGTGGCCACCTGCGAACCGGTGAGGCCGAGCTGGTTGGCGGGCAGCGGCACGAACTTGGCGAATTCGGCGCGATGCTCATAGGCGCCGCTGAACTTGGCCTTGCCCGCCGGGAGTTCGAAGAGGTCGCCCCCGATCGTCGCCAGGAAGTCGTCCTGGGTGTTCACGTAGTCCTGGCCGGTGACCACATCGATGTAGGTACGGGCCTGCTGGCTGACATTCCCCTGGCCAAACGGATTGATCGGCGCACAGTTTGGGTCGTCATTGGCCGGGTTGGCGTCGGCGTTGATCGCGCAGACGATTGCGCCGGCCGAGTTCCGGGTCGCCTGCACGGCGGCGTTGAAGCGCGTGGTCCACGTGCCCCAGGCGCGCTGGCCGCCCTCAGTCTCGGCCCGGCTGAAAGAGAGGCTGTAGTAGAAGTTCCGTGAGCCCACATCGAAGTCGCCGTCCAGCGAGAGCACGCCGCGGAAGGTGTCGGTCTCCAGCGTGCCTTCGCGTGAGGGTATCAGGTCGCCCGCCGCCCAGGCCTTGGAGAGGAACAGCGGCGGCCCTCCCGGGCCCAGCAGGGCCGACACGGAGGCGGGGATGAACGGGTTTTGCCGGGAGATCGGGATCGCGCCGGCGCCCGTGGCGGCCCCGTTCAGCACCGTGTTCGAGAGCAGCACCTGATAGGGGTCGCGGCTCTTGGTGTGGGCGTAGAGCAGCTCGCCCGACAGCTTCATGTGGTCTGTGATGTCGTAATGCGCGACCACGTTGCCGTTCAGGCGCTCGATCCCGACGTAAAGAGACGCGAGCTCCTGGTAGGGCAGGCCTTCGCCGCCGCTGTTGAAGGGAATCCCGCCCGAGACGCCGAGATTGTAGGGAATGAGCCCGTTGCCGGCGGTGTTGAACTGCTGCGGCACGCCGGCCTGGGAGAAGATGAAGGCCGGAACCGGCGCGGGCGCCGGCGTGAACAGCAGGCCGTTGTAGTTGAACTCCCAGAAGCGGGTGTTCAGGTTCTCGCGGACGGCCGGAATGCCGTCGGTCGCACTGGTGTTTGCCGCGTTGGCGACGGTGATGCGCCCGAGGTTGGTGCGCGGACGGTCATAGTCGAGCAGGGGGTCCGTCTTGGACCACTCCACGTCGAGCGCGACGTTGCCGCGCCCGCCCAGGAAGTTGCGGCCATAGGTGACGCGATAGTGCGGCGTCGCGTAGTCGCCGCGCGAGGATTCTCCGTATTGGGCGTCGAGTTCGAGGCCTTCGAATTTGTCTTTCAGGACGTAGTTGATCACGCCAGCGATGGCGTCTGAGCCATAGACCGCCGCGCCCCCCGCCTGCACGACGTCGACCCGCTGGATCAGGCCGGTCGGGATGATGTTGGTGTCGACCACGCGGTCGCCGAGCCCCGACGACGAGGTCACGAACCGCCGGCCGTTGACCAGCGTCAGGGTCCGTCCGACGCCGAGGCCGAACAGGTTGGGGAACGTCTGGCCATTACCGGCCGCCGCGCCGCTGCCCGGCGCCTCGGGCACAGAGGGCACCGCCGAGGTCAGGTCATTGATCACCTGGCCCGCCTGGGTGAAGCCCTTGTCGGTGATCGTCTGGGCGTCGACCGCCAGCACGGGCGCAGCCGTGGTGGTGTCTGACGCCTGCTTGATGCGGGAGCCTGTCACCACGATCTCGGAAACGTCCGTCGTCGCTGGCGCGGCCGCCGCCGCGGCGACCGTCGCCGCTCCCAACGCCACGCCGCAGATCATCGTCGAGGCAAGCAACCGCCGCCGAACCGAATTGCCGTTCATCCTATCCCCCAGCTAGTTCGCTGCATGCCGGAGCCTTGTCGCTCCATTGCGCACGCAGTCGGCCGCACCTTCTCGACGTTAGTCGCCGCACGCCGGTTTTTCTTTTCGTTGTGTAGCGTGTCCTGGAAGCGCAGCACATGAGTTATGTTCCGAGCGGTCATCCGCTGCATTGAGCATGCGTGAGACGCTTGGATGCGGCCGGAATCGTCGCGTCCACGTGCGGTTGCAACTTGGCGGCGCAACCCGCTCAACGGCTCACCCTGTAGGCCCTCAGCGCCTCGGCGAGGCGGGCGAGCGCGCCATCCAGCACGCCCGCGTCGCCGCCGCCGAAACCGATCCTCAGCCTGCCAGGCTCGCCGAAGAATTCGCCTGCGGGCGCGAGCAGCCCATGCTCGGCCCAGAGCCATTCGGCCAACGCCAAGGTGTCGTCCACTCCGATGATCCGCGGGAAGTACATGCAGCCGCGCTCAGGCAGCGCGCCGGCGATCAGGCCTTCGGAAGTCATCCTCTCGGCATGGGCGGCGACAACCGGCCGCCCCTCCGCGAGCACGCCGCGCCAATGGGCGTCGAACGCGCCGCGATTCTCGAGCACAAGGGCGGCCACGGCGTGGGCCAGCTTCGAGACGCCCAGATCGCCCTGCGGGTTCGCGGCGTTGATCCTGGCAATCAACTCAGGGGCGGCGACCGCCCAGCCGCACTTCAGCGCGAACAGGCCCTGGACCTTCGTCAGGCTCCCGATGCTGATGAATTCGGGACCGAGTTGCGCGGCATAGACATGGTCCTCGACGAAGTCGGCGTAGACCTCATCGATGAGCACCGGCACGCCGGTGCGGCGGGAGACTTCGCGCAGAGCGGCCAAGGTGGCCTGCGGCAGCACTGCGCCGGACGGATTGTGCAACTGGGTGAGAATGATGAGCCGCGTGTTGGCGCGTACGAGCCCTGCCGCCTCCTCAGGGTCGACGGCGTAGTCGGGCGCGCGCCGATGTAATGGGGTGACCGTCGCGCCGGCGTCGCGGGCGAGCGCGGGCAGCAGGTCGAAGCACGGAGTTTCGATAATGACGTTGTCGCCGGGCCGCACGAGCGCCTTTAGCGTCATCCCGAGCGCGCTCGTGGCGCCGGTCGTGCCGATCACCTGGTCCGGCGCGACTCCGTGCCGTGTCGCCACCTGGCCGACCACAAAGCGATTGCCGTTCGCGAACACGCTTTCATAGCGATCGGTGATCCCGCCTTCGAACGCTCTGCGCACAACGTCCATGAGGAGCGCCGTCGGTTCGCGGATCGTCGAGTCGAACAATACGGCGGCGTCCGGAGAGCTGGCCGCGGCCTTCATCGCCGTCCTCACCCAGCGCGCGTAGCTGTCGGCGGGTGCGGCAAGTGGCGGATGGCGACCCTCCGCCGCGCGCGGAAAATTCAACGTGTCGCCCCCACTCAGACTGCGCCGTCCCGTCCCTGCGCAGACGCCGGAACCTCGAAACCAATCCTATCCGTGATCCATGGTTTTTCTTGCCTTTGTGGTGCTTGTCAGGGTCGGATGGCGCATCCGCTATGCGGCGCCGCCCCGAGATGGACATAGGATATGCCGGCCAGCCTCGACGCCATCGACATCAAGATCCTGGAACTGATGCAGCGCGACGCCTCGCTCTCCACGGCGGACCTGGCCGAGCGCGTCGGTCTGTCGCAATCGCCCTGCTGGCGTCGCATCCAGCGGCTGCGCGAGGAGGGCTACATCAAGGCCATCGTCGCGATCGTCGATGCCGAGAAGCTCGGCTTCCATATGCAGATCTTCGCCCAGGTGAAGATGACGACACTGACCGACGACGACCGCGCCGCCTTCTACAAGGCGATCCACAACATCCCGGAAATCCTCGAGTGCTGGACGCTGTTTGGGGAGATGGACGCGATGCTGAAGGTGATGGCGCCCGACGTGCGCTGGTTCCAGGAATTCGTCTTCAACGTGATCCTCAAGCTGCCGGGCGTCACCGACGTGCGCTCTATCGTGACGCTCTCCGCCTCCAAGAGCACCACCGCCATTCCGCTACGCGCGCGGCAGTTCCGCTAAGGGCGCCTATCGAGGCGTAACGGCGTCGTGGACGAACTGCGCGAAATCGCGCTGCATCTGCACGCGGACAGCACGGTCGGTGTAGACCATATGACCGGCGGGATAGCAGCTCGCCTTCACCCGGCTCCGCAGGGCCGGCGGCGTTTGGGCGATCGCCTCCTCGCGCGCGGCGCACGATCCATCATAGAGACCCTCCACGCTCCAGACGAGCATCCTGGGCTCGGCGGTCATGGCCGACTGAAGCGGCGGCGCTTCCGGCGGCGCCTGAGCCTCATCACGCGAGGGGCGCAGGGCGGCGCTGTGGTCCCACATGGCCGCCATCCAGTCGTCCCGCAGCACGGGCCCCATAGGCTTCATGGGATCGGGATGGAATGCGCCGCCCCAGGGGCCGCGGTAGAGCAGGTCGCTGCGGTAGCCGAGGTCGTTGCGCAGGTAGCGGATGAGGACGGGCGAGGTCCCTTCCATCAGATCGATCATCGGCAGCAGGCTGGGATCTTCGCGCGGGCCCCACACCTGGCCCGGCGCGCGGCGCGGGATCGCCAGGCGCGAGTCATAGCGCCCCAGCTCCAGCCCGTGGTCCGCGAGCATGCCGTCCATGACCGTCTCTTTGGACAGGCGCAGGGATTTTGGATCGACGAGCTTCGGATCGACCCCCGAATAGCGCGCGAGGGTCGCGGCGATGCGCGCACGGTCCTCCGCCCCGAGCTGATCCCGACGCGCAAGGGCCGGTGCATAGTCGTTGCGGGCCCAGGCGGTCGCTCGGGCCACAGCCTCGTCCTGCGGCAGGGCCTGCAGGTCGCTGGGGAGGCGGCGATGGCTCCAGGCGGTGGCGGTGAAGAGCGTCGTCTCCAGGGCCGCCTGCATTGCCGGCGCCACCTGGCCGCCCGCATCGTAGAAGCCCGAGATGAGGATCACGCCGGCCACCGGCGTGCGGCGTCGCGCCAGGGCGGCCGCCACCTCCATGGCCCGAGTCGTCCCGTAGCTCTCGCCGGCCAGGAACAACGGAGCGTCGAAGGCGTCGAAACGCGCCCGGTAGACCCGGATCATCTCCGCCACCGCCTCGGCGTCGCCGCGCGTCGTGTAGAGGCGGTCGCGCCAGGCTTCGCTGACGGCGCGGCTGTAGCCCGTGCCGATCGGATCGACGAACACCAGGTCGCTGACCTTCAGCCAGGTCTCCGGCCGGTCCTCGATCCTGGAGGGCGCGCTCTTCCACTCCGGATAGGTCTCGGGCGCCCGCAAGCCCTTGGGGCCAAAGCCCATCAGGTGGATCTGGGAGGAACTGGACCCCGGGCCGCCGTTCCACAGGAAGGTGAGGGGCCGCGGCGAAGCGCCGGCGGGGAGGTCGGCGTTATAGGCGACCACGAACATCCGCGCCGCGAGCTGGCCGGTGTCGTTGTCGTAGATCGGCAGCAGGCCGGCGTGGGCGGTGTAGGCCAGCGGCTTGCCGTCGATCATCACCCGACCGTGGGACACAACCATCGCGTCGGCCGGTGTCACTGGAGGCGCAACGGTGACCGTGACAGGCTTCGGGGCCGGCGCGGCGGCGATCGTTCCCAGCGCGGCCAGCGCAAGGCTGGCGGCGAACCGCCAGGCCCCAAGGCTCACCGCGAACCCTCCGGTCCACGTGCCGTCACGAAGGCGCGGACAGCATCGTCGAAGCGTTTCAGGTTGGCTTCGCCCGCGTAGACCCCGTGCGGACCGGGGAAGTAGTTGGCGCTGAGCTGGCTCGCGGGCACGCCGGCCTGGTCCAGCGTGTAGCGGGCCGCATAGGCGGGCGTGGTGAGGTCATAGTACCCGGCCGCCCAGAATAGCCTGAGTTTCGGGTCCGCGCGCATCGCCGCCGCCAGGGCCTCGAAGTCGTTCGAGCGGCTCTCGTAGTTCCACTGCGCGTTCACCGAGAAGTTGACCCCGATGTAGGTGTCGGTGCTGGGGAACTTCAGGTCGTTTGTGAGGTATGTTCCGACCGCAGGACTCGGCACCGGCCCGATCTTGTCGGGCGTTGGCGGCGGACCGGCGGGCGCGCCGGCCGCGCGCTTCGGCACGACGCCGAGGGCTGGATCGTCGATCGCGCCGTCTTGGCCCGGTTCTAGCGGCGCGGTGACGGTGACGTCCAGCAGGCCGGTGCGCAGGGCCTTGTCCTTCAGGACGTTGAACATCCAATCGTTCTTGGAAATGCGCAGGTCGTGCTGCTCGATGAACTCCGCGGGCAGGCCGATCAGCGCCGACATCCGCGCCGCGATCCGGCGCTTCTCCGTCGGCGGCAGGCTGCCGCCCTTGATGAGGGCGGTGACGTATTCGGTGCGGGCGAACTCGAGCGCCTCGTCGAACACCTGCTCGACGCTGCGGCCGCGGCGATCGATCTTCTGGTGATACCAGGCGCCCGCGGCCATGGTGGGCAGCGAGGCCACGTAGGGCATTTCACGGCCTGGCGTTCCCCCGACGAGCGCGACCAGCATGACGCCCTCGACGCGCAGGTCCTTGCCGTTCTTGATGATCGCGGCGGCCCGCGTGGTGCCGTAGCTTTCGCCCAGGATATAACGCGGCGAGCCCTCGCGGTGGTGCTCGCGCAGCCAGTCCTGGATCACGCCCTTCACCGCCAGTGCGTCGCCCGTGACGCTGTAGTAGGGCTTCGGATCGACGCCCGGCAGCGGTCGTGAGAATCCCGTGCCGACCGGATCGATGAAGACGAGATCCACCGCGTCCAGGGGGCTGTGGGGGTTCTCGTGGAGCGCCTGTTCCGAACGGTCGGCGAAGCTGCCCTCGCCGCGGATCATCGGCCCCAGCGCCTGGGTGTGGGTCGGCGAGGACGAGGCGCCCGGCCCGCCGTTGAAGGCGAACAGCACAGGCCGCCCGGCCGGGTCGCCGACGCCCTCGCGCGTGTAGGCGATGGTGATCACCGATGCGGTGGGCTTGCCTTGCGCGTCGTGCAGGAAGGTCTCGGCGACCGTGGCCATGTAGGGGACCGTCTGGCCGTTGAAATGGCCGACGTGATGGGTCACCGCCAGACGCGGCGCCGGTTGCGCCAGCGCGACCGTTGAAACGGACAGGGCGAGGACGGCGCCCAATGCCGTCGAAGCCTGGCGTCGCCTCATTGGCCACTCGCGCGCTTGATGAAGGCGGCGAGGTCCCGGGAGACCTGCAGGCGCGAGGCCTGCACCCGGTACATCATGTGGCCGCCCTCGTAGCAGTGGTGCTCGAAGCGGCGGCTCAGCGACGGCTCGAGCTTCGCGGTCATCTTCAGGTTGCCCTCGCACATGTTCAGGCTGTCGTAGCGGCCGGCGAGCACGATTGCGCGCAGGTCCGGGTCCTGGCGCATGGCGTTCTGCAGCCACGGCTGCGAGGCGGGCGGTCCGCCGCCGGCGTTCATGTGCGCCATCATCTCCGGCGTGATGGCCGTGTGGTTGTAGTCCCACCGGCTGCCGGTGGACCGCCGCGCCGGTCCCGGCGTCGGCATGTAACCCTCTTCCAGGTCGACGTAGGCGAGGTCCGTGCGGTAGCCGAGCTCACCGCGAAGATAGTCCATTATGGCCTGGCGGTAGCCCGGAACCAGCGGCTCCGCGCCGAACTGGCGCATGTCGTAGGTGTTTAGGACCTTCGCCTTGTCGCCGCCGAAGAAGCCCTGCAGGTAGGCGCGGTTGCTCATCACCAGGGTCTTGCGGTCGATGCTGGCCGCCGGCACGCCGGTGAATCGGGCGAGATCGGCCGCGATCTTTTCCCGCTCGGCATCGGAAAGCTGAGGCAGCCGCTGGAGCGCCGGCAGGTAGGTGGTGGAGACCCATGCGTCGACGGCCTTCATGGTCGCCTCACGGTCCCGCATCAGGTCGGGCGCAAGCCGCTTGTGATGGAAGGCCGCAGCGGTCCGCGCAGGCACGTAGTAGGCGTCCTGGAACTCGAAGGGCATCAGCGAGCCCGGCACGCCGCCGGAGAGCAGCATGGCGCCCGCGACCTTGACCCCACGCTTTTCGAGGAGCTCCGTGGCGCCATTCACCCGCCAGGTGCCGTAGCTCTCGCCAAACAGGAACAGCGGCTGCTTTTCGGCGCCGAACCTGGCTCGCCAGGCGCGGATGAAGTCCGCTGTGGCGGCGAAGTCGCCGAGCGTCGAGAGGAACTCCTTGTCGAACTCCGGCTTGGCCGGTCGCGAGAAGCCCGTTTCCACCGGGTCCATGAACACCAGGTCGGACGCGGTGAGCAGGGTCTCGGCGTTGTCGGCAAACCGCGCGCCTTCGATCCGGCGCGGCCCGAGGAGCTCGGTCTGCACAAGCACCGCGGGTGCGGTGGGACCGCCGTTCCAGGCGAAGGTCAGCGGCCGAGGTTTCGCGCCGGGCGGCTGCTTGACCACGTAGGCCGTGAAGAAGATGTGGCCCCTGACCTCGCCGCTTTCGGCATTGCGGATCGCGAGCCGGCCAGCGCGCGCCTCGTAGGCGAGCGGTCCGGCGACCGTCGCCACCTTGTGCTGCGTCGTGACGATCGGCTCATCGCCGGCAACGAGCGCCGGCAGGGTTGCAGCGGCGGCCGGCGCGCCGACGAGCAGGGCGGCGACGACCGCGCAGCACGCGAGACGGTTCTTCATGGTTCCCCCTGGCGCCCGTCAGGCTACTGCCGGGTCGCTGCAAGTTCTTCTCGAACTTTCCGATAAAGGACGCTTCGGCGCATATTTTATGCGAGGCCGGAGGAATGGGATCGGCGCGCGCCCGTTCGCGGGCGCAGGACAAGGACGGCAACTGGGCAAGACCCTTGCTTTTCGGCGCCGCGCACGGCGCAGCTCGGATGTGGATCACCGATGGGCGGCGCGCCGGGAACACGTTTGTTCCGGTTTGGACTGTGCATTTCTCTCAACCCGAGGGGAGCTCGGCTAGCTGGAGAGCTTCGCCAAACGATGGGGCGAATTGCAGAAGCATTCGAGCACTGTACGGATCGCGCGGCGGTGGATCATCCGGACGGCCTCACGCGTGTGGTGGTGCTGGACGAAGTCACCTTCCACGTGAGCCTGTACTAGGATCCACGGCCGTCCGCCGGCGCGTTGGCGGTGAGCAAGCCGAAGTCACGTGAGGAAAAAAACGAGCGATGGTTACGGCTGACGACCGTCAAGCGGACCATGAGATCGAGAGTCTGATCGCGCGCTTCTATGGCGCGTTCGACAATCGCGGCGGGCGCGCGCCGGCGACGACGGACCTACGGGACATGTTCTTGACGGACGGCAGAGTCACTCGGGTATCGCCGCAGGGCATCGACACCTGGGCGGTCGATTTGTTCATCGCGCCGCGAGTTGAAATGCTGACGAACGGCACACTTGGCAGAAGTTCCTCGCCAACCTGGAGGCGGTGCTGGGGACAGCCGACTAACTTTAATCCGATGAGCGGCCCCACGGCAGCCAATAGCGGATGTCTGTCTTGCCAAGGCGAGGCGGCCTGCACCAAGGAGGTTTAAGGGAAAATGGCCAAGGCGGGCGCGAAGATGGAGGGCGGTGAGTCCGCGTCAGAGCTGATAGACGCGAGGATCAAAGAGCTTGGCGGTTGGCGCGGGGAGACGCTCGCGCGCATCCGCAAGCTCATCCACCAGGCGGACCCCGACGTCGTCGAAGAGTGGAAGTGGCGAGGGGTTCCGGTGTGGTCGCACGGCGGGATCATTTGCACCGGCGAATCCTACAAGGAGGTCATCAAGCTGACCTTCCTGAAGGGGGCATCGCTGAAGGATCCGGCCGGTCTCTTCAATTCCAGCCTCGAAGGTTCCACCCGACGCGCGATCGACATCCGCGAGAAGGATAGGCTCGACGAGGATGCCTTGAAGGCCCTTGTCCGCGCAGCCGTCGAGTTGAACGCGTCAAACTGACCTGACGGTCTGGAACATCCCGCGGACGCCGTCCGCGTCGCCGACGCTCTTGCAGGTCAGCCCGACGGGCTCATTCCAGCAGGATCAGGCTCGCGCCGAGGCCGCTCATCAGAACCGCTGCCGTACGGTCCAGCGGACGCTGCGCGCGACCTCAGCGCATGCCGAGTCGCATGAGCATGAAGTTGTTCGGGCGGGGTACGGCGCGGGTGGCGACGCTCACCCAGGAACTAAGGAAAGGCTGGATTTCCATTCATATTCTGGCGGCCCGGGAGGGACTCGAACCCCCGACCTTGGCTTTAGGAAAGCCCTGCTCTATCCGGCTGAGCTACCGGGCCGCGTGAGCAAAATCGGCCACTTACGATCACGTTTCCTGTGTCGTGGCTTGCAGATCACAGATAGGTCACGAAAAGCGCCGCTCGGCGTCTGATCGGGCCTGGATTTGCCATGCAGGTCGGACAGGCGCAAGCCGGGCTTGGGGGCATCTCAGGCTGCCCCGTGCCTACGGGGCTCACCTTGACCACCCTTGGAAGTTGGACAACGTTGTTCGTTGAACCAGGGCGGAGCGCAACATGGGAACGATTGCATCGAGCTGCCCTGCGCTTTCTATCGCGCCGAAGCACGGCGACAACTGTGTCGCATTTCTTCGATACGATCTGCAGGTGCCGATGCCAGACACGGACTTGACTACGTGGCAGGCAAAGCTGCGCAGCATCAACACTTCGGGAGCGCCGCAGCCTGGTGACATAGCCATGATCGAGGTCCCGACCGGAACCTTTGCGATCAACGGGCATGTTGCTTTGGTCTACAAGGCCGACAAGGTCGCGATCGCTATCATCGAAGCAAATTTCAAGCACGGGACAGTGGACCTACGCACCGCCACGGGCGGCTCAATGGTTGAGGCGGAGGCGCTCCTTAGGATCGCAGGCTATTACCGCGCCCCTGTTGCTCCGAAGCTCAGGAGTGTTAGGGGGCTGGCCTATCTCCACTAGCATCCACTCAGCGGCCGTTGAAAGATGCTGAGACGTGCTGGAGGGCGCCGGATGCCGCGGCTGACGGAATGAGAGCGCAGGAGGCTAACGAAATCCTGGCCAAGTAGGGCCATGCAAACGCCGGGCGGCGCTCTCCGCCGCCGCCCGGCGCCGCCGCCAACGCCTAGCCGAAGGCGAAGTCGTTGGCGTGCAGGCTGGTCACGAGCACGTTCTGCAGCGTGACGATGCCGCCCGAGGCGTCCGACACGACGACGTCGGCGCCCACCTGGGCGACGTGGTGGTTGGCGACCGCCTCGTTGAAGCTGTGGTCGGAGAAGCCGTTCAGCGCCAGCACGTCGCCGCGGCCGTCCGCGCCGTGGCCCTGGAAGTCGACGATGGTGTCGCGCCCGGTCTCCCCGGCCCTGAACACGAAGCGGTCGGCGCCGCCGCCGCCTGCCAGCAGGTCGTTGCCGTCGCCGCCCGCCAGGACGTCGTCGCCAGCGCTTCCGGTAAGGCTGTCGTCGCCGGCGCCGCCTTCGGCCGTCAGGCTGACGTGGCCGCCCAGGGCCGACGCGTCGAGGACGTCCGCGCCGCTCCCGAAGTCGACGTCGACCTGCCGCACGTCGGTCGTGCTGAGGTCGCCGAGCGTCACATGGTCGGCGCCGCCCGAGGGGCCGAACACCACGTGCTCGATCCGGTCCAGGTCCATCACGATCTTGCCCACGTCACGCGTCAGCAACGCGTGGCCGTCCTGGGCCACCAGGGTCATGGTCTCGCCGATGTTGCCGGTGTTGAACTGCATGGTGTCGAAGCCGCGCCCGCCATCGACGACGTCGCTGCCGTCGCCCGGGTCCCAGACGATGGTGTCTTCGCCGTTGCCGCCCAGCAGCAGGTCGGCGCCGCCGTTGCCGTCGATCACGTCGTCGCCGTTGCCGCCGGAAAGGGTTTCCGCGGCCGCCCCTCCGGACAGCGTCTGGGGACCGTTGGTCTCAGGTGGGAAGTCAGGGGCGTGCTTGTCGCCAGGCGTGTGGAAGGCTTCGGCGTCGCCGCCGTTGAAATGGACCATGTTCGTCTAGCTCCAGGCTTGATGGGAAGGCGAGCGCCAGCGCACGCCGGCCGACCGGCCTGCGGCTTGAGATCTCGTGGGTGGAGGACCTTCCTCGGGGTTTTTGATCGTCGGACCCGCCCACCGCCGGCTGAGGACCCGGCGGCTGGAAGAACCTGAGCTTTAATCCCCCACGCGGCTCGAACGGTTCAAAGCCGGCGTTGTCCTGGCGGTGCGGCGCCGGTTAGGCTCCGCGCCTTGCTGGGCGGGTTGGCGGCGCGGACGACGGCGCCTAGGGGGCGGGCATGGGACTGTTACGGGCGCTGAAGCCGCTCTGGGTGCAGGTGCTGGTGGGCGTGGCCCTCGGCATGCTGGTCGGCTGGCTGTGGCCGGCCTTCGGGGCCTCGCTGAAGCCGTTGGGCGACGCCTTCATCAAGTTGATCAAGATGGCCGTGGCGCCGGTGATCTTCTGCACGGTGGCCGGCGGCATCGCCCACATGGGCGACATGAAGGCGTTCGGCCGGCTGGGGCTGCGCACGCTCATCTATTTCGAGGTGATGTCGACGTTCGCCCTGGTGATCGGCCTGATCGTCGGCGAGCTGATCCATCCGGGTATGGGCTTCAACATCGACCCCGCGACGCTCGACCCAAAGATCGGCGCGGGATACGCGGCCAAGGCGGCGCACGGCCAGGGCCTGGTCGAGTACCTGCTGGACCTGATCCCCGACACCTTCCTCGGCGCCTTCGCCAAGGGCGATCTCCTGCAGGTGCTGGTCGTGGCGATCCTCACCGGCTTCGCCTGCACCCAGATGGGCGGCTTTGGGAAGCGCACGGCCGATGTCCTGGATGAGATCGCGCGGCTGTTCTTCGGGATCATCGGGGTGATCGTGCGCCTGGCGCCGGTCGGCGCGTTCGGGGCGATGGCCTTCACCATCGGCAAGTTCGGGGTGGCCTCGCTGGTCAACCTGGGCGCGCTCGTCGGCACCTTCTACCTGACCAGCCTGCTCTTCGTCCTGATCGTGCTGGGCGCGGTCGCCTGGGCCTGCGGGTTCTCGATCCTGAAGTTCCTGGCCTACATCAAGGAAGAGCTGTTGATCGTGCTGGGCGCCTCGTCCTCCGAAGCCGCCCTGCCGCTGATCATCGCCAAGCTGGAGCGGCTGGGCGCCGGCAAGACCACGGTCGGGCTGGTCATCCCCACCGGCTATTCGTTCAACCTGGACGGCACCAACATCTACATGACGTTGGCGACCCTGTTCCTGGCGCAGGCCACCAACACGCCGCTGAGCTTGGGCCAGGAGGCGACGCTGCTGGGCGTGGCCATGCTGACGTCGAAGGGGGCGAGCGGGGTCGCGGGCGCAGGGTTCATCACGCTGGCCGCCACCCTGGCGGTGATCCCCGACCTGCCGATCGCAGCGCTCGGCCTGCTGGTCGGGGTCGACCGGTTCATGAGCGCATGCCGGGCCCTGACCAACTTCGTCGGCAACGGCGTCGGCGCCCTGGTGATCGCCCGCTGGGAGGGCGACCTCGACCGCGGCCATCTCGCCGCCGAGCTCGACCGCGGGCCGCCGGAGCCTGAGGAGCTTCTCGAGAAGGCGCCGCCGGAAGGGGCCGCCGGCTAGGTCTGCCCCAGCACGCCGGCGAGATCGGCGATCACGCTGGCCCAGTCGCCCGGCCGCCGCTGGCGGATCAGCCGCGCCGAGGGGTACCAGGGCGATCGGTCGTCATGCCAGTTGGCCCACCAGTCGATCGCCCGCCCCGGCATCAGCACCCAGGCGGGCTTGCCCATGGCGCCGGCGAGGTGGGCCACGGAGGTGTCGACGGTCACCACCGCCTCCAGGCCGGCGATGATCCCGGCCGTCTCGGCGAGGTCGCGCGCGCCGCTGGCCTCGGGGCGCAGGTCGACGAAGTCCGCCAAGCCCTGGATTGCCCGTGCGACGGCGGGTGGTGGCAGGCGGAGCGCGTTGTTGCCGTTGGTCGCGCCTCCGTCCAGCATCAGCCCCAGGCCCGAGAGCGGCCGCGGCGGGCAGGGCAGGTAGGGCGCGAGCGCGTCGGCCGGGCCCAGCTCCAGCCAGCGCGGGACCTGGCCGAAATAGGTCCAGCAGTCGGCCTTCACGCCATCCCAGGTCTGCGGGTTGCCGACCTCCGCCGGCAGGGCGGAGAGCAGACCCACCAGCGGCCGCGTCACGGCCAGCACGAGCTCGTCGGCGCCGGCCAGGGTTACGAAACGGGAGAACAGGATCTGGTCGCCCAGGCCCTGCTCGGCGATCACCAGCAGCCGCTTACCGGCCAGGCTCTCGCCGCGCCACTCGGGCATGCCCACCGGCGGTTCGCGCTTGGGCCGGAACTCGAAGCGGGCCGCGTAGTGGCGCCAGCCTTCCGCGTACCGGCCCCGCTGCAGCAGGGTCATGCCTAGCGAATGCCGGATGTAGGGATTGGCGGAGTCCAGGGCGTGGGCGGCGCGCAGGGCGGCCTCCGCCTCTTCCAGCCGCCCCGTCGTGCGGTAGATGACGCCCAGGTTGGCCTGCACCAGTGCGGGTGGGCCGTCGGTCGCGCGCAGGTAGAGGGCCTCGGCTTCCTCGTCGCGGCCGGCGAGCTGCAGGTCGATGGCTTGCTGGAACAGGCTCACGTGGGCGCTTCTTCGGGGCCTCTCGCGAAAACGCCCGGCGGTGAGGCCGGGCGTCTCGACGTCGCGGATGCTTGGCGCGGCTAGGCGGCCACGGCCTTCACCAGCGACTTGTTGAGGATGCCGATCGCGGCGTCGCGGTCGATCCGCTCGATGGCGGCGACTTCGCGGGCCATCCGGTCCAGCGCGCTCTCGTAGAGCTGGCGCTCGGAATAGGACTGCTCCGGCTGGTTCTCGGCGCGGTGCAGGTCGCGCACCACCTCGGCGATCGAGATCAGGTCGCCGGAGTTGATCTTGGCTTCGTACTCCTGGGCGCGCCTGGACCACATGGTGCGCTTCACCCGCGCGCGGCCCTTCAGCGTGGTCAGCGCCTGGGTCACGACATTGGTCTCGGCCAGGGCGCGCAGGCCCGCGGTGCGGGCCTTGGCGGTCGGCACCCGCAGGGTCATCTTCTCGTGGTCGAAGGTGATCACATAGACCTCGAGCTTCAGCCCGGCGACTTCCTGGGTTTCAATCCCCTGCACCTTGCCCACGCCGTGGGCCGGGTAGACGACGTGATCGCCCAGTGAGAAATCGTGACCGCTCTTGCTCATTAGAATAAACCTCTCAAAGTTCCGGTCCGGATCGTTGCCGGACGCCTGACGCGCATAGCCGCGAGACAACAACACCACCCACTCCGCGTAAGGACCGCGGCGGCATCATCGTCTGGAGCGGATTTAGACCTCTAAGAACACCCTATCGCCTGTCGCCGGAGCATCCCCTGTTCGGACCTGCCGCCGGATCGGCGTTGCATCTCACGTGACGGGCAGGGCGGAGCCTGTCGCCGCGTCACGAAGTGACCCTATCATAAAATTAAGCCGAATGAAAGGCTTGCCCCGGCGGACGAACCGTCACGGGCAACCGGAGTTCGCGGCGCTCACGAGCCGCGGCCGGGCTTCTCGGAGAAGTATTTCTCAAGCTTGTCCGTCTCGCGCTCGAAAGCTTCAGCGTCCGGAGGCGGTTCGCCCTTCACCGTAATGTTGGGCCAGACCCTCGAATATTCGGAATTGATCCGCAGCCACTTGCCGTCCGGGTCGTCCTCTGTGTCGGGCTTGATCGCGTCGACCGGGCACTCCGGCTCGCAGACGCCGCAGTCGATGCATTCGTCCGGATTGATCGCCAGGAAGTTCTCGCCCTCGTAGAAGCAGTCGACCGGGCACACCTCCACGCAGTCCATGAACTTACATTTGATGCATGGATCCATCACGATGTAGGTCATGGCGGGGTCGGGAACTCCGGTGGCGCAGCCGCAGAATATCTAGGTGCGGGGCGCGGGTTTTTCACGGTGCGGCGGCGGCTTGTCAATGCCGGCGCCGTTCCGGACCTCCCAGGAATTCTGGCAGCGAAGTTAGCGGCCGGTCATGAGCCGTTTCGCCGAGAAGGGCGGGGCGGGCCCAAACCGGTTTCCACCCGGATCGCCCGGAATCGCTCCGATCAGCACAATCAGGCCGAAGGTGACGATCGTCCCCGCAAGGATCGCCTCCTCCTCCGAAGCCATCGCGTAGGTCATCAGGGCGACAGGAATGGGCGCTGCCATAGCGGCCACGGCCCACCAGCCGCTGCGGCCGAAATCGTGCAGGCGACGGGCCTGGAGCAACGCCAGCACGGTGGCGCCGACCAGGCTGGCGACCGGCGGGACCCACTGCAGGGTGAAGCACAGCAAGACGATGGCGCCCACATAGGCCCAGTACTCGCGCCGGCCGGCGCGGCCCCGCACCCACCACAACGCGCCCTCTGGCGCGGCCACGCCGACGTGACTGTGCGGATCGTCCAAAGGCGCGTCCCCAAAGCTCAGGCGGAACGTAACCGGAACTTCAGGCGACGTCCAGGGTCGTGTAAAGCGAGCGGGCTTCGGCCGGCGGGCCGCGGCGTTCGCCCAGCGCCAGGACGGTCACAGCGACCAGCCGGCCGCCCAGGGCGAACACCAGCGCGTCGCCGACCTTCACCGGGCGGGCGGGCTTGTCGAGGCGGCTCTCGTGGCCGGCGCGGGTCAGGTGCACCCGACCCTCGTCGACGAACCGGGCGGCCAGCGAACGGGTCTTGAAGAAGCGGGCGCGCCAGAGCCAGACATCCGCGCGCGCGGCCTCCTCGCTCACGCCGAACCCTGCCGCCGCGGGCGCGGCTTGCGGCGGCGCGGGCGGCCAGCCGGCTGCAGGGCGGCCAGCGCGGCGAACGGCGAATGGGTCGCCGCGCGAGGCTTGGTCTCGACCGCGAACTCCTTCTCGAACCGGCGCCGCCACGCGGGCTCCTCGCCGGGACGGTTCAGCGGCGCAAAGCCCAGGCCGCGCAGGATCTGCCGCGCGTCCTCGGCGCTCCAGCCCAGCGCCTCGCGGGCCTGATCGGAGAGCACGACGCCGCCCCCGGCCTTGGGCGCGGCGCGCAGCAGCTCGTCCAGCCGTTCTAGCTGCTCCACGGGCACGGCCAGCCCGCGCACGGCCCGCAGGCCGAAGGCGGCCAGCACGCGCGGGGAGGGGACCTGGGCCGGCAGGCGGGAGACGGCGCCGGCCGGCGGGCGCCAGCCGCCGGCCTCGCGGGCCGCCAGCGTCTCGGTCAGCGCGCGGGCGTCGGGCTTCAGGAGGCCCGGCATGAACAGCGAAAAGGCCCCGAGCCGCACGCCCAGCCCACGCAGCATGCGCCGCTCGACCTGGCTCAGCGACCTGACCTCGGCGCGCACGCTGGCGCGGTCCAGCACCCCGCCGGCCTCGATGAGCCGGAAGGCGAGGCCGCGGGCCAAGCCCCTGATGCGGCCCTCGGCGACCGCGGTTTCGAGCTTGCGCAGGCCGCCCAGCCGCCGCGCCGCCTCGCCGGCTACGAAGGCTTCCAGGCGCTGGGCCGCCCGCTGCCGCGCCGGCTCGGGGCCGAGGTCGCCCAGCAGGCGCACGCGCGGCCGGAACGGCTCGCCGCCCGCCAGCACGCCCGCCGCCTCGCCATGCCACAGCACCACGCCCTCAGGGGTCAGCGCGAACGCCGCATCGGGCTCGGCGGCCAGGCGGCCCAGCCGCCGCGCGATCTCGGGGCCCACCGCATGGCTGGCCGCCGCCCGGAGCGCCTTTTCCTCAAGCACCGAGGAACCCTGCGCCGGCTCGAACTGCACGCCGGTCAGCCGGCCCACGAAATGGCCCTCGACCGTCACCGCGCCGTCGGACGCGACGCCCGCCAGCATGTCCTCGCGGACCCGCAGCCCACGCATCAGCGCGCTGGTCCGCCGGTCCACGAACCGCGCCATCAGCTTCTCGTGCAGGGTGTCGGAGAGCCGGTCTTCCAGGCCGCGCGTCTTGCCCTGCCAGCCCGCGGGGTCGGCCAGCCAGTTCGGCCGGTTGGCGACGTAGGCGAGCGTGCGGACGCTGGAGAGCCGCGCGGCCAGGGTGTCGATCTCGCCGTCCGTGCGGTCCAGGGCCGCGTACTGCCGCGCGATCCAGTCCTCCGGGATGCGCTGGGTCCGCGAGCTCAGGTGCAGGAAGAACTCCTTGGCCAGGCGCATATGCTCCTCGGCCGCCACCTTGCGGAAATCCGGCGTCTGGCAGACGTCCCACAGCCGCTCGATCTGGACGCGGCCGCGGGCCCGCTCGGCCACCTCGGCGTCCTGCGCCAGCACCCGCAGCGTCGTCTCGTCCAGCGCCTCGGCGGCGAGTTTCAGGCCTTCGCGCTCGGGGAGCTTGGCCAGCGAGCCCAAGAGCGCGGGCAGGCTCGCGAACTCCAGCCGCGAGTTGCGCCACTCGGCCGCCGCCACCGGTTCGAAGCGGTGCTCCTCGACCGCCTCGACCAGGGCCTCGTCCATCTCCTCGGCCTCGCCGGTCACCCCGAAGGTGCCGTCGCGCTGGTAGCGGCCGGCGCGCCCGGCGATCTGGCCAACCTCCTGAGGGTGCAGGAACCGCGTGCGCTTGCCGTCGAACTTCCGAAGGCCGGCGAAGGCCACGTGGTCGACGTCCATGTTCAGGCCCATGCCGATGGCGTCGGTGGCCACCAGGAAGTCGACTTCGCCGGACTGGTAGAGGGCGACCTGGGCGTTGCGGGTGCGCGGCGAGAGCGAGCCCATCACCACCGCGGCGCCGCCGCGCTGGCGGCGGATCAGCTCGGCGATGGCGTAGACCTGGTCGGCGCTGAACGCCACGACCGCCGAGCGGCGCGGCAGGCGGGTCAGCTTCTTGGGGCCGGCGTAGGTCAGGGCCGAGAACCGGTCGCGGGTGACGATCTCGACGTGCGGCAGGAGCCGGCGGACCAGCGGCGCCATGGTCGCCGCGCCCAGCAGCATGGTCTCGGCCGTGCCGCGGGCGTGCAGCAGGCGGTGCGTGAAGACGTGGCCGCGCTCCGGGTCGGCGCAGAGCTGGATCTCGTCGACGGCCAGGAACTCCACCTCGCGCGACAGCGGCATGGCCTCGACGGTGCAGACGAAGTAGGCAGGCCTGGGCGGGACGATCTTCTCCTCGCCGGTGATCAGGGCGACGGAGCGCACGCCCCTGGCCTTGACGATGCGGTCGTAGATCTCGCGCGCGAGCAGGCGCAGCGGCAGGCCGATCATGCCCGACGCATGGCCCAGCATCCGTTCGACGGCGAGGTGGGTCTTGCCCGTGTTGGTGGGGCCCAGCACGGCCACCAGTCGCGGCGGGGCTTTCCCCGTGGGCCGGTCGCTCATGTGGATAATCTGGGGTCGGCGGGAGAGTCGGGCAAGCGGAGCCTAAACGCGCCGCACCTCCCGAGGGTCCAGCCGGAAGCCGAGCGGCAGGAGCTGCTCTATGGTCTGGCGGCCCACCTCGCCGGCCTTGCCCAGCGACACCACCTCGAGGTCTTCGCAGGCGAACTCGTAGATCTTCTGCCGGCAGCCGCCGCAGGGCCAGACCAGCCCGGGTAGGGACGAGGCGACGTAGACCCGCGTCAGCGCCTTGGCCCCGGCGGTCACCGCCTGGGCGATGGCGCTTGCCTCGGCGCACAGTCCCTGCGGATAGGCCGCGTTCTCGACATTGACGCCCAGGTGCAGGGTCCCGTCCGCCGCCTCGACGGCGCAGGCCACCTGCACGCCGGAATAGGGCGCGTGCGCGTTCGCCAGGAGCGCACGAAGCTGGGCGGCGACAGCCGCGGTCTTGTCATCGGTCATGAAGGGGAGGTGTCCGGCCAGCGAGCTCACAGGGACGGACTAGTCTAGGCTGCGCCCCATCACCCGTCTATCGGGCCTGCGCCCTACACCGCAGCTTCCGCGGCCGGCGAATTCGCCCTTCTCATCGGGGCCCGAAGCGGGTCTTAATCCCGCCGACGGCGGAGCGGGGGCTAGGTCGATGCGGTGCAATCCGGTTCTCATCCTGGCAGCCCTTGCGGCCTTGGCGATGCTCGCCGCGTGCCAGCGCAGCCCGAAGGCCGATCCGGGCCTGGTCAGCGCCAACCGCGCCGTCTTCGACCAGGTCCGCACCGGCCAGGTGGACGCCGTCCTGGCCCAGATCCCACCGGGTCCCAACCGTGACGCAACAGCCGAGGTGGTCGGGAAGATCCGCGGCCTGCTGCCGCCCACGCCCCCGCGCAGCGCGACGGTCGTGGCCCAGAAGAGCGCTGCGTCGCCGAAGCTCCACATCGAGGACCTGATCGTCGAATACGACTACCCGGACCGCGCAGCGCGCTTCGAGACCACCTTCGAACAGCCGGTCGGCGGCCAGGGCTGGACGCTGCGCATGTTGCGGCTGGCGGTGGCGACCCACCAGGAACTGGCCCTCAACACGCTGTCGCTCGGGCATCGCTCGCCAGGCCAGATCGTCTTCTTCGCGCTTGCCGTCGCCTCGCCGATCGTGATGGTCGCCGCGCTCATCCGGGTGCTGCGCACGCCCGGCCTCACCTATCGCTGGCTATGGGGCGCGCTGGCGTTCATCGGCCTGTTCAGCTTCCAGATGAACTGGGCCACGGGCGCGATGCTGATCGAGTGGACCTCGCTGCAGATCTTCGGCTTCTGGCTGGTCAAGGGGCCCTCCCAGTACGAGCCGTGGATGATCGGCGCCACGGTTCCGATCGGAGCGATGCTGATCCTCTCGGGCCTCGTCGCGCGCCCGCCTCGCAAGGCTTAGCGCAACCGGAAGTCAGTCCAGGGTCCGGCGGTAGCGGGCCATCGCCAGCGCCGTGACCACGCAGACGAAGGCCAGCAGCGCGGCGAGCTCGCGCCACATGTCGGCCAGCGACTGGCCCTTGAGCAGCGCGCCGCGGACCACCCGCAGGAAGTGGGTCACCGGGATCACCTGGCCGATGACCTGCGCCCAGCCCGGCATGCCGCGGAACGGGAACATGAAGCCGGAGAGCAGGATCGACGGGAAGATGTAGAAGACGCTCATCTGCATGGCCTGCAGTTGCGAGCGCGCCGCCGTGGAGATCAGGAACCCCAGCGCCAGCGAACCCACGATGAACAGGCCGACGCCGATGGTGAGCCCCGTCCAGCCGCCGGCCATCGGCACGCCGAACAGGAAGCGAGCCAGCAGCAGGATGATGGCGGTCTGCACGAGCCCGATGGCGACATAGGGCGCGAGCTTGCCGACCATCACCTCCAGCGGCTCGACCGGCGTGGCCAGCAGGCTCTCCATGGTGCCCCGCTCGGTCTCGCGGGTGACGCTGAGCGCGGTCATCATCACCAGGGTCATGGAGAGGATCACGCCCAGCAGTCCGGGCACGATGTTGTAGGCGGTGATAGCCTCGGGATTGTAGCGAGCGTGGACCACGACCTCGAACGGCGGCGTCGCCTGGCCGCGTTGGGCGAGCGCGCCCTTGAGGTCATGCGAGAGCGCCTGGGCCGGCAGGCCGGCGAGGGCGGCGACGGCCCCGCCGGTGGCCGAGGGGTCGGTGGCGTCGGCTTCGACCAGCACCTGGGCGCGGTCGCCGCGCGCCACCCGGCGGGTGAAGTCGCCGGGCACGGTCACCGCGAACTGCACCCGGCCCTGGCGCAGCATCTGGTCGAGCTCGGCCGGCGAGCGGGCCTGGACGGCCATGTCGAAATAGGCCGAATGGGCGAGCGTGCCCACGACCGAGCGGGCGAAGACGCTGTCCTCCTGCACCAGCACGGCGGTCGGCAGGTGGCGCGGCTCGGTGTTGATCGCATAGCCGAACAGCAGGAGCTGGATCACCGGCAGCAGCAGCATCAGGGCGTAGGTCACCCGGTCGCGGGTGAGCTGCTTGAACTCCTTGATCATCACCGCGCCGACGCGGCCGGCCGAGAAGCCCCTCATGCGAAGTTGTCCTCCGCCTGGCCCATCAGCTTGATGAACACGTCCTCCAGCGTGGGCTCGACCTCCTGCCAGCGCCAGGGCGGCTTGCGCCAGGGCGCGATGGCCGCCTCCAGCGCCCGGCGGTCCGTGCCGCTGACGTGCACCGCGGCCCCGAACGGCGCGACGGTATCGACGCCCGGCTTGCCGGCAAGCTCGTGGGCGAGCCGGCCGGCGTCCGTCCCCTCGCCATGGAAGGTGACCAGGTGCGCGGCTTCGACCACCTCGGCCGCGGTGCCGCGGGCTATCAGCTTGCCGTAGCTGATGTAGGCGATCTCGTGGCAGCGCTCGGCCTCGTCCATGTAGTGGGTGGAGACCAGCACGGTCAGGCCTTGGCCGGCCAGCACGTGGATCTCGTCCCAGAAGTCGCGCCGCGCCTTCGGATCGACGCCGGCGGTGGGCTCGTCGAGCAGCAAGAGCTTGGGCTCGTGCAGGGTGGCCGAGGCCAGCGCCAGCCGCTGCTTCCAGCCGCCGGAGAGCTCGCCCGCCAGCTGCCCGCGCCGGGCCGACAGCCCCAGCCGGTCCAGCGCCTGGTCGACCCGCTCGGCGCGCCGGTCGAGGCCGTAGACGCGGGCGGTGAACTCCAGGTTCTCGGCGATCGTGAGGTCTTCGTAGAGCGAGAACCGCTGGGTCATGTAGCCGGTCTCGCGCTTGATCCGGTCGGCCTGGCGGATGATGTCGAAGCCGAGGCAGGTTCCGGATCCCGAGTCCGGCGTCAGCAGCCCGCACAGCATCCGCAGCGTCGTGGTCTTGCCCGAGCCGTTGGGACCCAGGAAGCCGCAGATCCGCTTCTCCGCGAGCTGCAGCGAGACGTCCTGCACCACGTGCTTGCCGCCGAAGCTCTTGTTCAGCCCGGTGACGTCGATGGCCAGGTTCGTCGACGGAGGCGTCACCGCAATGGCTCCACGTCCACCGGCTGGCCGGGGTTGAGCCGCACCGAGGGCTGGGCCTCGACCAGGTAGACCAGCCGGTCTCGCGCCTCGCGGCTGTAGATCACCGGCGGGGTGAACTCGGGCCTCGGGCTGACGTAGGCGATCTTCGCGGTCAGCCCCTTGGGACAGCCGTCGCAGCCGAAGCGGACCGTCTCGCCCAGGCGGTAGGCCGAGAGGGTCGCCTCCGGCACGAAGAACCGCACCTTGATCCGGGCGTCGGGCAGCAGCGACAGGATCGGCTGGTTGGCCGGGGCCCATTCGCCCTGCTGGAAGAAGACGTCCTCGACGCGGGCCGCGGCGGGCGCGGTGGGGGCCACGTCGCTCAGTCTTGCCGCGGCGCCGGAGAGCCCCGCCTGGGCCTCACTGACGCGCGCGTCGGCGGCGCGGACCTGGTCCTCGCGGGCCCCGAGCGTGGCTGCGTCCCGCTGCTTGCGGGCGGCCTTCACCGCGGCCTCGGCGCTGCCGGCGTTGGCCTTCGCCTCGTCCAGCGCGGCCTTGGATTCGTAGCCCTTGGCCGCCAGCGTCGAGACCCGCCGCAGCGTGGCGTCGGCCTCGCGCGCCTTGGCCTCTGCGGCGGCGATGTTGGCCTCCAGCACCGCCAGCTCCACAGGCCGCTGGCCCTTGCGGGCGTCGACGGCCTGGGCCTGGGCGGCGGCGACCTCCGCGGCGGCCTGTTCGCGCTGGGCGAGCGGCTGGGCGGGATCGACCACGAACAGCTTCGCGCCGGCCGCCACCGGCTGGCCGCGGACCACGTACATGGCCTTCACCGTGCCCGCCACGGGAGCCGCGAAATAGAGCGGCTCGCCCTCGATGTAGCCGGAGAGCACCGGGCGGTGGCCCAGCCGGGGGAGCAGGATCAGCCCCGCGATGACCGCGGCGGCGACCAGCAGCAGGACGCCGGCCAGCAGGCGTTGGCGCATCATGGCCGGGCCTCCTTCGGGTCAGGCGCGAGGCCGGCGACCATCGTCTGCATGTGCTGGCGGGCCAGCGCCCGGAAATCGAACGGAACGGCGCCGGCCGGGACGAACACCTCCTGCCAGATGACGCCCACCAGCAGCGGCCCGATCACCTGCAGCGCGAAGGTCCGCGGGTCGCCGGGCCTGACCTCGCCGCGCGCCTGGGCGGCGGCGATCGCCCTGGTCAGCGCGCCCAGCGCATGGGCCACCAGATCGTCGTGCCAGACGCGGGCGAGCTCCGGGAAATTGCCCGCCTCGCCGATCACCATCTTGACCATGGGGCCGACCGGCAGCGAGGTCGCCAGCAGGCCGAAGCGCTCGCCGATGCCCTGCAGCAGGTCGGGAAACGGCCCGGGGTGGGCGGCGATCAGCTCCCAGATCATCCGGACATTCGGCGCGATGGCCTGGTCCACGACGGCGCGGAAGATGTCCTCCTTCGTTTCGAAGTAGAGGTAGAGCGCGCCCTTGGAGACCCCGGCGCGCCGCGCGATCTCGTCCAGCTTGGCGGCGGCGAAGCCCTTCTCGGCGAACACCTGCATGGCGGCCCGCACGATCTCCCCCGGGCGGTCCGCCTTGCGCCTGCGGAACTTGGGTTGGCCGGGATCGAGCATCAGCAAGCGTCCGCTTTTCACATATAACTGACCGGTCAGTTATTTAGTTCCAAGCGGCGCCGTTTGCAACCCGTGGCGGGCGAGCCATCTTTCCGGAAAGAGACGCCAGGAGCCCCGCCATGCCCACCGTCCTCGTCACCGGCGCCAACCGCGGCATCGGCCTGGAGTTCGCCCGCCAGTACGCCGACGACGGCTGGAAGGTGATCGCCGCCTGCCGCGATCCGGCCAAGGCGGGCGACCTGAAGGCCCTGGACCAGGGCGCGAGGGGCGAGGTGCGGGTCGTCCAGATGGACGTGGCGAGCGACGCCTCGGTGGCGGCGGCGAAAGCGGCGGTCGGCGACACGCCCGTCGACATCCTGATCGCCAACGCCGGCGTCATGGGTCCGCAGCGCCAGCACCAGCCTGGCAAGCTCGACTTCCCCGGCTGGCTGGAGACGCTGTCGGTGAACGCGCTGGGGCCCGTGCGCGTGGCCGACGCCTTTCTGCCCAACCTGCGCGCCGGCCGGGACAAGAAGCTCATCGCGATCACCAGCGGCATGGGTTCGACGGCCGAGTCCGGCGGCGGCTATCTCGCCTACCGCGCGTCGAAAGCCGCGCTCAACAACGCCTGGGTCGGGCTCTCCATCGCGCTCAAGAGTGACGGCTTCGTCTGCGTCGTCATGAGCCCGGGCTGGGTGAAGACCGACATGGGGGGCGCGGGCGCCGAGCTGACGCCGGCCCAGTCGGTGGGCGCGATGCGCAAGCTGATCGCGGGCTTCGGCAAGGTGGACAGCGGCCGCTTCGTGGGCTGGAAGGGCGAGGACATCGCGTGGTGAGGGGCGGCGGCTGAGGCAGCCAGCGAACCCGCGGAACGCGGCCGCAACGAATCAGGACCGAATCAGCGATTCTGCCCGATTCGGCTTTTGTTCACCGCAACATATTGTAGCTGAACGCGTTTCAGGCACAAGAACAATGGCTCAGCTTCGCAGGGTCTCGGCGAGCTGGCGGTACTCCGCGGCCTGCTCGGCGCGGCCGAGGGTTTCGTAGAAGACCGCCAGGTTATGCGCCGCCATGTGGCCGCCGCGGCCGGCGACGGCCCCGTCGAGATCGGGCCGCTCGCCGATCTCCAGGCAGCGCTTCCAGGCGAGTTCTACGACGGGCAACAGCTCGCCGAGTGCGCGGTCCGGCTCACGGGACGCGGCCTCCAGGTAGAGGTCGCCGACGGTGAAGTAGAAGTCGGGCGAGGCCTGCCAGTTTCCGACCTCGGCGTCGGCCAGCGCCAGCGCATCGGCGAGCTGGCCGTTGGCCTTCAGCGCGATCAGCCCGCGGACCACCAGGGCGTGGCGCCAGGCGGCATCGGCCGGCGCGAGCCGCAGCGCCTCGGTGAAGCAGAGCGCCGCCTGGGCGGCGCGGCCGCGGGCCTGGTGCTCCTTGGCGAGCTGGAACCAGAGGTAGGCGTCCTCAGGTTGCGCGTTGAGCTCCCGCATCAGCAGGGTCTCGTTGCGGTCGCCCTTGCGCGCCAGGCTCTGCGCCAGATAGCCATCGTGGCCCAGCGTCAGCGCCAGCCGGCGGCGCGGCAGCGCACTGACCGGCTGCTCGTGGATCCTGCCCTCGTAACGGACGCCGCGCGGCAGCACGCGGGCGATCCAGGCCTGGCCCACGCCCTCGGCGCCCGGCTGGTCCATGCGGCTGGCGATGCGCACCTCGCCCAGGAATTCGCCGCCCTGCGCCGGCAGGCTATCCGGCCCCAGCGCCTCGGCCTCGCCCTCGATCCATTCGTCGGCGTCCAGCACCAGGTTCCAGGCGGCGTCGGAGAGGTCGAGCGCCGCATTGCGCGCTTCGGCGAAATCGTCGCACCAGTCGAACCGGTGGACCTCGGCCCCGAGCCCCTCAGCGATCGGCACGGTCTCGTCGGTCGAGCCGGTGTCCAGCACGATCATCGCGTCCACGTGCGGCTTTGCGCTGCGCAGCGCACGGCCAATGGCGCGGGCCTCGTCGCGGGCGATCATCACCAGGGCCAGACGCGTCACGCTCGAGTGGCTCCCAGGTCTGCAACCGACTCGCCGAACATCATGGGGTCGACTATAGCCGATCGGCCGCCTCGCCTTGACGCGAAGCCGGCATTTCCCCTATATCGCCCGCTCTCGCGCGGGTCCCGGCCCGCCGCGCCCCGTTTTCGCGAAGGTCATCTTCCATGTCGCGTCGCTGCGAACTCACCGGTGTCGGCCCGATGGTCGGCCACAATGTGAGCCACTCGAACATCAAGACCAAGCGCCGCTTCCTGCCGGCGCTGTCGCCCGCCACCCTGCAGTCCGACGCTCTGGGCCAGTCGTTCCGGCTGCGCGTCACCAACGCGGCGCTGCGCACCCTGGACTTCAGGGGCGGGCTCGACACCTTCCTGCTGAAGGCCGCCGACGACGACCTGTCGCCGCGCGCCCTGAAGATCAAGCGCCAGGTGAAGGCCAAGCTCGCCGAGCAGCCCGCCGCCTGAGGCGAGCCCCAGGCGCTTCCGAAAGGCCGCTGGCGACAGCGGCCTTTTTTGTTGCCGCGACGCTGCGCCGGGGCATCATGGCTTCCGGATCCACACCGGGACGGAAAGTCATGGCCTTCAGCATCGAACGCTTCGTCGAGGACTGCCGGGCCGTCCGCGGGCGAGCGGACTGGGCCGAGGCGACCGCTGGCCTCTTGCGCGAGGCGATCGCCCACGCCGACGATCTGGACGCCTTGGCCGAGGAACGCGGCGCGCTGGCCCGCAGGGGCTTCGACGTCTGGGTGCAGTCCGACGACCTCACGATCTACCAGGTTGACGGCCGTCCCGGCCTCGTCAGTCCGCCTCACGACCACGATTGCGTGGCGATCGTGGCGATCTATCGCGGCGCCGAGGGCTACCAGAACTTCGCCCTTGCGGACGGCAAGCTGAAGCCGGTGGGCCGCGTCGCGGTCACCGCGCCCGACGTCTCGGTGCTCCCAGCCGACCTGATCCACGCGCTGGACAACAGTCAGAGCCAGGGTTCGCGCTCGATCCACGTCTATGGCAACCGCCACTTCGATCTCGCCACGCGGCGCCTCTGGAACCCGGACACGCTGGAAGCGGCGCCGTTCAGCACGAAGCTGCAGTTCCAGTGGACGAAGGGCATTCGCCACCCGGCCGAAGCCTAGGCGGCCACCGGCTCTTTCAGCGTCTCGTCGAACAGCTTGATCAGCTCGCGCCAGTGGCGCTCGGCCGCCTCCGGGTTGTGCACCGCCATGTCCGTGGGCACCCAGCCGTGCTTGGCCCCGCGCCAGATGCCGACCGCGGAGTCGACGCCCGCATCCTTCAGCGCCTGGTCGAGCCGGGCGCACTGGGCGTCGTCGAAGCCGCGGTCCTCGTCGGCGCCGGCGACCAGCACCTTGGCTTTCATCTTCGGAGCCAGCAGGTGCGGGCTGTCGGGCGCGTCGGTGGCCTGGTTGCCGCCGTGGAACGAGGCGGCCGCGGCGATCCGGTCGGGGAAGGTCCCGGCGGCCCTCAGCGCGATTCCGCCCCCCATGCAGTAGCCGGTGACGCCCACCTTGCCGGCCTTGGCGCGCGGCTCCTGGGCCAGCCAGTCCAGCGCGGCCTTGGCGTCGATCATCTGCTTCTCCACGCTGGTCGAGCCGCGCAGCTTCTGGAAGACGGCGACCGCCTCGGGGTCGCCCGCGCGGGCGGCGGCGATATCCGGCGGATCGTAAGGGCCGGCCCGCCAGAAGAGGTCCGGCAGCAGCACGAAGTAGCCCGCCTGGGCCAGCCGCTCGCCCATCTCGAACAGGGCCGGACGGATCGCGGGCGCGTCCATGAAGATGATCGCCGCCGGCCAGGGCCCCGCGCCGCCGTCCGGCGTGAACGCAAAGGCGCGCGCGTCGCCGTCCGGCGTGGGGAGTGAAACCTCGGTCCTCATGCGTCCTCCCAAAGCCTGCGGTTCAACCCGCTAGGCCACCGCGCGGCGGACCTCCTTGAACGTCGAGCGCCGCGGCGGGCCGGAGGGGCCCTCGGTGTTCGGCGGCGGCGCCAGCAGGTTGGCGGTCTTGCGGGTCATCCGCCGCGGCTCCTCCTCGAAGAGCTCGGCCAGCTGGTCGGTGATCGCGCCGGCCAGCTGCTCGACGTCGACGATGGTCACCGCGCGGCGATAGTAGCGGGTGACGTCGTGGCCGATGCCGATGGCGATCAGTTGCACGGGACTCTTCGCCTCGATCTCGCCGATCACCTCGCGCAGGTGGCGCTCCAGGTAGTGGCCGGAGTTCACGCTCAGCGTGGAATCGTCCACCGGCGCGCCGTCGGAGATCACCATCAGGATGCGGCGCGCCTCAGGCCGGCCGACCAGCCGCTGGTGCGCCCACATCAGCGCCTCGCCGTCGATGTTCTCCTTCAAGAGCCCCTCGCGCATCATCAGGCCGAGGTTGCGCCGCGCCCGGCGCCAGGGCGCGTCGGCGGCCTTGTAGATGATGTGGCGCAGGTCGTTGAGCCTTCCCGGCTGCGGCGGCTTGCCGGCCTTCAGCCAGTCCTCCCGCGCCGAGCCGCCCTTCCAGGCCCGCGTCGTGAACCCGAGGATCTCGGTCTTCACGCCGCAGCGCTCCAGGGTCCGCGCCAGGATGTCGGCGCAGACCGCCGCCACCATGATCGGCCGCCCGCGCATGGACCCGGAGTTGTCGATCAGGATCGAGACCACCGTGTCGCGGAACTCGGTGTCCTGCTCCTCCTTGAAGCTGAGCGGCGCGGTGGGGTCGACGATCACCCGGGTCAGGCGCGCGACGTCCAGGATGCCTTCCTCGAGGTCGAACGACCACGAGCGGTTCTGCTGGGCGAGCAGCTTGCGCTGCAGCCGGTTGGCCAGGCGCGAGACCACGTTCGAGAGGCTCGCCAGCTGCTGGTCGAGATAGGCCCTGAGCCGCGACAGCTCCTCGGCGTCGCAGAGCTCCTCCGCCGCCACGATTTCGTCGTGGGCGGTGGTGAAGACCTTGTAGGTGACCGGCTTGCCCTCGCCGGAGAACTCAGGGCGCGCCGGCTGG
>JBJMQX010000080.1:0-4690 GCA_045802455.1 Phenylobacterium sp. | reverse complement strand
TGGACGCCTTCCTGAGTGTCGAGCCGGAGGCGCGCGTCGCCTGCGAGACCCTGGTGACCACCAACCGCATCGTGCTGGCCGGCGAAGTCCGCGCCGGCCGTCCCGGCGGCTCCAAGGCCGAGAACAAGGCGCTCACCAAGGAGATCGTGAAGGGCCTGGAGCCCAAGGTGCGCCAGGCGATCAAGGACATCGGCTACGAGCAGAAGGGCTTCCACTGGGCCAAGGCCCGGTACGCCTGCCACCTGCATCCCCAGTCGGCCCACATCGCCCAGGGCGTCGACGCGTCCGACAAGAAAGACGAAGGCGCGGGCGACCAGGGGATCATGTTCGGCTACGCCTGCGACGAGACGCCGGCGCTGATGCCGGCCACCCTGCAGTACAGCCACGAGATCCTGAAGAAGCTGGCCGAGGTGCGCCACTCCGGCGAATGCCCGGCCCTGGAGCCGGACGCCAAGAGCCAGGTCACCCTGCGCTACGAGGACTCGCGGCCCGTCGAGGTGCTGCAGATCGTCGTCTCCACCCAGCACAAGAAGCGCATCGGCCTGATGTCGGCGACGCCGAAGCGGGTCGAGCAGCTGATCCGGCCCTATGTCGAAAGCATCTTCCCGGCCGGGCTGATCACCAAGAAGACCAAGTGGCACGTCAATCCCACCGGCCGCTTCGAGATCGGCGGGCCGGATGGCGACGCGGGCCTGACCGGCCGCAAGATCATCGTGGACACCTATGGCGGCGCGTCGCCGCACGGCGGAGGCGCCTTCTCCGGCAAGGATCCGACCAAGGTGGACCGCTCGGCGGCCTATCTCTGCCGCTACCTGGCCAAGAACGTCGTGGCCGCGGGCTTGGCGCGCAAGTGCACCATTCAGATCAGCTATGCGATCGGCGTCGCCCAGCCGCTCAGCTTCTACGTCGACCTGCACAACAGCGGCGAAATCGACGAGGCGAAGCTGGAGCTCGCGCTGCCGGAGATGGTCGGTGGCGCGACGCCGAGGGCGATCCGCGAGCACCTGCAGCTTAACCGCCCGATCTATGCGCGGACCGCGGCGTACGGCCACTTCGGCCGCCAGCCGGACAACGAGGGCGGCTTCTCCTGGGAGCGTACGACCCTGGCCGACGAGCTGAAGCGGCTGGCGTAAGGCGCACCTTTCACGGGTGTCATCCCGGTTTCCGCGCAGCGGAAGACCGGGACCCATATGCGCGATCGTTGCCGTTGTGCTTGGCGCCGCCGTGGCCAATCCGCCCCATCGGGTGTTCATGGGTCCCGGTCTTCGCGTGCCGCGAAACCGGGATGACAGTGGAAAAGTGATGTCCGACCCGCATTCGCTGCTGCGGTCCTATGGCCGGCTGAAGTCGCGCCCCATCAAGCCACGGCAGGCGGCTCTGATGGAGACGCTGCTGCCGGCCGTGCGCCCGCCGATCGGCCCGTTTGATCCTCACACCCTGGCGCCCGCTGCGGCGGAGGTCTGGCTGGAGATCGGCTTCGGGGGCGGCGAGCACATGGCCGCGCAGGCGGAGCTGAAGCCCGACGTGCTGATCCTCGGCGCCGAGCCGTTCCAGAACGGTGTCGCCAGCGCCCTTCGCCATCTCGACGAGCGTGCGCTGGGCAACGTCCGTATCCACGATGGCGACGCCCGCGAGCTGATGGCCCGGCTGCCGGACGCCAGCCTGGACCGCGCGTTCATCCTCTTTCCCGATCCCTGGCCCAAGGGCCGCCACAAGAAGCGCCGCTTCGTCCAGCCCGAGACGGTCGCCGAACTCGCCCGGCTGTTGAAGCCCGGGGCCGGCCTCCGCTTCGCCAGCGACTGGGCCGACTACGTGGATTGGAGCCTGCTGCGCATCCTGGCGAACGCCGCCTTCCGCTGGACCGCCGAGCGCGCGGAGGACTGGCGCTTGGCCCCCGCCGACCACGTCACCACGCGCTACGAGGAAAAACGGCTCGGCGACTGCGCCCCGGTGTTCCTGGATTTCGTCAGATCCTCCACCAGCGCGTAGCGCGATCAGGGGGATGTGGCTCGCGGCGCAGCCGCGAGACGGAGGGGTTTCACCCGCCACGGATGAACCGGTGGGCTTCAACCCCCTCAGTCAGCTTCGCTGACAGCTCCCCCTAAGGGGAGCATCGCGCAATTGAGGCGCGGATCAGCTCGGCGGCCTCCTCCGGGTCGGCCCAGCGGACGATCTCCACCGACTTGCCCTTTTCCAGGTCCTTATAGTGCTGGAAGAAGTGGGCGATCTGCTCGGTCAGGATCGACGGCAGCGCCCGCCAGCTGTCCACGCCCTTGTAGAACGGGTGCAGCTGGTCCACCGGCACGGCCAGCACCTTCTCGTCGCCGCCCGCCTCGTCGCGCATGATCAGCGCGCCCACCGGCCGGCAGCGGATGATCGCGCCCGGCACCACCGGCGTCGGGCCGACCACCAGGATGTCCAGCGGGTCTCCGTCGTCGGCCAGCGTATGCGGGATGAAGCCGTAGTTGCCGGGATAGAACATCGCGGTGTGCAGGAAGCGGTCGACGAAGATCGCGCCGCTCTCCTTGTCCAGCTCGTACTTCACCGGCTCGCCGCCCTGCGGGATCTCGATCAGGGCGTTGACGTCATAGGGCGGGTTCTCGCCCACGGGGATTTTGCTGAGGTCCATGGGCGCGCTCTCTGACGCATCCACCCTCCGCTGTCATCCCGGAACGGGCGCAGCCCGTGTCCGGGATCCATCGAGACCGGAGTGCGAAAAAGTGGCGCGGCCGCTCTGTCGCGCCCGACCGGCGCCGATCGTGTCTATGGGTCCCGGTCTTCGCGTCCCGCGAAACCGGGATGACAGCCGCAGGAGCCGCACTCCGATTCATCAGGGCTGACAAACCCCTCCGCCTCGCCTATATTCACCTCAACATCGTCCGTTAGCGCTGTGATGGCGCCTACGAGCGGCGGGCTCCGGCCCGGCCGCTTTTTTCTTGGCCTGAAGGAGGGCCGCCGTGCGGGGCAAGACCGCCGAGGATCTGAGGCTGCTGGAACTGCTCGACCCCGTCGCCGAGGCTGCAGGCTACGCCATCGTGCGCCTGCGCCTGATGGGCGGGGATCATCAGCGCCGGCTGCAGATCATGGCGGAGCGGCCCCCAAAGCACGGGGGCGACGGCGACATGAACGTCGAGGACTGCGCACGCCTGAGCCGCGCGATCTCCGAGGTCATGGACGCCGCCGACCCGATCTCCGGCGAATATGTGCTGGAGGTCTCCTCCCCGGGCGTCGACCGGCCGCTGACTCGTCTCGAGGACTTTGAGACCTACCAGGGACACGAGGCGCGGATCGAGCTTGACCGGCTGGCCGAGGGCCGCAAGCGGTTCAAGGGCGTGCTGGCCGGCGTCGACGACGGCGCGGTCGCCATCGACCTCGAAGGCGAGGCCGAGACGGCGCTGGTCCCGTTCGCCTGGATCACCGACGCCAAGCTCGTGCTGACGGACGACCTGATGAAGAAGGGCGCTGCCGTCCGTGCGGCGCGCCTGCAATCCGAACACCACACCGAGACATCCGAGTAAGAGGGAAATCCCATGAGCCTGACCGGCATTTCCGCCAACCGGCTTGAGCTGCTGCAGATCGCCGACGCGGTCGCCCGCGAGAAGTCGATCGAGAAAGAGATCGTCATCGAGGCGATCGAGGAAGCCATCCAGAAGGGCGCCCGCGCCCGCTACGGCGCCGAGCACGACATCCGCGTGCACATCGACCAGAAGACCGGCGAGGTCACGGTCAAGCGCGTGCAGACCGTTGTCGCCGACGACGCCGACTTCGGCACGGTCGTCAACGAAGAGGGCGAGGAAGTCCCGGCCGAGGAGCCCGTGGGCATCATCCGCCTCTCCGACGCCAAGCGGAACGACAAGTCGGCGACCATCGGCAAGACCTACGAGGAAGTCCTGCCGCCCTTCGAGTTCGGGCGCGTGCAGACCCAGATGGCCCGCCAGGTGGTCACCGGTAAGGTCCGTGAGGCCGAGCGCGAGCGTCAGTTCGAGGAGTACAAGGACCGCGTCGGCGAAGTCGTGAACGGCACCGTCAAACGCGTCGAGTACGGCAACATCGTCGTCGACCTGGGCCGCGGCGAAGGCATCGTGCGGCGCGACCAGTCGATCCCGCGCGAGAACTTCAACATCGGCGACCGGATCCGCTGCTACATCTACGACGTCCGCCGCGAGACCAAGGGTCCGCAGATCCTGCTCTCCCGCGCGCACGGCGGCTTCATGGCCAAGCTGTTCGCCCAGGAGGTGCCGGAGGTCTACGACGGGGTCATCGAGATCCGCGCCGTCGCCCGCGACCCGGGCAGCCGCGCCAAGATGGCGGTGGTCTCCAACGACTCTTCCATCGATCCGGTCGGCGCCTGCGTCGGCATGCGCGGCAGCCGCGTGCAGGCCGTCGTCGCCGAGCTGCAGGGCGAGAAGATCGACATCATCCAGTGGAGCCCGGACGAGGCGACCTTCATCGTCAACGCCCTGGCGCCCGCCGAGGTCTCCAAGGTCGTGATGGACGAGGAGGACGAGCGGGTCGAGGTGGTGGTGCCCGACGAGCAGCTGTCGCTGGCCATCGGCCGCCGCGGCCAGAACGTTCGCCTGGCCTCCCAGCTGACCGGCTGGCAGATCGACATCATGACCGAGAGCCAGGAGAGCGAGCGCCGCCAGCGCGAGTTCGCCGAGCGCACCGCCCTCTTCCAGGAAGCCCTGGA
>JBJMQX010000079.1:0-8098 GCA_045802455.1 Phenylobacterium sp. | reverse complement strand
GGAGGGCCTGGGGATCGCCTCCCTGCGGCTGTTCGAGTCCGGCGCGCTCTCGGCCGATCCCGGCGATGCATTGCGGGCCGACGCGCTGAGCCGCATCGACGCTGCGCTGCTGGCCCACGCCTTCCAGGCGGGCCCCGACAATCCCCTGCTGGGCCTGGAGGGCCGCGCGGCCCTGCTGCGCAGACTGGGCGAGGCCGTGGGCCGGCCCGGCGATCTCTATGACGTGATGGCCGCCCGGGCGGTGGACGGCCGGCTGGGTGCGCCGGTGATCCTTGAGGTGCTGCTGGAGGCGCTGGGCCCGATCTGGCCCGATCGGCTCAGCCTGGGCGGCGTGCCGCTGGGCGACTGCTGGCGGCATTCGGCGATCCGCCGCGATGACCCGACCGACGGCCTCGTACCCATCCACAAGCTCTCCCAGTGGCTGGCCTATTCGCTCATTGAGCCGCTTCAGGCTGCGGGCTTGGAGATCACCGACATCGACGGCCTGACCGGGCTTGCCGAATACCGCAACGGGGGCCTGCTGGTGGATACCGGCGTCCTCAGCCTGCGCGATCCCGCCGACGCCGCGCGCGCCCACCCGGTGGAAAGTGAGCTGATCGTCGGCTGGCGGGCATTGACAGTGGCGCTGCTCGATCGGCTTGCGACACTGGTCCGCGAGCGGCTGGGCGTATCCGCAGAGGCGTTCCCGCTGGTCTGCGTACTGGAGGGCGGGTCCTGGGCGGCCGGGCGGCGCATCGCGGCCGGCTTGCGTCCGGATGGCGGCCCGCCGATCAAGGTGATCAGCGACGGGACCGTCTTCTAGGGATTTTAGGGGGAGAGGCCATGAAGGGCGTCACCATCGTCGACCACCCGCTGGTGCAGCACAAGCTGACGCTGATGCGGAAGAAGGACACCTCGATCAAGAGCTTCCGCCAGCTCCTGAAGGAGATCGGCGTGCTGGTCTGCTACGAGGTCACCCGCGACCTGCCGCTGGAGCCGGTGGCGATCGAGACTCCGATGACCGCCATGTCGGCGCCGCAGCTGGCCGGCAAAAAGCTGGTGTTCGCGCCGATCCTGCGCTCCGGCGTGGGCATGCTGGACGGGATGCTGGAACTGGTGCCGGCGGCGCGCGTGGCGCACATCGGCCTCTACCGCGACCCGGCGACGCTGGAATGCGTGGAATACTATTTCAAGGCGCCGGGCGATCTCGCCGATCGTCTGGTGGTCGTCATCGACCCGATGCTGGCCACCGGCAACACCGCGATCGCCGCCGTCGACCGGCTTAAGGAGGCCGGAGCCCGGCAGATCCGCATGGCCTGCCTGCTCGCCTCGCCCGAGGGCCTGTCGAAGTTCCAGGGACACCATCCGGGGATCCCGGTCTGGACCGCCGCTGTGGACGAGCGGCTGAACGACCACGGCTACATCCTGCCGGGCCTGGGCGATGCGGGCGACCGCATGTACGGGACGCGCTGAGCCGCGTGGCGCGCCTGACCGCTCTCGCCGGCGTTCTGCTCGCAAGCGCACTGTCTTCGGGCGCCGCGCGGGCGGGCGAGGCGATGTTCGGCGTCTATGCCCACGACATCGACGACCAGATCTCCATCGGCCACAAGGAAACCGGCCAGCAGATCGTCTTCGGCGTGCGCACCGCGGCGCTGGACGAACTCGCCGCGGTCGGCCGGCCGCATGTCCACCTGATCGCGGGGATCAACGACCACGGCGGCACCGACTACCTGGCGGCGGGACTTTCGTGGCGGCTGTGGTTTCGCGACACCCGGCTCTATTTCGAGCCCGGCATCGGCCTGTCGGTGCACACCGGGCCGGTGCGCCTGCCGTCCCCGGACGCGGCGGGGATCACCGTGGCCGAGGCGCTCAGGCGCCAGCACGACATCGACACCAGGCTCGACCTCGGCTCGCGGGTGCTGTTCGAGCCGGAGTGGTCGCTGGGCTGGAAGGCGACGGACCGGATGTCCGTGGAGCTGTCCTGGATCCACCAGAGCCACGCCCAGCTGGCCGGCCGGCACAATCCGGGCCTCGGCGATTTCGGCATGCGCGCCGTCTACCGCTACGGGATCGACCGCTAGGCCGCGGGCTCAGCCGAGGAAGATCGAACTCGGCAGCAGCGCCGACATCTGCACGCCGACGAGGATCATCTGGTTGCCGCCGCCCATGTCGAGCACGGTGTCCGCGCCGACCTGGCTGATGGTGTAGGTCGTGCCCGGATCGAGCTGCACCCGGTCACCTTCAGCGAGGTTGAAATCCAGCACCCGGTCGACGCCGGCGTCCTGGCTGCCGTGGAACAGGTCGGCGCCGGTCCCGCCGGAGATGGTGTCGTTTCCGCGGTCGCCGGAGACGAAGTCGTTCCCGGCCCCGCCGTTGACCACGTCGTCGCCCTGGCCGCCGCGGACCTGGTCGTTTCCGTCGCCGCCGTCCAAGGTGTCGGCGCCGAGGTTGCCCCAGACGATGTCGTTCCCCGCGTCGCCGAAGAGGGCGTCGTTGTCCTTGCCGCCGACCACCCAGTCGTCGCCGCCGTTCCCGTGGGCCGTGTCGTTGCCCATGTTGCCGTTGATGTCGTCGAACACCGAGCCGCCCGTGATCACATCGTCGCCATCGTCCCCGCGCAGGTAGCTGGTCCCCGCGCCGCCATCGATGGTGTCGTTGCCCGCCCCGCCGGAGATTGTGTCGGCGCCGGACATCCCCTGGATCGCATTGCCCAGCGCGTTGCCGGTGATCGAGTCGGACCCCGAGCCGCCGATGGCGTTCTCGATGTCGGCGCCCTTGGCGATGGCGACGTTGCCGGTCAGGCCGCCGACGTTGGAGAAGAACCCCTGGCGAAGGTCGATCAACTGGCTTTGGCCGAATCCGGAGAAGTCCAGGGTGTCGGCGCCCCCGGCGTCCCAGACGGCGAACACCGCCTTCGAGGCGCCCGAGGTTAAGGCGTACCAGGGCTCTCCGGCCGTGGAGTTGAAGCCGTACACCGTGTCGCCGGTGCGGGTGGCCATGTTGGCCCCGTATTCCAGCTGGGCCGCGGCGATGTCGTCCAGCAGCGGCGCAGCGGAGTAGACGCCGCCGAAATTGCCGCCGGTGTTGGTTTCGCTGAAGTAGCTCATCACCGTGTACTGGCGGCTATCCTCGAAGTAGCTGGCGTCCGCCGAGTAGGTGATGGTGACGTTCGGACCGGCGTTGTAGTCGGACGGATGGTCCAGGCCGATGGCGTGGCCGAGCTCGTGGACCAGCACTTGGCCGCCGTAGTTGCCGAGCGTCGGTGACTGGTTGTAGCCGAGCGTCGAATTGACCCAGACGTCGCCGGCGTTGGATGTGGCGCTGGTCGAGCCGGGGAACATCGAGAAGGCGGCCGCGCCACCCTCGCCTGTCGAATAGTTGCCGAACAGGATGGTGGCGTTGTCGGAATAGGCGGTGAAGCCGAAGTCGCCGGAGCCCGCCCGGACGAATCGGATGTTGGCGACGTCGGACCAGGCCTTGATGGCCAGTTCCGCCTCGTCGATCTGCGCCTTGGTGAAGGCCGAGAAGCCGCCGGTGTCGCTGGGCATGGTCGCCGGCGCGGTGGCCCGGTAGGCGTAGGTCACGGTGAAGCCGACCCCCAGCGCGCCGGACCAGCCGGGCGCCCCGCCCACCAGGTTGTTGGCCGCCTGGTCGATGGTCATGCTGGGCTTGCCGTTGTCGGCGGTGGCCGCCCGCTGGTCGGCGTTCAGGTAGGTGACGCCGAGCGAACTCGCGTCGGTCGCGTCATAGGCCGCGGGGAAGGCATCGGCGGAATAGGGATCGGACGGCATTGGGGCATCTCTACCAGAACCCATCCCTTTCAAATCTTTACGAAAAAGGTAAACGGTCCACCACCGCGCCGCTTGCGACCGTTCAGCGCATGGAACCCTATGCGGCCGAGGCGACCCCGTAAGGCCGCGCCGCGGCGAGGTCGATCAGCGCCTGCGCGTCGAACGGCGCGGCGCTTTTGATGTCGTTGTCGAAGTAGGCGTAGACGTCCAGGCCCGCCGCCCGCCATTCGGCGATCCGACCGGCCCAGCGGGCGAGCTCGCCTTCGGGATAGCGCCCGAAATAGCGGCCGCCCGGCCCGTGGCCGCGGACGTAGACCCACGAGGCGGTGACCTCCCAGGGCGAGGGCGCGGAATGGTGGTCGGAGATGCAGAGCGCCACGTCCCGCTCGGCCAGCAGGCGGTAGACGTCCGTGTCGTACCAGGAGGGATGGCGGAACTCGACGGTGCGCAGGCCGGGCGGCAGGCGGTCCAGGAAGCCGGCCAGCCGCTCGTCGTTGCGCTTCAGCTGCGGCGGCAGCTGGATCAGCGCCGGGCCGAGCTTGTCGCCCAGCGGCGCCATGCGGCCGAACACCAGGTCGATCGGCGCGGCGCAGTCCTTCAGCTTCTTGTTGTGGGTGATGAACCGGCTGACCTTCCAGGCGAAGACGAAGCCCGGCGGCGCGCGGCGCGCCCACCCCTCGACCATGGCCTCGGACGGCAGGCGGTAGAAGCTCGCGTTGATCTCGGCGGTGTCGAAGCGGGTCGCGTAGTACTCGAGCCGCAGCCGGTCCGGCGTCCGCGGCGGATAGAAGGGGCCCTTCCAGTCCTTGTACGTCCAGCCTGAGCAGCCGATGCGGAGTTGGGTCATCCCTTCGAGAAATGCCCAGTCCGGGACTGGGGTTTCAGCCCGTTAAGGTTACCGCCGTCTTCGCCACTCAGTTGTATGTATTTTCCTTGTTAAGAAATGCGGTTTAGGTTGACTGAATCTTAAGCCTGAAGGGGCCGGCTGTGGACAACGTCACGGATCGTTTCGATTTTCAGTCGTTCAGTAACGGGACCGGCAATTCCGGTTTCGGCCAGGCGCACGGGCCGGGGATCGACCTGCGGCCCACGCTGCCGACCAGCACGCCGCAACTGACCGGCGTCGACCTCAGCGACACGCTCTACACCAGCGAAGTCGCCGTGACCGGCGGCCCTAAGGTGGCCGGCGGCAACGGCAACGGCCACGGTGGCCCTCCGCCGCCCTCGACTGGCGGCGGCAGCTACGCTGACTATACGAGCAACGTGGCGGGCAGCGCCTACAACGTCACGGTCCACTTCAACGGCTCGAACTGGACGGTCGCCGAGCACCAGGCGTTCGTGGACGCGGCGAACCGGATCTCCTCGCTGATCACGGGCGACGTGCCCAACGTGACCGTCATCTCGAAGGCTGGGATCCAGGTCGTCGACGACATCCTGTTCACGGCCGAACTGAAGACCATTGACGGGGTCGGCGGCATCCTGGGCCAGTCCGGCCCGACGTCGATCCGCACGGTCGGCTCGCTGCCCGCGACCGCGACCATGCAGTTCGACAGCGCCGACGCGCAGGCCTACGTCGACACCGGCCAATTCGGAGTGATCGTGCTGCACGAGATGCTGCACGGCGTGGGCTTCGGTACGGTCTGGAGCTACCTGAACCTGACGAGCGGGAGCACCTTCGTGGGGGCCCACGCGGAAGCCGAGTACGGCATTCTGATCGGCGCGGGCCCGACGGCGGTGCCGCTGGAGACCGGCGGCGGCTCCGGCACGGCCGGCTCGCACTGGTCGGAGGCGCTGTTCAACCACGAGCTGATGACCGGCTACATTGACGCCCTGCCCGATCCGCTCAGCAAGATGACGGTCGCCTCGCTGCAGGACCTTGGCTACCAGGTGAACTACGCCGGCCCCATCGACGGCTACGCCCTGGGCTAACTTTCGCCGAGGCGCGCGTCAGTCCAGCGGCGCGCGCCCCAGGATCCTCAGGCCATAGCCGGCCGAGCCCGGCAGCACCGTCTGCGAGGACGTGAGCAGCAGCATGTCGCGCACGCCCAGGTCGATGAGGATCTGCGCGCCGATGCCGTAGTCGCGCAGGATGGCGCCGGAGTGGTCGGCCTGCGCCTGACCATAGCGCTCCGACAGCCAGTGCGGATTGGAGTCGCGGATGAACACCGCCACCGCGGCCCCGTCGTAGTCGGCCATCGCCTTCAGCGCCTTGGGCACATACTCCCGGCGGGCCTCGACCGCGCCCAGCATGTCGGTGGCGAGATCGACCCTGTGCATGCGCACGAGCGTCGGCTTGCCGGCCTCGATGCGGCCCCTGGTCAGCACCGCATGCTCGGTCTGGTCGATCATGTTTCGGTAGATGACCATCCGGAAGCGGCCGCCGTAGGTCGAGGTGAACGGCGTCTCCAGCACCCGCTCCACCTGGCGTTCAGTTCGCCGGCGGTAGGCGATCAGGTCAGCGATGGCGCCGATCTTCAGGCCGTGCAGCTGGGCGAAGGCGACGAGGTCCGGCAACCGGGCCATCGAGCCGTCGTCCTTCATGATCTCGCAGATCACGCCGGCCGGGTTGAGCCCCGCCATCCGGGAGATGTCGACGGCCGCCTCGGTGTGGCCGGCGCGGACCAGCACCCCGCCATCCTTGGCCACCAGCGGGAAGACGTGGCCCGGCGAGACAATGTCGTCCGGGCCCTTGGTTGGATCGATGGCGACGGCCACCGTGTGCGCCCGGTCGTGGGCCGAGATGCCGGTGGTGACGCCCTCGCGCGCCTCGATCGAGACGGTGAAGGCGGTGCCGTGGCCGGACTGGTTGTCGCTGGCCATCGGCGGCAGCCGCAGCGTCCGCGCCCGCTCGGCGGTGATCGAGAGGCAGATCAGGCCGCGGGCGTGCTTGGCCATGAAGTTGATCTGTTCGGGCGTGGCGAACTGCGCCGGGATGATGACGTCGCCCTCGTTCTCCCGGTCCTCGGCGTCGACCAGGATGTAAGGACGGCCGTTGCGCGCGTCCTCGAGGATCTCCTCGATCGGCGAGATCGCGCCGGTGAAGCCCTCGTCCAGGGGAGGACTGCCGCCGACCGGCGTCAGGTAGGGTCGTTTCATGCGCCGGCCCTCATGATCTTGCGCCCTGCATCATCCTGCGCCCCGCATTCTGGCGAACTCCATCACCTGATCGGCCACCGTGGTGATCTGCCAGGCGTCCTTGGCCTCGCGGCATTCGCCCTCGGCGTCGAACAGCTGTGAGGCGTTCAGCGCGGCGCCGAACGGCGTCGGCCAGCCCCGCATGGCATGTATGATCGAGCGCACCGCCATCAAGGTCGTGCCGCCGGCCTGGGCGCCGTCGGCGGTGATGATGATGCCCACCGGCTTGCCATCGAAATAGGGCCGCGCGTCCATCCGGGTCAGCTCCAGGGTGTCGAGCGCGTTCTTGACCACGCCGGAGAGGGAGCCGTGGTAGCCGGGGGTCGCCAGGATGATCCCGTCGGCCTCGCGCACCGCCTCGGTCAGCTCGGCCTGCTCGGGGCTCGGGCCGGCCGGTCCGGGATTGAAGTGCGGCAGGCGTTCGAGGAAGGCGCCGCCGAACAGCCGGGTCCGCGCGCCGGCCGCTTCCGCCTGGCGCAGCGCCAGGGCCAGGGCCCGCTCGGTCGAGGAGCCCGGGCGCGGCGTCCCGCCCACGCCTACGATGTAGGGGCCGCTCAAGCGGTCTCCTTCTCGAAGACCTTCTTCAGCTCCGTCTTGAGGATTTTGCCGTTGGCGTTGCGCGGTAGGGTCTCAGGCCAGAAGACCACCTTCACCGGGACCTTGAAGGCCGCCAGCCGCTCGCGGACGTGCTGGCGCAGCTCCTCCTCCGTCGCCTGGCCGCCGGGCTTCAGGTGGACGACGGCCGCGGGCTCCTCGCCCAGCGTCTTGTGGGGCACGCCCACCAGGGCCGCGTCCATCACCGCCGGATGCTCGTAGAGGACGTTCTCGACCTCGACACAGTAGATGTTCTCGCCGCCGCGGATCAGCATGTCCTTGGCCCGGTCGATGATGAAGAGGAAGCCCTCCTCGTCGATCCGCGCCAGGTCGCCGGTGCGCAGCCACCCGTCGACGAAGGTCTCGGCCGTGGCCTGGGGCTTGTTCCAGTATTCCTTCACCACCTGCGGGCCCTTGCACCAGAGCTCGCCGACCGCGCCGGGCGGCAGCACGGTCTTGCCGTCGGCCGGGTCGCGGACGTGCATCTCGCCCACCGGCGCGGCCGGGCCGGCGCTGTCGGGGCGGTTCAGGTAGTCGCGGCCGAGGTGCGACGTGAAGGTGGCCGTGGTCTCGGTCATGCCCCAGCCGTTGCCGGGCTG
>JBJMQX010000078.1:0-16374 GCA_045802455.1 Phenylobacterium sp. | reverse complement strand
GGTGATCTCGTCGGCGCCGGTCCAAACGGTGAGATTGGCGACCCCGCCGACATTGACCACGGCGATCGGGGGCTCGAGCCCCGAGAACCGGGCGCGGGCCAGGTGATAGATGGGGGCCAGCGGCGCGCCCTCCCCGCCCGCGGCCATGTCGGCCGTGCGGAAGTCGAAGGCGACCGGCACGCCGACTTGCTGGGCCAGCCAGGCCGCGTCGCCGAGCTGGACGGTGCGCCCGGGCTGGCCGGGCTTCGGCCGCTCGTGCAGGACGGTCTGGCCATGGAAACCCACTAGGTCGAGATCCGACCACGCGAGGCCGTTGGCCGCCAGGAAACTGTACCCCGCTTCCAAGTGCTCGCGGGCGATGGCCGCGGAGGCTTCGGCGAAGATCGCGGGGTCCGGGGCGCCGCGCGGCCAGTTCAGCGCCTGGGCCGTGGCCTCCAGGATCAGGTCGCGGGTGGCTTCGCTGAGCTTGCGTTCGCCGGCTGGGCCGAAGGCCTGGATCGCTTCGCCGTCGGTCTCCAGGACGGCCATGTCGCAGGCGTCGAGCGAGGTGCCGGTCATGAAGCCGAGCACGCGCATGGTCAGTAGAGCAGGAAGGGCTGGCGCTCGGCCCGCCAGGCCTGCTCGTCCGGCCGGGTGACGGCGTCGAGGTCGGCCGGCGCCGCGGCGGCGTCGTCGACCCATTCGCGCAGTTGCGGGCCGCCATTGATCACGTCGATGGCGAGCTTGCCGACCTCGTACTCGTAGGGGAAGTCGCGCCACAGGTCGTAGTCCGGATAGAGCCGGCGGATGGCCTTGAACGCCAGCGCCTGCAGCCGCCAGGGGCGGAAGGCGGCGTGGTCGTAGGCCGGCCCCTCGGTATGCACCTGCACGCCGTTGCAGAGCTTGCCGACGTGCTTGTGGAAGGTGGGCTCGAACCAAATGTCGCGCAGCGCGCAGCCTTCCAGCCAGGCCGGGGCCAGGCCCCGCATCTCGCCGATCACGGCCCGCGCGTCGAGGTCGGGGGCCCCGAACAACTCCAGGGGACGCGTCGTGCCGCGGCCTTCCGACAGCGTGGCGCCCTCCAGCATGACCGTGCCTGCGTAGGCGCGCGCCATCCAGAGGTTGGGCGCGTTCGGGCTGGGGTTGACCCAGACACGCTCGCCCAGCGGCCAGCCGTAGCCGGGAGCCTGGTCCGGCGCCCAGCCCTCCATCTCGACCACACGGTATTCGACGTCGAGGTTCAGCATCTTGATGAACCAGTGGCCGAGCTCGCCCAGGGTTAGGCCGTGGCGCATCGGCATCGGGCCGGCGCCCACGAAGCTCTCCCAGCCGGGGCGCAGGGTCAGGCCCTCGACGGGGCGGCCGGCGGGGTTGGGGCGATCGAGCACCCAGACGGCCTTGCCGTGGGCCGCGGTGGCCTCCAGCACGTACCTGAGGGTCGTGATGAAGGTGTAGATTCGGCAGCCGAGGTCCTGCAGGTCGACCAGCAGGACGTCGAAGCTCTGCATCATGGCCTCGGCGGGGCGGCGCACCTCGCCGTAGAGGCTGAACACCGGGAAGCCGTGAACCGGATCGTTGAAGTCCGGGCTCTCGACCATGTTGTCCTGCTTGTCGCCACGCAGGCCGTGCTGCGGGCCAAAGGCCGCCGTGAGCTGGAGGTCGCCGAGGCTGGCCAGGGCGTCGATGGAGTGTTCGAGGCGCTCGGTGACCGAGGCCGGATGGGCGAGGAGCGCGATCCGGCGGCCCGCGAGGGGCGCGCGCAGGGCGGGGTCGGCGAGCAGTCGGTCGATGCCGAATTTCATCAGGTCAGGGTCCGGGCAGGGTCAGGACAGCGCGAGCGCGAATCCCGCTTCAGCGTGGAAATCCGCCTTGCCGGGCGCATGCGCAAGCGCCCAGTACGAGGTGCGGCCGTCCGCCTCTTCAATGACGGCCGTCAGGGCGAGGCTCCACGCCGCAGATAGAGGGAGATCAGCGACGCCGGCGAGGTCGATATCGGCGCGGAGCTCGAAGCCTTCCGCCGTCGCGCGCCAGGCGATCCGCGGCGGCGGGATGTCGAGCGGCGCCATGCCGTGGCGATAGGCTTCGAAGCGGTACGCGGCCCATTGCCCGGAGGGGCTGAGGTTCAGCTCGACGTAGGGTTCGGCGTCGGGCGCGCGGATGAAGGCTTCGAGGCAGGTGTGGCGCCAAAGGCCGTCGGTGCGCGCAGGCTCGGCGGGCGGCGGGACGAGAGGCTCGCCTGGCCCGCGGACGACGGAATAGGTCAGGGCGAGCTGGCCCGATTGCGGCCGGGACGCCTCGACGCGGATCTCGGTCACCGCCTGGCAAGGGTGGTCAGGGTGGGGCGCGAGGCGCTGAATCGCAGGTTCTGCCACTCGGCGCTCCGGCCCTGATTTCCCTAGGCGTGTCCCCCGGGCGCAAGCCCCCGGGGCGCCTCTCTAAGCCGGCTGCTTCTGCTGCTGCTGGTTGTTCTGGCTGCCGGCCATGGGGGCGCGGTTCAGGTCGAAGAACTTGGGCGCCATCTTCGGCACGGCTTCCTTGAGGATGGAGTCCACCGTCCAGCTCTCGCCCTCGCCCTTCGAGCAGGTCTCGATCGGCCGGGGCTGGGAGTAGAGGATGATGTTCTCGCCGGAGACGCCGAAGATCTGGCCGGAGACCGAGGCCGCGGCCGGCGAGACCAGGGCCACCGAGAAGCGGGCCGGCTGGTCGGGGCGGATCTTCTCGGCCATCACCTTGCGGCGCGCAGCGGCGGCCTCGTCCTTGATCGGCACGGACTGGGTCATGCGGGTCCAGGCGACCGGGGCGATGCAGTTGGACCGCACGTTGTTGCGCGCGCCCTCCATGGCGATGATCCGCGAGAGGCCCGCGATGCCCATCTTGGCCGCGCCGTAGTTCGCCTGGCCGATGTTGCCGAACAGGCCCGAGGTCGAGGTGAAGAACATGTAGGCGCCGTCGTTCTGCTCGCGGAAGAGCTCGATGGTGGCGCGCGCCACGTTGAACGAGCCGCGCATGTGCACGTCGATGACTCGGTCCCAGTCGTCCTCGCTCATCTTGTGGAACATCACGTCGCGCAGGATGCCGGCGGGGTTGATCACCGCATGCAGGCCGCCGAGCTCGTCGCGGGCCTGCTCGACCATGGCCTGCACGGCCTTGAAGTTGGTGACGCTCTCGGAGTTGGAGGCGGCCACACCGCCGGCGGCGCGGATCTCCTGGGCCACGGCCTCGGCCGGACCTGCGGACCCCTCGTCCTCGCCCTTGAGGCCACCGCCCAGGTCGTTGACCAGGACCTTGGCGCCTTCCTGCGCCGCGATGAGGGCGCAATCGCGCCCGATGCCGTTGCCGCCACCCGTGACGAGCACGACCTTGCCTTCCAATGCGCCCATGGACCTATCTCCCTAAACCAATAGGGCCGACAGTTATTCGAGGCGGTCGGCCTTGCGCAAGGCGGGAAAGAGCTGTGACCAGAGGCCGGTGACCACCAGGGCGCCGATACCGCCGAAGAGCGCCGCGCCCACCGGGCCCAGGAACCGCGCCACGACCCCGCTCTCGAACTCGCCGAGCTCGTTCGAGGCGCCGATGAACACCGACGAGACCGCCGCGACCCGGCCGCGCATCGGGTCGGGGGTGACCAACTGCACCAGGGTCTGCCGGACGTAGACGCTGAGCATGTCGGCGCCGCCCAGCACGGCCAGCGCCACGAGCGACAGCCACATGTTCTTGGAAAGCGCGAAGACGCAGGTCGCCACGCCATAGACCGCCACCCCGGAGAACATGAACACGCCGGCCTTCTGATGGATCGGCCTGACCGCGAGGGTGAGCGCCACGGCGGTCGCCCCGATCGCCGGCCCCGAGCGCAGGATGCCGAACGCGATCTCGCGGGTGAAGGTGAAGCTGAGGCCCAGCACGCTGACCTCGCCCTCGGGGATCACCAGCACATCTCTGGCGAACACCGGCAGCAGCGCGGTGGCCCCGCCCAGGAGCACTGCGAAGAGATCCAGCGAGATGGCGCCGAACACGATCTTCTCATGCCAGACGTAGGCCAGACCCTGCTTCATCAGCGTCCAGCGCGAGCCGGGGCTGACGTTGGGCCGGGCGTCCTTTCGGATGGCCAGCACGGCCAGCGCCGAGACGACGTAGAGGCCGAAGGTGCTGAAATAGGCGAGCGCGGTGGAATGGGCCACGAGCAGGCCCCCGGCCGCCGGCCCGATGATCGAAGCGGTCTGCCAGGCCAGCGAATTCCAGGCGATGGCGCGCGGCAGCAGGCGCCGCGGGACCAGCATCGGCCCGAGCGCGGTGTTGGCCGGCGCGAAGAAGGCGCGGGCCGCGCCGAACAGGGCGGCGATCACCAGCAGCAGCGGCACGCTGGCCCAGCCCTGCCAGGTCGCCACGGCCAGGGTGAGCACGCTGGCGATCTCGCCCGCGAAGCACCACAGCAGCACCTTCTTGCGGTCGTAGCGGTCGGCGGTCTCGCCGGCCGGCAGGGTGAGCAGGAAGACGGGCAGGAAGGCGGCGAGCCCGATCATGCCCACCAGGAAGGCGCTCTCGGGCACCGAGCGGGTGGTCCGGGCGATGGCGTACATCTGCCAGCCCATCGCCACGCTCTGGATCTGGGCGGCGAAGCTGCCGGTCCAGCGCGAGATCCAGAACACGAGGTAGTCGCGTTCCTTCAACAGCTCGCGGGCCGAGGGCGGCGGGAGGGGCGTCGAGGTCTCGGCCATGGTTCGGCGGCGAACCTGCCCTGCGTCGCGCTCGGCTGCAACGGTGGGCTCCTGTTCGAGGGGCCTCCTCCCACAAGGGGAGGAGGACGCGGATGGGAGGGGCGGCCGCAACGTTGACCTGCCGGCGCAATGGCCCTATTTGCGCGCCCTTCGACCACTGGGCCTTGCCTCCGATGCGACGCCTTCGACGAACCGGCCGCGCAGACTGCGCCTGCTGATCCGCCTCCGGATGCGCGTTCGCGCGTTTCCGGCCCCGTCGCTTCCTTCGTCGAGTTCACATGTCCATGGCCGTTTCCGCTGAGCCCGTCCCGGCGCTCGCCATCCGTCCCGAGACGCCGCAGGACGGCCCGCTGGTGGACGCGCTGATCGCGCGCGCCTTCGGGCCCGGCCGGTTCACCAAGGTCTCCGAGCGGGTGCGCGAGTTCGCCACCTTCGCGCCGGAACTGTCGGCGGTGGCCTGGGCCCCCGACGACAAGACGGGCGATCGGATCCTGGGCTGTGCGCGGATGTGGCGGGTGCGGGTCGGCGGCCAGCCGGTGATGTTCCTCGGGCCATTCGCGGTGGAGCAGGGCGAGCGCAACGCCGGGTTTGGCCAGCGGCTGATCCAACGCGCCTGCGAGATGGCCCGGGCCGCCGGCGAGACCCACGTGCTGCTGGTCGGCGACGAACCCTACTTCGGCCGGGTCGGGTTCTCCGGCGCCATGGCCCGCGAGGTGGTGATGCCCGGGCCGGTCGACCACCGGAGGGTGCTGGCGCGCGGCCTCATCCTGGACGCCGAGCCGCTGGCGGGGCTCGTCACGGCCGCTTGAGGCGGGATGCGGCGACGCCTACCTTCACCGCCATGGCGGACGGCAAGGCGGGCCTGGACGGAGTGATCGCGGCCGCGAAGCAGGCGCCCGGTCGAGGCCTGCCGCCGGTGCACCTGTGGAACCCGGCGCACTGCGGCGAGATCGATATCGTCATCCGGAAGGACGGCTCGTGGGTGCACGAGGGCGCGCGGATCTCCCGCGAGCCGCTGGTGCGCCTGTTCTCCACGGTGCTGCGCAAGGACTCCGACGGAATCTACCTCGTCACGCCCGTCGAGAAGATGAAGATCACGGTGGAGGACGCGCCGTTCCTGGCCGTACGCGTCGACCGGCAGGGCGAGGCGCTGAAGTTCCTCACTAACGTCGGCGACGAGGTGGAGGCGGGGCCGGAGAACGCCATCCGCGTGGAGGCGGGCGAGGACGGCGAGCCCAGGCCGTACCTGCACGTGCGGCGAGGCCTGGAGGCGCTGATCAGCCGGCCGGTGTTCTACGAGCTGGTTGAGATGGCCGAGGAGCGGCCGACCTCGGACGGGCCTGAGCTGGGCGTCGAGTCGAATGGCGCGTGGTTCCCGCTGGGCCCGGCCGGAGCGCACGCCGCGTGAACGCGCCCGCGCAACCGCACGACCTGCGGAGCTGGATCGCCCGCCACCTGGACCCGCTGGACGAGCACGCGCCGGTGGACGGGGCGCCGCTGCGCTCCGACTTCGACCTGACGCCCGGCGGCTGGCAGGGCGCGGTCGACGGGCCGCTGACGCCCGCCTCGGTGCTGGTCGGGCTGGTGGAGCGCGAGGCGGGCCTTTCCGTCATCCTGACGCGGCGGGCCGACACCTTGCGCCAGCACACCGGCCAGGTGGCGTTTCCGGGCGGCCGGCGCGATCCGGGTGAGACCGCTTGGCAGACGGCGCTCCGCGAGGCGGAGGAGGAGATCGGTCTTCACCCCAGCCACGTGAGCCTGGCGGGCCTCTCGACGCCCTACCGCACCGGCACCGGCTTCCTGATCACCCCGGTGGTCGGCTTCGTGACGCCGGGCTTCACGCTGGAGCCCAACCCGCACGAGGTGGCCGACATCTTCGAGACGCCGTTCGGCTTCCTGATGGACCCCGCCAACCTGGAGGAGCACGAGCGCGAGCTGCCGACCGGCGAGAAGCGGCGGTTCTACGCCTACACCCACGAGGACCGGTTCATCTGGGGGGCGACGGCGGGGATGCTGCGGGCGCTCTACGACCGGCTCTACGGGGCCGCCGTTGCTTAGGGTCGTCGCGCTTAGGGCGGCGCTGGTCGCCCTGCCGTTCGTGGCCTGGTTCCTCTGGGGCGCCTGGGCTAGGCGGACGGGGCGGGCGATGGGCTCGACGCCCTGGCCCTGGCTATTCGCCGCAGGCGCTGTGCTGGTGGCTCTGTCGTTGATCGGCACGGTGGTCTTCCATAGGGACAACCGCAACGACCGCTATGTGCCCGGCGAAGCCACGCCGGGCGGAGCGGTGACCGCTGGACACTTCGAGAAGCGATGACCGAGACGCCCCATCCTGAAAGCCTCGGCCAGCGCCCCTGGATGACCGCGCCGGCGACGGCGGCGGTGATGGACGCGCTTGAGGCGGCCGGCGGTGCGGACTGCGCGCGGTTCGTGGGCGGCTGCGTGCGCAACACCCTGATCGGACGGCCCGTCGACGACATCGACATCGCCACGCGCTTGACGCCCGACGCGGTCACCGCGGCGCTGAAGGCGGCGAAGCTGAAGGCCGTGCCCACCGGGGTCGAGCACGGCACGGTGACGGCGGTCTCGCAGAGCCAGCCGTTCGAGATCACCACCCTGCGCCGGGACGTCTCCACCGACGGCCGCCGCGCCGTGGTGGCCTTCACCGCCGAATGGGGCGAGGACGCCCGGCGGCGGGACTTCACGCTGAACAGCCTCTATGCCTGTCGCGACGGGACGATCTACGATCCGACCGGGCACGGCGTCGCCGACGCGCGGGCCGGACGGATCGTCTTCGTGGGCGAGGCCGGCGAGCGGATCGCCGAGGACTACCTGCGCATCCTGCGGTTCTTCCGGTTCCTGGCCTGGTACGGCTCCGGCCCGGCCGACGCCGCCGCGCTGGCGGCCTGCGAGAGCGCCAGGGGCCAGCTCAAGACGCTGTCGCCCGAGCGGGTCTCCAAGGAGCTCTTGAAGCTGCTGGCGGCGCCCGATCCGCGCGAGAGCGTGGCGCTGATGGTCCGCACCGGCGTGCTGGGTGAGGTGCTGCCGGCGCCGATCGACGTCGCCCGCTTAGAGGCGCTGGTCGCCATCGAGGAGGACCAGCTCTTCGAGACCGACGCCGTGCTGCGGCTAGCCGCCCTGTTGCCGGACGATCAGCTCGGCGCGGCAAAATTGGCTGAGCGGCTGCGGCTCTCAAACGCCGAGCGCGACCGGATCTCCGCGGCGCTCTCGCCGACGCCGGAGCTGAAGAGCTGGATGAGTCCGCGGGAGATCCGCCGGGCCGTCTATCGTAGCGGGCCGGGGGCGTTCCGCGACCGCGCCAAGCTGGCCTGGGCGCGCGCGCCGGGCACCGCGCAGACGATGCAGTGGCGCGGGATGATCGCGCTGGCTGAGGGGTGGACGGCGCCGGCGTTCCCGCTCACGGGCGAGGACGTGATCGCCGCAGGCGCGCCGAAGGGCCCGTTGGTGGGCCAGGTGCTGCGCGAGGTGGAGGACTGGTGGATCGACCACGACTTCATCGACGACAAGCTCTCGGCGGTGGAGAAGCTGAAGGCGGTCGTGCAGGGGATGGCGTTTTGAAGGTTGGGATCCTGAAGACCGGCCGCCCGCCGCGAGCCTGCATCCCGCAGTTCGGGACCTATCCCGACATGTTCATGCGGCTGCTGGGCGAGGATGCCTTCGAGTGGCGGACGTTTGCGGCCGACGAGGGCGAGCTGCCGAAGAGTCCCACCGCGTGCGACGCGTACCTCATCACCGGCGGTGCGGCCGGCGCCTACGATCCGGAACCATGGATCGGCGAGACCATGGATTTCCTACGGCAGGCCAGGGGCAAGGCGGCGCTGGTCGGCGTCTGCCTGGGTCACCAGCTGATGGCGCAGGCGTTCGGCGGCCGGGTGATCAAGTCGCCCAAGGGCTGGGGCGTCGGCGAAAACGAGTACCGTGTGCTGCTACATGAGCCCTGGATGGATGGGGCCGAGACGATCCGCCTTCCGGCGTCGCACCAGGACCAGGTGGTCGAGAAGCCGCCGGCCGCGGAGGTCTGGGCGGCCAGCGAGTTCACGCCGTTCGCGGCCCTGATCTGGCCCGGCGAGCGGGCGATCTCGATGCAGCCGCACCCGGAGTTCGACCCCGCCTACGCCATCGCCCTGATCGAGACCCGCCGCGATGGACCGCTGACACCGGACCAGGCGACGCAGGCCGTCGCGACCTACGCCGGCCCCGACGACCGGGCTCGCGTCGGCGGCTGGATCAAGAATTTCCTGGCCCAGGAAACGTAGGCCGGCGCCCGCGGGTTGATGGCGTTCAAACCGGGGACCGCGCCATGCTTCGCTGGAAACTGCTGATCGTCGCCGCCAGCGCCACAGCCGCGCTGGCGCTCGGCCTCTCCGCCCAGGCCGCCACCGAGCATACCGACCTGCAGGCGCTGCTGGCGGGCGCCTGGAGCGCGCTGAGCTAGCGCCAGGCTGCCAGCGGCGGCATCGAGGACAGGATCGTGTCGATGTTGCCGCCGGCCTTCAGGCCGAACATCGTGCCGCGGTCGTAGAGCAGGTTGAACTCCACATAGCGGCCGCGGCGGACCAGCTGTTCGTAGCGGTCCTCGTCGGTCCAGGGCTCGTTCATGCGGTGGCGGACGATCTTCGGATAGACCTCCAGGAAGGCCTCGCCCACCGCCCGGGTAAAGGCGAAGTCGCGCTCGAAGTCGCCGCTGTCGTGGCGGTCGTAGAAGATGCCGCCGACGCCGCGGGTCTCCTTGCGGTGCGGCAGGTAGAAGTACTCGTCGCACCAGGCCCTGTACTTCGGGTGCCATTCGGGATCGAAGGCGTCGCAGGCGGCCTGCATGGCGGCGTGGAAGAGCCGGGCGTCGTCGGCCTCCTGGCTGCGCTGCTCGTCCAGCATGGGCGTCAGGTCGGCGCCGCCGCCGAACCAGCTCACCGCCGTCGAGAGGAAGCGGGTGTTCATGTGCACCGTGGGCACGCGCGGGCTCACCGGGTGGATGATCAGGCTGATCGAGGCCGAGACGTAGGACGGATCCTGGTCGGCGCCCGGCATGGTGGCGGCCATCTCCGGCGAGAACTTCGCGGTGGCGGCGGAGGTGTGGATGCCGGCCTTCTCGAAAAGACGTCCCTTGAAGAAGCCGCCGATCCCGCCACCGACGCCCGTCTCGCGGGTCCAGGGGCGCAGCTCGAAGCGGCCGGCCGGCTCGGGATAGAGCTCGGCCGGCGCCTCGTCCTCCAGGCGCTCGAGCTCGGCCACGATCCTCTGCTGCAGGGCTTCGAACCACGCCTTGGCGCGGTTGCGCCGCTCTTCGATCTCGGGAGTGATGTTGGTCATGATCGCGGTGTTGCCGGAGCGGCGGTCGGGAAGGCGTTGATCTGCCTCAAACCTTCGCCGAGCGCCATGGCCGCGGCGGTGACGACGTTCAGCGAGCGGGCGCCGGGGACCAGCGGAATCACCAGCCGCGCATCGGCGCCCTCGTGCACCTCGTCGGGGACGCCGGCGCTCTCGCGACCGAACAGCAGGACGTCGTCGGCGCGGAAGCCGAAGCGGTGGAACGGCTCGGCGGACTTGGTCGTGAACAGCACCAGACGCGCCCTTCTGCTCTCGGACTCCGTGCGGAAATGGCTCCAGGAGGCGTGTCGCGTGACGTCGGCGATCCGCGCATAATCCATGGCGGCGCGGGCGATGGCCTTGTCCGAAACCGGGAAGCCGCAGGGCTCGATCACGTCCACCGGCACGCCCAGGCAGGCGCCCAGCCGGATTGCGGCGCCGAGGTTTTGCGGAATGTCCGGTTGAAAAAGGGCCAAACGCATTCTAAGCGATCCGCGACGGTTGAGCCGGGGCTGGGAAGTCGAATCGCAGGGAGCCGCTTCGCGTGACGTACGCGAACGACTTCCCACGGACGCGCCCGCCGGGACCGACCTGATGATACGGCCCTTACCAGAGCCTCTGGGAGGGTCCAAAAGCTGGGCGCCCTTTCCACCTCTGGGCGCTCGAAACGAAGGGTAGCTGTAGGTGTCTGACACCGTCGCGGTCGATCCGCATGTCCAGGGTGACGACCCGAACCGTCGAGACTTCATCCACATCGCCACGGGCGTCGCCGCGCTGGGTATCGTTGGCGGGCTGGCCTGGCCGTTCATCGACCAGATGAACCCGGCCGGCGACACGCTGGCGCTGGCCTCGATCGAGTTCGACCTCTCCAAGGTGGCCGAGGGTCAGCAGGTGGTGGTCAAGTGGCGCGGCAAGCCGCTGTTCGTGAGGAACCGCACGGCCAAGGAAATCCAGGAAGCCATCAAGGACGACCACGCCGACCTGCGCGACCCGCAGACCGACGAGCAGCGCCACAAGCCCGGCAAGCCGCAGTGGCTGATCCTGATCGGCGTCTGCACCCACCTGGGCTGCGTGCCGACCTTCCAGGGCGGCGAGTACGGCGGCTGGCTCTGCCCCTGCCACGGCTCGGTCTACGACACCTCGGGTCGGATCCGGAAAGGCCCGGCCCCGAAGAACCTCGAAGTGCCGGACTACAGCTTCCTCTCCGACACCAAGGTCAAGGTGGGCTGATCAGATGAGCGGACACTCGACCTACGAGCCGAAGACGGGCTTCGAGCGCTGGCTGGACATGCGGCTGCCGATCCTGCGGTTCGCCAACGACACCATCGTCACCTTCCCGACGCCGAAGAACCTGAACTACTGGTGGACCTTCGGGGGTGTGCTGGCGGTGATGCTGGGCGTGCAGATCGTCACCGGCATCATCCTGGCGATGCACTACATCCCCAACGTGGAGATGGCGTTCAACTCGGTGGAGCGCATCCGCCGCGACGTGAACTACGGCTGGCTGATCCAGTTCATGCACGCCAACGGGGCGTCGATGTTCTTCATCGCGGTCTACATCCACATGTTCCGCAATCTCTACTACGGCTCCTACAAGGCGCCGCGCGAGGTGCTGTGGATCCTGGGCTGCGTCATCTACCTGCTGATGATGGCGACGGCCTTCATGGGCTACGTCCTGCCCTGGGGCCAGATGAGCTTCCACGGGGCGGTGGTGATCACCAACCTCTTCGGGGCGATCCCGATCATCGGCGAGCCGATCCGCACATGGCTCTGGGGCGCCTTCGCCGTCGACAACCCCACGCTGAACCGCTTCTTCAGCCTGCACTACCTGCTGCCGTTCATGATCGCCGGCGTCGTCGGCCTGCACATCTGGGCGCTGCACGTGCCGGGCAACAATAATCCGGTGGGCGTGAACGTGAAGTCGCCGCAGGACACGGTGCCCTTCCATCCGTACTACACGGTGAAGGACGGCTTCGCGATTTCGGTCTTCCTGCTGATGTATGCGGTCTTCGTCTTCTACATACCCGACGCCCTGGGGCATGCGGACAACTACATCCAGGCCAACCCCCTGGTGACGCCGCAGCACATCGTGCCCGAGTGGTACTTCCTGCCGTTCTACGCGATCCTCAGGGCCCTGCCGAACAAGCTGATGGGCGTGATCGCCATGTTCGGCGCCATCGCCACCCTGTTCGTGCTGCCCTGGATCGACACCTCGAAGGTGCGCTCGATGCGCTACCGGCCGACGGCGCGGATCTACTTCTTCATCTTCATCCTGGCCTGCCTGGCGCTGGGCTACTGCGGGGCGCACGCACCGGACGACCCGGTGATCCCGCGCGTTTCCGGCCCGCAGTTGCTGGACGCCGATCTCAACAGCTTCGTCTGGCTGTCGCGGGTCTCGGCGCTCTACTACTTCGTCTACTTCTGGATCATCACGCCAGTGCTCGGCCTGACCGAGACGCCGCTGGCGGTTCCGGAGTCGATCTCCGCGCCCGTCCTGTCGCATCCCGCCGCCGCGCCCGTGGGCTCCGTGGCGTCGCCTGAAAAGAGGGGTTGAGCGGAATGCTGCGGAAACTGACGCTCGCGGCGCTCGGCCTGGCCTTGATCGCGGGGCCGGCGTTCGCCGCCACCACGCGCGCGGAGCCGGCGGACGTCCACTGGTCCTACGAGGGGCCGTTCGGCAAGTTCGACAAGGAACAGTTGCAGCGCGGCTACAAGGTCTATCGAGAGGTCTGTTCCGCCTGCCATTCGATGAACCTGATGTACTTCCGCAACCTGGGCCAGAAGGGCGGGCCGTTCTACGACCCGAAGTACCCGAACCCCAACGACAACCCGGTCGTGAAGTCGCTGGCCCACGACATCCAGATCAAGGACATCGACACCGACACGGGAGATGCGATCCAGCGCCCCGGCCTGCCGGCCGACAAGTTCCCGAACCCGTTCGCCAACGAGTACGCCGCCCGCGGCTCGAACGGCGGCGCGGTCCCGCCGGACCTGTCGGTGATGGCCAAGGCGCGCGAGGGCGGGCCGGCCTACATCTATTCGATCCTGACCGGCTTCCGGAACCCGCCCGCCGGCATGAGCGTGCCGCCGGGCAAGTACTACAACCCCTACATGCCGGGCGACATGACCTCGTCGATGGCGCCGGGCCACAAGGTTCCGGAGGGCGGCTTCCTGGCCATGCCGCCGCCGCTGGCCAACGGCAAGGTGACCTTCGACGACGGCAAGCCTTCGACCGTGAAGCAGGAGGCCTATGACGTGGCCGCCTTCCTGGCCTGGGCCGCGGAACCCAAGATGGAGGAGCGCAAGGCCTTCGGCCTTGGCGCCATGATCTACCTGCTGATCTTCTCGGTGCTGCTGTGGTTCAGCTACAAGAAGGTCTGGAAGAACGTGGCGCACTAGCGCACGCGCCCCCGACATCAGGAGCCTCGGCTTGCGCCGGGCCCTTCTTCGTTTCGGCGAGTAGCAGCCGGCTGCGCGGGAAGTCGAAGCGCAGGCGCCAGCGGGAAAGCAGCGGGGTCCCGAGTTCGCCGGCGAGCCCTGGGTCCTCGGCCGCGACCAGGCCGGCGGCAAGGTTTTCTGAAAAACTTCCAGCGAACGACAGCGCTCGCAGGTGGGGGAAGAGCACGCCGTAGGGATAGAGCTCCTTCGGCTTGGCCGCGCCGGGCGCGGCGGCGAGGGCGTCGCTGAGGCGCACGGCGGTGTCGCCGCCCGTGGCGAGCGTGAAGGCTCCGGTCAGCGTTCGTGTGCCGTCCGAGACGGTGGCGTCGACAACCGGCCGATCGGCGGTCCAGGCGATGGGCAGAGTGACGCGGCTTGGGAAAGGTCCCGCCTGGCCCGAGGTCCTGAGGGCTACCCGGCAGGGGGCGAAGCTCACGTCCAGCACGTAGTCGCGGAGCACGTCGGCGCCGATCACGCCGGCGATCGGCGTGGGCAAGGCGCCCGTACGCATGTCGAGGTTGGCCACCGCCACCGGCCGGGCGGCCAGCACCAGTCCCGCGACCCGCACCTCGCCGGTGAGCGCGGTCTCGGCATAGCCGGCGGTCTGCGCCTGGCTGTCGCCGAGTTGGGTGTGCGGTGTGGCGGTGTCGAGGATGAAGTCTCCGGAGACGCCCATCACCTCGGCGGCGACCACGACCACGTTGTTCTCGAACCAGCAGGCGGTTTCGCCGGCGGCGGCAGGCCCGGAGAGGCCGCCCAGGCAGGCGGCGAGGAGGAGGGTGCGAGTCACGTGCGCCGCCGAGCCTAGCCGACGCCGGGGCCAGCGGCGACGCCTCGCCTTACGCCTGCCCAAACCGCTTCCTAAGTTGCGTCCATGGCCTTCATCCCCGCCTGGCGGAACTTCAAGCGCATGCAGGATCTGACGGTCGCTGCCGCCAGCCTGATCTACGCCGCCGCCGTCGTGAACGCGGTCGGCCGCCTGCCCGGCGGCGAGGCCATGGTGCTGCGGTGGACGCTGCTCTGGCCAGCGGCCTTCCTAGGCTTCTCGCTGGGCATCCCGCTGCTGATCGCGCCGCTGAAGCGCTGGCTTGCCAAGTACGTCTGGCTGAGCTTCCAGGCGGGGTTCGGTCAGACGCCGGGGTCGGTGGTGGTGGGCATCGGCCTGCTGCTGGGCGCCGGTCTCTTCATCTGGCGCCAGGTGAGCCATGCGGCGGCCACCGGACAGGTCGGAGTCAACGTGTTCGCCTGCTATGCCGCCGGCATCGGTATCCTGGCCGCCCAGGCGATCCTGGTGCGCGCGCTGGAACAGACGCCGGACGTGCGCGAGCAGATCGTGGAGAAGGGCTAGGCCTCGGTCCTGACGCCGCTGTGGCGGGTGAAGTGGGCGAGGGTGCGCAGGGTGGAGAGGTTGGCGGCTTCGGCCACGTAGCCGTTGGGTGCGACGAAGGCGTGGCCGGCGTCGTACTCGAAGACCGGCAGGTCCGGGTGCGCCTCGCGGATCGCCTCGATGGCGGCCCGAGGGATGGTCTCGTCCCTGCGCCCGAGGTGCAGGATGGTCGGGACCTTGGGCGTCTCGGCCAGATGGTCGACGATGTTGCCGCCGTAGTAGCTCACGACCGCGGCCAGGCCGGTGCAGCGCGCGGCCGCCAGCCAGGCCGTCGTGCCGCCGAAGCAGAAGCCCATCAGGAAAACCGGCGGCTGCAGGGCGTCGATGGTCGCCTGCACCAGGTCCAGCGTCTGCAGGCCCCAGTCGGTGCGCTTGCCGAGCGCGAGCTGGTGGGCGAGGCGCGCCGGATCGACGTCCTGCTCGGGAAAGCCGCGCTGGAAGCGGTCGAAGAGGCTGGGGATCATGACCTCGTAGCCGCGCTCGGCGTATTCCGATGCGAGGCCGCGCAGATGCGGCGTGACGCCCCAGATGGCGTGGCAGATCACCAGGCCGCCGCGGCGCGCCTCGCGCTGAGGCTCATGCCAGGCGTCGAACTGGAAGCCGTCCCTGGCGCTGCGGAGCTGGACGGTCTCGCCCATGGCTGCGCTCACGCAGCGTCGAACAGCTCGAGCGTGCGGTGTCGGGCGAGGTCGGCGGCTTCGGCGTTGTAGCGCTCGGGGCTCTGGTTGTTGAATCCGTGCCCGGCGCCTTCGTAGATGTAGACCGGCACGTCGGCATTGTGCTCCGCCACCGTCGCAGCGACCTCGTCGGCCGGTATGCCGGGGTCGGTGCGGCCCAGGTGGACGATCACCGGCGCCTTCGGGCTCTCGGCGGCGAACTGCTTGACCAGGCTGCCGTAGTAGCTGGAGGCCGCCGAGATGCCATCGAGGCGGGTTGAGGCCAGCCAGGCCAGCGAGCCGCCATAGCAGTAGCCGACGACGCAGACCTTCTCGCCGCGGCTCTTCAGGAAGTCGCGGCAGGCGGCGATGTCGCCCAGCGCCTGGTCGAGCGGAGTGCCCATGGCGTGGGCCACCCCGGCCTTGATGCCGGCGTCGTCGTGATGGGCGTGGAAATCGGGCTCGCGGCGGTCGAAGAGGGCGGGCGCGATCGCCTCGTAGCCCATCTTGGCCCAGCGCTCGACGTCGGCGCGGACGTGCTGGTCGATGCCGAAGATCTCCTGGATGACGATCACCCCGCCCTTGCGCGGCGTGAACGCCGGCTCGTGGTAGGCGGAGAATTCGAAGCCGTCCGCGCCGGCGATCTTGATCGTCTCGGCCATCTGTCTGCCTCCCTAAACGTTGAACCGGAAGTTCATCACGTCGCCGTCCTGGACGACATACTCCTTGCCTTCGGAGCGCATCTTGCCGGCCTCGCGGGCGCCGGCCTCGCCCTTCAGCTTGACGTAGTCGCCATAGGCGATGGACTCGGCGCGGATGAAGACCTTCTCGAAGTCGGTGTGGATCACGCCAGCGGCCTGCGGGGCGGTCGCGC